>CAZXCC010000506.1:0-1508 GCA_964638945.1 uncultured Veillonellaceae bacterium | reverse complement strand
GGCGATGCGGCTATCTGTATCCTTGCAAATCCACTCGTTTGCGCAAAAATTCGTTTCATAAAATAATCGAAAGGCTCTGTTTGTCAGAAACCGCTTACAATACCACTCTTATTTCTGCAAAACCCGGTTCACCTTTTCTGCTCATCTTTGTTAATTTTTACCGTGTTTCTGAGCATACATTCTCGCATCAGCTTTCTTATATAGTGCGTCAGTATCGACAGGACAGGTATCACCAACTGCATAGCCTGCTGACAATGATAGGCATATGTCCGTATTGACGGAATTATATTGATTAATATTTTCCTGCAGGTCACTTAACAGCTTGGATGCATGGGTTTCCAAACATTTTGGAATAGCGATTGCGAATTCATCACCACCGATTCTTGCCATGACTGAAGTAGCGTCAACGGTATTCGCAATAACTTCTGCTGCAGCTATAATCAGTTTATCGCCGTACTGATGTCCCAACGTATCATTTGCCTGTTTCAGCCCGTTGATGTCGCAAACAAATATCGCAATAGGCAATTGATTTTCCGAGCAGATTTGTGAGAGTCTCTCGTTAAAACCAGCTCGGTTATTGAAACCTGTAAGTGCATCAGAAATGCTCAACTGTTTTAGTTGCTTGTTCGCAGCTTCAATTTCACGAGTTCTTTCTTGCACGCGCAATTCCAAAATCTGATTATAATGGTTGATTTCCTGTATTTTTCGTCGCTCTGCACGTGTACGGTATAGGCCCCAACTAAGGATAATTGCTACAACGAGTGCAATATAGAAAGTTTTTGCCCACCATGTCATCCACCATGGAGTTTCTATCACAACTTTTAGAGAGATTCCGTCTTGATTCCAAATTCCGTCGCTATTAGCCCCTTTTACCCGAAATGTATATTCTCCAGGAGCAAGATTTGTATATACTGCATAGCGCCAATTACCGCTTTGAACCCAGTCTCTATCATAACCTTCCAACTTATACGCATAGATGTTTTTATCAGGTGCTGTATAATCCAGAGCTGCAAATTCAATCCGTATTTGACGCTGATCGGGTCTTAATCGGATCAATTTTTGCGTTATTACTTCTGCAGGGTTGGTAATGGATTTATAGTCAATTTGAAAGTCAGTAAATACAATTGGCGGGATATGTGGATTGTGTTTGATTTGATCGGGATAGAACCGATTAAAACCATTCACTCCGCCAAAAAACATTTCGCCGGAAGAGCTTATAAAATAAGCCCCTTGATTAAACTCATTACTTTGCAGGCCGTCCATTGTTTTATATGTGCGAACAACTCCTGCGCTTTTGTCAAATATCGCCAGCCCATTATTCGTGCTGATCCATAATCGGCCATGCCGATCAGGAAGGATACCATAGACAACATCGTTAGGTAATCCCTGTTCAGTCTTAAAGGCTTGAAAGCGGCCAGTAGCTTTTTCAAAACGATTAAGGCCACCACCAGAAGTACCAATCCATACCGACTGACCATCATCATAAAAGGAAAACGCAAGATTACTGG
>CAZXCC010000505.1:0-1508 GCA_964638945.1 uncultured Veillonellaceae bacterium | reverse complement strand
GCATAATCGGGATGGTCGACAAGCTCAGGATGTCCGATGTGTTTGGCAAACAAGGACCAAAGTTTGTCGTTGCCGCCGCCGATGATGACCAGATCATCCTTGGCCTGGAAAGAGTCGTAGGGATATACTGATTCGTAGCGGTTGCCGATGCGCTGCGGCAGGCGGCCTTCCGCAAGATATATCATATTGATGATTTCGAGACTGGCGACAGCGGAATCGACCAGCGCCACATCGACCACCTGGCCGCGTCCGGTGTGGGACCGGTTGTAGATGGCGGAAAGGATGCCGATGGTCACGGATAAACCTCCCAGCACGTCGCCCATGGCAGTGCCTGTGCGGGTTGGTGCGCCGCCCGGCCAGCCCGTTGTGCTCATGAGACCGCTCATGGCCTGACTGATGATATCGTAGCCGGGACGTTTGGTATAAGGGCCGTATTGGCCGAAACCGGAAACCGCGGCATAAATGATGCCGGGATTGATTTCGCTCAGTACTTCATATCCCAGCCCCAGTTTGGCCATGGTTCCGGGACGGTAGTTTTCCAGCACGACGTCCGCTTTTTTCACAAGGTCTTTGAAAATCTGCTTGCCTTTTGGCGATTTGAGGTTCAGGCTGACCCCTTTTTTATTGCGGTTGAGGTTCATGTAATAGACGCTTTCGCCGTTGACAAAAGGACCCATCTGGCGCTCGTCGGCGCCTTTGCCTGTTTCCTCGATTTTGATCACGTTGGCGCCCATATCTGCCATCATCATGCTGCAGAACGGTCCTGCCAGCACACGGGTCAGATCAAGTACGGTGATTCCTTCCAAAGCTCCGAGTCTTTGCATAGATATCCCTTCTTTCTAAAAAATTGACCGAATTATTAAATAATGCAAGTTTCATGCCAGTAAAAAACTGCGTGTGTAAAGAAAATTGCAGTTCTGCTTGGCGTACAGGCGGATACCCTGTACAATCAGAATAGGTCTGTAATTAGTGTGAAAGGCAGTTGCTGCGAATGAGCCGTATCGTGATGATTTCTCCTTTCAAGGACCTGGAAGATGCAGTACGCCAGGTTGCGCAAGAGCTTGGTGTTGCGGTGGAAATATACAAAGGGGGCATGGAGTCGGCAAGAGGGGTCATCGACCATCTCGGCGCGCCGGAAGTGGATGTCTTTATCAGCCGGGGAGGAACTTCGGATTATATTGCGCGACATTACAGCGCGCCTGTTGTAAATATTACGACAGGCCTGTACGATATCATGGAATCCTGCGAGGAAGCGCGGAAAGTTACCCGCAATATCGCGATCACATCTTTCGGTAAACCGTTTGTCGGGATGAGGTTGCTGGAAAAGGCTATGGATATTGACATCACGGAAGTGGTGTTTCAGAGTCTGGCGGATTTGGAGCAGCGCATAGCGGAGCTGGCTGCCGAAGGCGGCTATTGTGTGGTGGGTGGCGGCCAGTCTGTACCGGCGGCTCAGAAATGCGGCTTGCCGTCCGTTTTCCTGCGGGCCAGCCTCGATACCATCCGGG
>CAZXCC010000504.1:0-1512 GCA_964638945.1 uncultured Veillonellaceae bacterium | reverse complement strand
TGTAAAAGAGGATCCGTTCTGTCGTCGTAGTCTTGCCGGCGTCGATGTGGGCCATAATTCCAATGTTTCTTGTTTTATCAAGCGGGAACTGTCTGGCCACTATCATCACTCCTAAGCATATGTCTCGTTAAAAATTCTACCACCGATAATGGGCAAACGCTTTATTGGCTTCAGCCATTTTGTGGGTATCATCACGTTTTTTTACCGCACCACCGGTATTGTTCGAAGCGTCCAGCAACTCGGCAGCAAGCCGCTCATGCATGGTTTTTTCACTACGAGCCCGAGCATAGTTTACCAACCAGCGGACTCCCAACGAAAAGCGCCGATCTGCCCTGACTTCAACCGGAACTTGATAGTTTGCGCCACCAACACGGCGTGCACGGACTTCAAGAACAGGCATAACATTTTTCAAAGCAGTTTCAAACAGCTCCAGGGGATCCTTGCCGGTCTTGGTTTTCATCGCTTCAAAAGCATCGTATACAATACCCTGGGCGACGCTTTTTTTGCCGCTAAGCATTATTTTGTTAATAAAACGGGTGACTACTTTCGAATTGTAAACGGGATCCGGCAATACGTCCCGTTTAGGAACCGCGCCTTTTCTCGGCATGAGAACCCCTCCTTATTTCTTTCCGCGTTTTGCGCCATATTTCGAGCGCGACTGGTTGCGTTTTGCAACTCCAGCAGTGTCGAGGGCGCCACGGATGATATGATAGCGAACACCAGGCAAATCCTTGACACGGCCGCCTCTGATCAGGACAACGGAGTGTTCCTGCAGATTATGTCCAATGCCGGGAATGTAAGACGTCACTTCGATACCATTCGTTAAACGGACACGCGCAACTTTGCGCAACGCGGAGTTCGGTTTCTTCGGGGTTGTTGTATAAACCCTCGTACAAACACCACGCTTTTGCGGACATTCTTTTAATGCCGGCGCAGTGGATTTTTTGTCCAACTGTTCTCTGCCCTTACGAACCAATTGACTAATTGTCGGCATTTCCACACCTCCTTCTTGATCTTTTCAGCACAATATTTTGCTGCGGGTATTATCTACTTCAAGATTGCGATTGCAGCAGCGCCGACATCAATCCCACACGCTTTCCCCAGTTCCTCCATGGAGTATCCGGATATCGCAGGCACATTTTTATTCCGGCATGCCTGTTGCAGTGGAGAAATCAGGCGGATATCGGCATCATCCGCAATATATACCTCTACGGCTGTTTCTTTTTCAACCGCTTTGATACTTTGCTTAATGCCGATCACTTTCGTCACTTTCTTGAAATTTAGAGTTTCAGCGGCCATTAGCCACACTCCCCCATTGACGCTTTATCATTCTATCATCCGTTTTGCTTCATGTCAACCGAAATAATTACTGATTTTTTATTGTCCACGGTCCCACGAGTGTCATTCCTTGAATACCGAAAGAAAAACCGCCTCACGGCGGTTTTTCTTTCCGCAAATTATTCTTCTGATCCTCCGCCTGCTTTGCGCAAACGTATGTTGCGATATCGGCTC
>CAZXCC010000503.1:0-1521 GCA_964638945.1 uncultured Veillonellaceae bacterium | reverse complement strand
TCTGCAGCATGGAACGCTTTCTTTCAGAAATGGGTACCAGCTTCACGCCGATGTTCCCTTTGTATGGAGGCTGGCGGCTTCCGCCCAGGATCAGGAATGCCGTGTCGATTTCCTTGACTGCCAGTACTTCTTTTTCTACCGGAGCAACCAATTCCTTCATCTTTTCCATGGCCGTCCCTGCCGGAGCGGACATGGCGATGCTGAACTCCCCCGAATCATAGGTGGGTTGGAACTCAAAGCCGATGATAGGCAAGAACAAAAAGTTCAGAAGCAGGGACAGGAGCGCCACTGCCATTAATTTTTTCGGCCTGTGCAGTGCCCATCGCAAGGCCTGTTCGTAAAAGCTCCGTAATGACACAAACGCATTTTCCCACTTGTCCAGGATGACTTCCACCCATACGCCGAAACGGGTTTTCGGTTTGGCGCCTGGATCTGCTTTTCGCAGCCAGTATGCCGACATCGTCGGAACGAGTGTAAAAGCCACAAACAGGGAAAATGCCACCGCAAAGGCTACAGTCAGACCGAACTGTTTAAAGAACTGTCCGATGATGTCGCCCATCGTGCCGACTGGCACAAAAACGGCCAGGAGGGAAAAAGTTGTCGCCAGCACGGCCAGGGAAATTTCCTGCGTTCCGTCGCCGGCGGCCTCCATCGGGGAAGACCCTTCTTCCATATGCCTCACGATATTTTCAATGACCACGATGGCATCGTCGATCAAAATGCCGACTGCCAAGCTCAGGCCAAGCAAAGACATATTATTCAGTGTGAAGTTTTGCGCCTTCATCAGAAAAAAAGTGGAAATGATTGAAGTGGGTATCGCGATGCCCGCGATGATGGTCGCCCTGCCGTCCCGCAGGAACAGGAACGTAATCAGGACTGCCAGCAACCCGCCGAAAACCAGGGAAACCATGACATCATCCACATTGTCGCGGATGTAGACCGAACTGTCCCTGACAGTGGACACCTTGATGTCGGACGGCAACACGTTCTTTTGCAGCCGTTCCATCGTTTTCTTGACTCTTTCCGCAATATTTACAGTATTGGTCCCTGATTGTTTCTGCACAGACACCATCACGGAAGGAGTCCCTTTCGTGCGGGCATAGGTGCGTTCCTCTCCCCAGCCGTCTTCAATCGAGGCGACATCCCCCAGACGGATCAGACGCCCTTGCTGATTGGCAACAACAAGGTTTTTCATATCATCCAGCGATTTATACTTTCCTACCGTCCTGACGGTCATTTCGTTGCCGTTGGCAATGACTCGGCCGCCCGGAGTATTGTAGTTCTGTGCATTGATCAAATCAAAAATCGGCTGAAACGGCAGATTGTATGATTCCAGCTTGCGCGGATCCACATAAATATGGATTTCCCTGTCGGCGGCGCTATATACGTTGACTTCCGCCACCCCTTCAATCCTCTGCAACTCGTCCTTGACGACATCCACGGCAATTTTACGAATTTCACCACGCTCCCGCGTTTGCGAAGCCATGCTGAAATTCAAGATGGACTGGGCCGTAATGTCAA
>CAZXCC010000502.1:0-1523 GCA_964638945.1 uncultured Veillonellaceae bacterium | reverse complement strand
GCGGCAGCGATTCGACAGGCACGACACTGCAGTATACGTATCCGGGCACGTCCGGCAACTGCACGATTCAGCTGGGACCGGCGCCGACGCCCACTTTGTGTTGAAGACGAAGGGCGGCGTTACGACAAAACTGGGACAGGGACGGGTCGCTTCCCTGCAGTTCGTCCGTTCAGGCGCCAACCGACGCGTTTTTTCCGTGACCATCGTGCTGCAAAGCAGCTCCGGAGCGCTGGAGACGCCTGTGAAAACGACGGTGACCACCTTGAACAGCGGAACGTGAGCAGAGGGGGGCTTCCGATGAAAAAAACCGCAGGGTTGTTGGAAAATCGTGGCTCCGCTCTTGTGCTGGCCATCGGCGTCATGGCTTTTCTGGGAATCATTATGCACGGCATCCTGCCCATGATCACGCAGGAGGTCCGCAGCGGGGCCATGAGCAGGGATGTTTTGGAGGCGCGGTATGCTGCGGAAGCCGGGGCGAAGCGGGCGATCGCCGCGATGGAGACAGCGGATGCCCTATCCAACTGGAACTGGATTTTGAGCGGCAGCACGGTATTGTTTGCCGGTTCTTCCGAAAACAAGACGTACAAAGTCACGCTGCGTGCTTCGACACCCATGACCTTCCCAGGCATCGGCATTCCGCAGGATGGGACGTTTTGGCTCAAGTCCGAAGGTACTGTAAACTCGGTGACCAAGACGCTGTATGTGGATGCGTCGAAAGGCGCGCCGGTTGTCTTTACGCAGCCGGGAGACGCAGCTTTGTATGCCAGGACCGCAAATGTTTCCTTCGGTACTGGCAATAGGGTGTACAATTCCTCAATCGGCGCCGGGGGCAATATTACCGGAACTCCGACAATGAGCAGCGGGTATGCCAAATATACGGGGCTGAGCCTCACGCTTCCCACAATCAACATTGCATCTCACAGTTCTTCGCCTGCCCCGCCGACTACAGGCGGAAACCTGTCCGGCGAGTATTATGCTTCCCAGGACTGGAGCATTACAAACGGATCAAGCTACACTGGCAGCGGAACCATATATGTGGTGCGTGATACGGTGCTGCCCCGGACTGTATCCTTCAACGGCAGCTTTTTGATCGTTGCGGGCCGCAATATCAATGGAAACAGTTCCAGAGCCTCCACCTTCAACGGCGTCATCTTTTTTGCCGCAAACAATGTGACGTTTACCGATACCACTGGCGGCAACAACATTACAGGCACTGCGATTGCGGGGAATGCGATTCAAATCGGCAGGAACGACACCTTCACCTACAGTGCAGCCCTTCTCGCCGCTTTTCCCGTGATACCGAGTTCTGGTGCATATTCGAGCAAGAACTGGATATTTCAATAATATTCTTCCCGGAAGGCAGGATTCTGTGTCTGCAAACCGAAAATAACTATGTATGAGTGATGCTGTGATTGGCCTTTTTGCTTTTGCATTTGTCTTTTTTGCCTGCGGGCTTTTCCTCTTTGGGTTGCTCATCGGTTCGTTTCTGAATGTCTGTATCTGGCGATTGCCACGCGAAGAAT
>CAZXCC010000501.1:0-1523 GCA_964638945.1 uncultured Veillonellaceae bacterium | reverse complement strand
AAAGACACTGATGGCGGGAGATGGTTCTGGACGGGTTCAACGCTGAGAAACAGATTGTTATATTTGCGGAAAAGAGCCTGCGGGTGTACCGCGGGCTCTTTTCTGCAAATATGGAGTATTTGTATAATTTGCATGTTAGAGGCAGGATTTTTCCCTGTGGAGGCAAATTTAAATAAGGTGGAAAGGGGATGGAAACATTGAAATTTACTGTAGTTGTCGACAATAATGTTCCGCCGGGGGCAAAGGTGCCGTTTCGCGGTGAACATGGGTTGTCATTGCTGATTGAAACCGGGACAAACCGAATATTGTTTGATGCAGGTCCATCGGATATCGTTGTCTACAATTTGGGGTTATTGGGTGTACACCCCCGGGATTTGGATGCAATCATTCTTAGCCACGGTCACTATGACCATACGGGGGGACTTCCGTCCGTACTGCATATGGCTAACAAATCTCTGCCTATATTCAGTCATCCGGAAATTTTCAAAAAGCGTTATTCGGTTGCCGATGGAAAATGCCGTTATGTGGGGATTCCGTTTTCTTCAGACTATCTGGCAAGCCTAGGAGCGGATTTTCGTCCAGTGGAAGAAGCGACGGAATTGCTGCCAAATTTATGGATCAGCGGACCGGTTCCGCGAGAAACAAGCTATGAAAATGGCGACGATCGCCTGGTGATACCGGAAGACGGCTGTGAATGCTGTGTTCCTTCGGGGCCCTTTCTGAAGGATGACTTGATGGATGATATGGCATTATATGTCCGCAGCGCAAAAGGATTGGTTGTTCTTGGCGGATGTGCTCACTCGGGAATAATAAACATGGTAAACCATGGACTGAAAGTTACCGGTTCTATCAAAGTCCACGGACTTTTGGGCGGCACACACCTGGGACCCACCTCCGAATCGCAACAAAATGCGACATTGGCTGCTCTCGAATGGTTTAATCCAGATTTCGTTGCATCCAATCATTGTACCGGCTTTTCCGTGATGTCCAAATTATCACATGCTTTTGGGCAAAAGTTCATTCCTGCATTCTGTGGAACTGTTATAGAATGTTAGATATTATATATAACAAATTATTAATTTATAATAATATATTTTTTATTAAATTCATTAATAATTGTTAGGCAGATATATAGATGGTTTATCTGTTTGTTAATAAAATTTTCGTAGAGCCTTGACAAGGCATTGTGCCAGCGTTAAAATGTTTTTCGTAAAAGGGTTTATATGGTTGGTTGTTTTGGTGGAGTCTGTCAAACGGCTTTGCCATTTTTATTTCAGGGAGGGAGATCATGTTGCGACCATCGAAACGCGCACTCATTATTTTATTGACACTACTTGTGCTATTTCCGTTGACTCTTCGAATCCTGGGCGAACCTTCAGGTCCCGTAGCCTATGGCATGATGTTGCTTGATCCCTACGTTAAGCCAGTCGATGCACCTGCTTACTATACTTTGCATTACAGGCTGCGCGCCTTATATTTTGACTTGTGGCCCGACCCCAAAGATCCTGTTGTTTTTTTTGGAG
>CAZXCC010000500.1:0-1542 GCA_964638945.1 uncultured Veillonellaceae bacterium | reverse complement strand
TAACCTTGGGTCAAGAGTTCGGCAGCGGTACCGCTCATCAGGGCGATGGCAGGAAGCAGGGCCGCTTCGTTGAAGTCAAAGAAACTGTCATGATGTCCTGCAGCCAGTTCCGTTCCTACCATGACAAACGCAGCCTGCCCGCCGTTTTTCTGCACCCGTTCCATGAAGTAAGTGCAGTCTTCGCTGCCGCCGATATTGCCTGCCGGTACGATGTCCGGCAACAGTTTCTGCCGTTCCGCCACCTTGCGGATGCGCGCCACCAGTGCCTCGTCGTTCTCACAACCCGCAGCTCCGCCCATCAGCTCCATGCTGACTTTGCACCCCTGCATGGCTGCCGCCGCTTCAATGATCCGCACCGCTTCCGCGTACACGTATTCGTTGATTTCGCTGTTGGCTCCCCGGGTCTCCACCTTGATCACCGCGTTGGCCGGAATGACGTTGCGGCCGCTGCCGCCCTGGATCACACCGACATTGACCCGCGAGGCTCCCTGGCTGTGCCGGGAGATGGCATGCAGGTTCAGTGTGGCGGTGCATGCCGCCAGAATCGCATTTTTCCCTGTCTCCGGCGCTGCTCCCGCATGGGCCGGCGTGCCGGTGAACACGGCATCCACTTTGGTGGTCGCCAGAAACCCTTCGGTTTTGCAGGCCACCTGTCCGCATTTCTTCAGGTTGACTCCCAGATGCATGCCCACGATGTACCGGACATCGTCGACCACGCCCTTGCTCATCATGGCCTTGGCTCCGCGCACTCCTTCTTCGGCAGGCTGGAAGATCAGCTTTATGGTGCCGGCCAGCTCGTCTTTCAGTCCCGCAAGCACTTCCGCCACTGCCAGACCCACTGCCGTGTGTCCGTCATGGCCGCAGGCATGCATGGCCCCCTTGTTGATGCTGGCAAAACCTTCTTTGAACGGGCGATGCTTTTCTTCCGCCGCCTCCACCAGGTCGTTGGCGTCCATATCGACCCGCAGCGCCACTACCGGCCCCGGTTTGGCAAATTTCATCGTGCCGACCACGCCGGTCTTGCCCCCGGCCATCTTGGCGACCCAGTCTTTGTCCGCCCCTTGTTCCAACGCACGCTGCATCTGTCTTTCCAGTTCCGCTTTGGAAGGCACTCCCATCATGGCGCTCTCGTCATGCGTATCAGCGCCGGTTGTCACTGTGTAGCCGAGTTCGGTGAGTGTTTTTGCCACATAGGCCGCCGTACGGAATTCGGTCCAGGCGGCTTCGGCGTGTTTGTGGAAGTCACGGCGTCTGGCAATGGTTTTTTCCTGCAGCGCACTCGCTGCGGCTATGATTTTTGCATCCATTTGTTTTTGCTCCCTTACAACAAGATAAACATGGTGACGAGGGCTGCCGCAACCATGGGGATGGCGTTGCGCTTGGCCATTTCAATGGGGCTTACCTGCGCCAGCCCGGCACAGACGATAGCTACCCCGGCCACAGGCGACATGGACCGTCCCAGAGCCCCCGCGATAAATGCCTGGGAACCCATGGGCAAAATGCCGAATCCAAACTGCGGGGCATGCGGGGTGATGGCTCCGT
>CAZXCC010000499.1:0-1558 GCA_964638945.1 uncultured Veillonellaceae bacterium | reverse complement strand
ATATATTCCGGTTGCGGAAATTTACGGACAGTATGACAAGGCCAGAAAAGAAGGCATGGTGCTTGGCGGTCTGATCTTGTGTGTGTTTCTGATGCTGATGGCTTATTTGGCGCGAAGCATCGCTCGACCCGTTGTGCGGTTGTCCGCTGCGGCCGAACGGATTGCTGGAGGCGCGTTGGATTTGCACTTTCCTTCGTGCGAGGGGAAAGAATTAATCACGCTCCAGAATTCTTTGGAAAAAATGCGAATTTCATTGCTGGCACAAATTGAAGAGTCCCAGGAACAGACGGAAAAAATTGAAGCGCTCTATAATCAGGTCAAGGCTTCCGAAGCATATATCTTGCGGCAGTATAATGAATTGAAAGAGAAGGAAGAGGCACTGACCGAAAGCGAAAAACGTTTCCGGGCGGTTATTTCCAACACGCCGGTTATTATCTACAGCTATGATCGGGACGGGGTCTTTACCGTCTTCGAAGGGCACGGCGTTGAAAAGATCGGAATGCAACCCGGGCAACTCGTTGGGAAGTCCGTTGACTATACTGCTCCTTCGTCCGAACAGAATCGCAGGATTTTGCGCGGGGAGTCTGTTAGCGGTATTTCCACGGCCGGCGGCCACTTCTTTGAATATTACTCGGAACCGCTGCGTGATGAGTCCGGGAATGTAGTCGGCGCGATCGGCGTTGCCATGGACATTGGTGAACGGTACAAGGCGGAAATGGAACGGAACGAAGCTCTGGAAGGCTTGCGGGCAAGTGAAGAACGCTATCGTCTGGTGGCCAACAACGTGCACGACATCATCTATACGACAGATTTGACAGGGCGTCTGACCTTTGTGACCCCGTCCGTTTTGCCCTTGACCGGGTGTAATCCGGAACAAGTCATGGGCAAACTAGTGACGGAGATTTTCAGCCCGGAATTTGCTCGGCCATTGCAGGCTTTCTATGATGCGAACATTGCTGAGGTATCCACGGAACTGCGGATTGAACCGCGTTCCATCGAGACTGTGTTGAAACGCGGCGATGGAACCACCTTTGCGGCAGAGTTATCGTATTCGGGCCTTGTGGACGATACGAACCGCACGATCGGAGTTGTCGGGGTCGTGCGAAACATTGAGGAACGCAAGAAGATGCAAAATGATCTGCTGGAGATGAATCAGGCGAAAGCGCGTATGGAGCGGCTGATGTCGATGGCAACGATGGCAGCGGGAGTAATCCATGAAATCAATCAACCGCTGAACGCCATCAAGCTGATTTCTTCCGGAATCATCCTGATGCATCAGAAAGGCCGTCTGGAAACGGTCGAACAATATGATGAAGATATCAGGGAAATATCGAAGCAAGCGGATAAGGTTCACGGGATTCTGGATCACTTAAAGTCCTTCAGCCGCAAAGAAACCAAACAGGTCGTGCCTGTCTCGGTCAATGACTCCGTGAAGCAGGCCTTGGCATTTTTGGACACGCAGCTGACCAGCCGCGGAATTATGGTCGAACAAAACCTTCAAGCCGATTTGATGCCGGTTTTGGCCGTGCCGGAAGCGATAGAGGAAATTGCCGCCAAC
>CAZXCC010000498.1:0-1560 GCA_964638945.1 uncultured Veillonellaceae bacterium | reverse complement strand
ATTCGTTGGTGTTCAGTATTCTGAACTTCAGCAATTTCGCATATGGTTCGATTATTATGCTTGGTGCATATATTGGGTATTATACGTTGACGCAGATGGGATATCCGTTGTGGCTGGCAGTGGGTGCATCGATTATCGGCGCCGGCTTGCTGGCATATTTTAATGAACGGATAGCATACAGCACTTTGCGCAAACGCAATGCACCCTCATTATATTTCATGATCAGCGCCATGGGCACATCGATTTTTTTGGAAAATTTCGTTTATGCGACTATCGGATCCCGCTTTTATGCTTTCCCTGAAGTGCTGACCCGGCAGAATATCAGCTTTATGGGGATATCCCTGGGGATTCTTGATGCGTTTGCCATACTGTTTTCGACTATTGCGATCTGGGGTTTGCATTGTTTTCTGCAGAAAAGCCGCACAGGGATTGCTATACGGGCGGCATCTTACGATATGCAGGTCAGCGAACTCAATGGCGTGAATATAACCCGTCTTATCGGTTTTGTTTTCTTGCTGGCAGGAGCACTGGCCGGTTTGTCAGGGGTGTTCCTCGGAATGAAGTACATGGTTTATCCGACGATGGGATGGATTACGAACAAAGCATATATTGCTGCGGTCATTGGGGGCTTGGGCAGCCTGCCTGGGGCTGTCATTGGAGGGTTGGTGCTCGGGGTGCTGGAGACCTTCGTATCGGCGTACGTGTCCTCAACCATCCGTGACGTATTCAGCTTTTCACTGCTTGTCGTGTTGTTGCTTGTGATGCCGGCAGGGTTGTTCGGCAAGTATCTGGAAGAGAAGGTGTAGGGAGTCGTGGGGGATTACACCGTCGGAGTCATCACGTTTAGCCTGATTTATCTGATTGCAACGGTGGGACTGGCTATTTTTACCGGTTTCACAGGCTTGTTTTCGCTGGGACATGCGGCTTTTGTCGCAATTGGCGCTTATACCGCAGGAATACTGACATATTTCTATGGAGTGAATTTTTATCTGGCTCTTTTTGCCGCTGGGGCAATGAGTGGTTTTGTTGGATGGCTTATTGGTTTTCCAACACTAAAGGCGAAACTGCGAAGCGACTATTTTGCCATTGCGACTTTGGGTTTTGGGGAAGCTGTCCGCGTTTTGCTGGAGAATCTGGATATTACGCAGGGAGCCAGAGGCTTGCCTGGGATTGCAGCTGACACAACCCTGCCTGTGGTACTGGGTGTTTCTGTGATTGTGCTCTGGATTGCGCATAACTTTGTTACATCTCGCTTCGGTCGTGCGGCCATTGCCGTGAGGGAAGATTTTACTGCAGCGGAAATGATGGGAATCGACCTGTTCGCGGTTCGCATGCGCTCCCTTGTTTTCAGCGCAGTGACCGCTGGAGTGGCGGGAGGCCTTTTTGCCCATTACGTCGGATTCATTCAACCGTCCATGTTTACGGCGGCATTGTCGACACAGCTGACTGCGGGTGTCGTAGCCGGCGGTATGGGCAGCATCAGCGGCCCGGCGATTGCAGCGGTTCTATTTGTGGCAATTCCGGAAGTGCTGCGGGTTGCGAGCATGTGGAGACTTGTTG
>CAZXCC010000497.1:0-1562 GCA_964638945.1 uncultured Veillonellaceae bacterium | reverse complement strand
ATCTATTCCTGCCGCCATCCACTGAGCCCGAAAAGATAATAATCCGGCGAGGTCCAAATTCGAAACCGATTCCGGACATGCCGCCCCTGCCGGATTTCACGCGGGGAGAAGTTCTGCTGAAAATGGGAGACGGCATCACTACCGATCACATCGTGCCTGCCGGAGCAAACTATACACCCATCCGTTCCAACATCCCCGAATTTTCCAAACATGCTTTTAAAGTTGTGGATGATACGTTTGCAGAGAGGGCCCAAAAAGCCGGCGGCGGATTCCTTGTCGGCGGAGAGAATTATGGGCAGGGTTCCAGCCGTGAGCAGGCAGCGATGGTGCCGCGCTATCTCGGAGTCAAGGCGGTGATTGCCAAAAGCTTTGCCCGTTTGCATCTGGCCAACATGGTAAACTGGGGACTCTTTCCTCTCATTTTCTCTGATTTGGCCGACTATGACAAAATTGAATCGGGGGATATTTTGGCGATGAATACGACTCAACTGGAGCAAGGGAATGTTTTTGCCCTCCGTAATGAGAGCAAGAACATGGATATCCAGGTTACATCGCCGCTTTGCCAGGCAGATCTGAACTATGTGAAAGCTGGCGGATGCTTGAACTGGGTCAGGAGGAAGAAAAATGGAAACCATCGTTGAAAGGTTTCGAAAAGTTCCTGTGACCTGCGTTTCAGATGCGATGCAGGGATTGAACAATATGGAACCCACAATCAAGCCAATAAAGGAAGATTATGCTATATCCGGAAAGGCTTTTACGGTGAAGGTTCCGGCAGGGGATAACATGGCTGTGCTGCAGGGAATCAGAAAGGCTAATCCTGGAGATATTCTTGTCGTTGATGCCCAGGGCTATTTATCTAACTCCGCTGCCGGCGACTTTGTCATCGGGCTGGCGCAGACGCTGGAGCTGGGCGGAGTCGTAATCGACGGAACAATAAGGGATATTCTCTCAATCAAAGCCAGCGGTTTCCCTGTTTTTTGCAAGGGAGCAACCGTTGCCTGCAGTAAAAAAATCGGTTCGGGTGAAGTGGGTGTTCCCGTTTCGTGTGGCGGAGCTTCTGTACATTCGGGAGATATCATCGTCGGTGACGCAAACGGAGTGTCCGTCGTACCACAGGCGAGGGCCGAAGAAGTGCTGCGGGCGGCAGTGGAGAAAATGCACAAGGACGAAGCCCGGGCGGCAGCAATTCTGGGGAATCGTCAGGCGGCAGAGCAATACATCGATAACCTGATGCCTGTCAGTTTCAAATAGAGGAGAATACACATGAATAAGCTCGAAAAACAGATGGTGAAAATTCTTGCCCGACTGTGCAACGAACATGGTGCGACGGCTGTCAAGGCATCCTTGGAAGCGGAAGGGATTCTGCCGTACGAATTGATGCGGACCAAGGAGATCACCATGGCAGCCGGGATTGGGATGACAGTGAAAATCGGTGGGTGTGAAGCGATAACCGATGCCAGGATGGCCAAGGGGTTTGGCGTGAATGCATTGATGTCGCCCATGATCGAGTCGCGTTTTGCATTGGAAAAATTTCTCGCAATGGCGTCGAACGTGTTCGATGT
>CAZXCC010000496.1:0-1564 GCA_964638945.1 uncultured Veillonellaceae bacterium | reverse complement strand
CGCTGACGGCAGATTTTGAGTCTGCTGCGTCTGCCAATTCCGCCACTTCGGCACACTTGGTTGCCCTTGCAGGCAATTGATATCATACCACCGGCGCTTTCTCTTGTCAAGCAGGATTTCATGCCCGGAACAGCCAATAATGTCCCTCATGCCGACTTTGACACTTCAAAACCGAACAATCGAGTGGTCCGTGCGCTATAGCACCCGCCGCCGCACCATACAACTCCGCATTATCGACCTCCGAAGTCTGGAGGTAACTGCGCCGACTGGAACAAGCACGGACAAGCTTCAGCAAGTTCTTCGGGACAAAAGCGCATGGTTGCTCAGGCAGCTGCAACGCCTTGAAACAACTGCTGCAAGTTCCACCAATGCTTCTCTGACTCATGGAGCGACCGTTCTGTATCAAGGCGCGCCACATTCTTTGCTTCTGTTGGCAGATGGTGGACGAAAACCGCAGGTGACGCGAAATCATGGTGCCATCTCTATTCATCTATCCGAGCTTGTCGGGTACGACAATGATCCCACAGTACATCGAGCTCTGAAAAAATGGTTCGGAGAACAGGCAGAAATCCGCCTCCTGGAACGGACCCGTTACTGGTCGTCCCATATTGGTGTCAATCCACTCCGGATTGTTTTGCGGGATCAAAGAACCCGTTGGGGAAGTTGCTCTTCCCGCGGCACCATCAGTTACAACTGGCGCATCATCATGGCACCGCCGCCGGTTTTAGACTATCTGGTGATTCATGAACTCTGTCATATGCTGCACCCCAACCATTCTTCCAAGTATTGGCTGGAAGTTTCCCATTGGTGTCCCGACTATCAAAACCAGCGACGCTGGTTGCGACAAAACGGCGGCTTGCTCGGAAAAATCTTCCACTCCTGAAAAATACAAAACCGGTCTCTATCATAGTAGAAGACCGGTCTGTTTTTCTGCTTATGTCGTCGTCAAAAAAAATCCTTCACTCAGGGAGAAGCCCTTTTTCCTGCAGAAAATCTGCCAGCAGAGCCATGGTGTTACCGGTAATTTTCACACAGTTTACCAGATGCTCCCTTGTTTCAAATTCATGCGGATTCAAGGCGCGACAGCAAGTAGCTCCAAACCGTTCTTGAAACCGCCTGTGAAATTCACTCGACAAAGCGTACGCTTCTTCACGATTTTCTGTTGCATCGGCTCGCCCTTTCAAAAGACCGATCAACATGACCGAGGAAGCCAGGGCGCCGCAAATACAGCCTGCATGTCCAATACCGCCACCGAAGCCGGTTGCCATCCGGAGCGCCTGTTCATCGATCTGTATTCCTAACAGATGGCTACCCGCGCGCAAAATCGATTCGGAACAGTTATAGCCGTCCTTGAAATATTGTCCAGCCGCATTACGGGCCGCCGTCGAAATATCGTTCATACAAAAACCTCCCGCAACCATGATGTTGTAATGATACAATATAAATGAACACTTTTCCATTCCATTTGAATATGAAGGAGGAAAAATCTTGAGCAAGCTTTTCGACCCGATCCAGATCGGTTCTCTCAAAATCCGCAATCGCTTCGTGCGGTCAGCAACCCATG
>CAZXCC010000495.1:0-1566 GCA_964638945.1 uncultured Veillonellaceae bacterium | reverse complement strand
ATGCCGCACCTCATAGCATCATTTCACCCCCCCCATAAGGGCTGGGTTTTAGTTTGTGATTTTATCATAACGGCTCCAAGTATACTTGTCAAGGATGACAGCCATCGCCAAACAAAACATCCTCCTTTGGTAACGCAACAGACATGAAATCCATAGCGAAACCCAAGGAGGATGTATGCATTAATGTTCTTTGACTATCCTATTTGCAGACCGAACCGGCGATAACCATGCACTGGGCCTGGTTGGTGCCTTCGTAGATCTGGGTGATCTTGGCGTCGCGCATCAGGCGCTCCACCGGATACTCGCGGCTGTAGCCATATCCGCCGAAGATCTGCACCGCATTGGTCGTGACCGCCATCGCGGTGTCGGAGGCGAATTTCTTCGCCATGGCTGCTTCTTTGCCGTACGGCAGGTGTTCGGATTTGTGGAACGCTGCACGCATGGTCAACAGATGCGCAGCTTCCGTCTGTGTCGCCATTTCCGCCAGCATGAAGCTGATGGCCTGCTGCTGGATGATGGGCTTGTTGAACTGTACGCGCTCTTTGGCATATTTCACTGCAGCTTCGATCGCGCCCATGGCAAGTCCTGTCGCCTGCGATGCTACTCCGATGCGTCCGCCGTCCAGCGTCGTCATGGCGATCTTGAAGCCTTCGCCTTCTTTGCCCAGCAGGTTCGCTGCCGGTACACGGCAGTTCTCCAGGATGACTTCGCGCTGTACGGAGGAACGGATACCCATCTTCTTCTCCGTTTTCCCGAAGGACAGTCCCGGGGTTCCGAGTTCCACGATGAACGCGCTCATGCCCTTGAACGGGCCGGCTTCCTTATTCGTCGAGGCAAAAATGATCTCGATTTCCGCTTCTCCACCATTGGTGTTGAACACTTTGGTCCCGTTGATGACATAAAAGTCTCCGTCTTTCACCGCTGTGCTCGTTGCTCCGCCCACGTCGGTCCCTGCGTTGGGTTCGGTCAGGCCGAATGCGCCCATTTTTTCGCCCTTGGCCAGCGGGGTGAGATATTTTTTCTTCTGTTCTTCGGTGCCGTATTTGAAAATCGGCCACGAGCAGAGGGAGGTATGCACGGACAATCCGATGCCGATGCCGGCATCCGCTTTGGAAATCTCTTCGACTGCCAGCGCATAGGCGACAAAGTCCAGCCCGGCTCCGCCGTATTCTTCCGGATACGGAATCCCCATCAGGCCCAGTTTGCCCATTTCATTGTAGATATCCCGCGGGAAGATGTCTTTCTCGTCTCTCTCGGCTGCGCCGGGAGCGATTCTCTTGGCGGTGAATTCCTGCACGGTCTTGCGGATGGCTTCCTGATCCTGCGTCAATACGAAATTCATTTTCCAATCAATCTCCTTTTCTTACTTCTGTTCCCGTATCCGCTGTTCGGAGTCCCCGCCCCGCAAGCGGGTGCAGGGCTCCGGACAACGTTTCGGTGATTACAGCCGCTTCGAGTCGCCGCCCTGATTCCAGGTGAGGAGCTGCAAGCAGCATTCTGGGTAAAAGATGTTTACTTCTTGGCAGGAGCTTCGGGTTCTTTGACGGCGTCTGCCGGGATATCCAT
>CAZXCC010000494.1:0-1568 GCA_964638945.1 uncultured Veillonellaceae bacterium | reverse complement strand
CCTAACAGGGCCTCCATCTTTATCAATTTGATACCTGTATCGGGGATACTGTTCTCCGTATTGCTTCTTGGTGAAACCGTGGGCTGGTTCCATGCCTTCGGAGCAGCCTTGATCATTGGCGGAGTATGGCTGGCAACCCGTGTGCGGCGTAATGCTCCCGATTTTTCTGAAAAAGTAGTATAATAAAATCAATAAATGGAAAAATAAAGGTGCAGGAGGGAATATGATGTTTGATAAAATACTTGTTCCCATTGATGGTTCGGAAATGGCATGGCATGCTCTGGAATATGCCAAAGCTCTGGGCGAGAAATTCGGCAGCGCCATTACCATCATGCATGTAGTGCAGCCCTATAACACGATTCCCAGCATCGACGGCTCCCCGCTTTTTATTCCGCGGGATATCGACGATATACAAAAAACGGGACAGACTTTACTGAAGCAGGCGGAAGAAAAAATGGAAGGCTATCCGCATTTTATGCATACCAAAATCGAATTTGGGTATCCGGCAGAACGGATTTTACATGTGCTTAAAGAAGAAGGATATGGATTGATCGTCATTGGTAACCGCGGTCTGAGCGGTATTGCAGAGTTCCTGATGGGCGGCGTGGTTTCGCGCGTCACACAGTATTCGACAATCCCTGTTCTGGTCGTAAAGTAGGCAGGAGGTGGCAGGTTTGTGATGTTGCGAAAGTATCTGACCTGTCTTGCGGTAGCCTGTTTGTTGTCTGTTGCTTCCCCGGCTTGGGCGTCCGGGGTTCAATATGCCTCCGGCGATACTGGTCCGGTTGTGGAGCAAATCCAAACCAGTCTAAAAGAAGCCGGATATTTTGGCGGTCAAGTCGATGGAGTCTTTTCGACGCTTACGAGACAGGCTGTTATCAATTTTCAAAAAAAGTCCGGGTTGCGGGCAGACGGGGTTGTTGAGGAGAAAACATTCAAAGCGTTGACAGGAAAGAAATTGCCGCAGAAAGCGATTGACAAAGCACAGCCGAAGGCGGAAGGAAAGCCGGCCAATATACTCAATACGGCTCTTTCGTACAAAGGTGTCAAATACCGCTTCGGAGGCGCTTCGCCGGCGGGATTCGATTGTTCCGGATTTGTTATGTATGTGTTCGACAAACATGGAGTGAAATTGCCGCGTACGGCTGACAAGCAATATGAAGCAGGAAAGCCGGTTACCAAAAAATCGGAATTGAAGCCGGGGGATCTCGTTTTTTTTGAAACGTATGAAAAAGGAGCTTCTCATGTGGGAATTTACCAGGGAAGCGGCAACTTTGTCCACGCATCATCAAGTCGTGGCGTCACAGTGAGCGGATTGTCGGAGAGCTACTATGCAAGCCGTTACCTGGGAGCCAGGCGCGTATTGTGAAATGCGTCGGGAAGTTTCAATAGCTGATTGTATTTATGCAGAAGGACAATGGATTTGAGTTCATTGTCCTCTGTTTATTAATCAGGTGTCTGCACAAAGGAAAAAAAGGGATGCTGGGCGAATAGTACATCGAACTATATTTATATGACAGGAGGGGTTAAATTGGTCTGGGTAGGAGCACTGATCGTCCTGCTGACAT
>CAZXCC010000493.1:0-1586 GCA_964638945.1 uncultured Veillonellaceae bacterium | reverse complement strand
ATGGCGAAAAATGGACTGCGTTTCAATTGCGTGGCGCCTGGTTTTATCGGAACCGATATGGTGCGCAAGATTCCTGCAGAAGTATTGCAGGAAAAAATTATTGTCAAGATTCCGGCCGGCCGTTTGGGAGAACCGGAAGAAATTGCAGCAGCTTTTGCCTTCCTTGCCTCGGATGATGCGAAATTTATCAATGGTGCCGTGTTGAGCGTGGATGGAGCCTGCACAATTTAAAAAAATAGAAATTGTGGAATATGCGATGCGAGACTCCGTATTGTCTATACGGAGTCTATTTTTATGTTACAATAGACACGAAATGTCTAATTTGGTGGACAAACCTGGAGCCGTGTTGAAAGAAACCTTGGGAGGGATTGCATTGCGAGTTCGGGATTTGATGAGTAGTAAACTGATCGTATTGAATGCGGCAGATTTTCTATCCGAAGCTGCCCTGACATTTTTTGAAAACAACATCGATGGCGCACCGGTAGTCGATGATGAAGGAGTACTCATCGGATTGCTGACAAAAACCCATCTGATCAAATCCATTGCACAGCATAATGATGTGTCGGAACAACGGGTGCGCGATGTGATGACGGCAGATGTTGTCAGCCTGAAAGACACGATGCTGGTAAAGGAACTGGAACAGAGCAACCTGATGTTCAAATACGGACGGTTTCCGGTCATAAATTCCCGGAATCAGCCTATCGGCTTTCTTACCCGTACCGATCTCGTAAAGTATTTATCAGACAGATCTGTTTCCATGGCAGAAGAGTTTGAAGCAGTGATCCATTCCGTCAGCAATGGTGTAATGACCATTAACGCCGCCGGCAGGGTGGCCATGTTCAATCCGGCAGCCGAGGCGATAACCGGGATGAAAGCGGAAAAGGTCATCGGGCGTCCGGTCAACGATGTCATCCCGGGTACTGGTTTGCTCCGTGTTTTGGAAACAGGCGTTTCCGATTTCAACCAAAAAATTCAGGTTGGCACTTCTCAGATTATTACAAAACGTTCTCCCATTATCAAAAACAACCAGATCGTGGGAGCGGTGACAATATTCCAGGATGTGACGGAACTGCGGAAACTGGCTTCTGAACTGGAGGAGGTCAAGGACCTCAAAAGCACTCTGGATTCTATCCTGAACAGCATTTTTGACGGTATTGTCGTAGTGGACAAAAATGGCTATATTATCATGATGAATGACGCTTACGGAGAATTCCTGCAGACCGACCCCAAAAAAGCGGTGGGACGTCATATCACAGATGTGATCGAAAACACACGAATGCATATCGTGGCCCAGACTGGAAAAGCAGAAATTTGCGATATGCAGAAAATCGGCGAGCATAATACGGTGGTGACACGAATTCCAATCGTGAAAGACGGGGAAGTGACTGGAGCTGTTGGGAAGCTGGTGTTCCGCGATGTCAAGGATTTAAGGGTGCTTGCCCGAAAGATGACATCGCTGCAATCGGAACTGGAATATTACAAGGAAGAATTGCGTAAAGTTCAAGGCGGCAAATATACTATCGAGAGCATCGTTGGTTCCAGCGAAAAAATCCAATGGTTAAAAACAAGCGCCATGCGGGCGGCAA
>CAZXCC010000492.1:0-1589 GCA_964638945.1 uncultured Veillonellaceae bacterium | reverse complement strand
ACGTTGCCCTGTATACGCAATCGAGATGGTAAAACTTGATCAGCCTTATACGGTATCTGTCGATATTAGTGATCTGTCTTATGATGATATTGAAAAAATCTGCAAGAAAGCGATGCTGAATCCTGAACAGGTTATTTGCTACTGCACGGCGACAAGGGCTGAAGAAGTTGCCGGAGCTATTCTGAAAGGCGCGAAATCCCCCGAAGAAATTTCGCGGTTGACTGGCATCAGAATGGGGTGCAAAGTCGAATGCATACAACCAATATTACGCTTGCTTGATGCCGCCGGCATCAAGCCGGAAAGGCCCAACGGCTTTCAATGGTATGGACTGACCCCGAAAGTATGGGAAATATCAGAAAAAGTCAAAGCGAAATACGCAGAAAAAGGATTCTATTTTGAAGAAGATATCAAACTGTTCAAAGACGTTGTCGATGCTAAGCCGGAGAGGGGGAGTTCAAAATGACAAATAAGGCGATCACACCTGGAGCGAATCCTTTTTGTAGCGATGAGATGGCGAATCGGAGCTGTATAATGCCGATGGCGCCGCGAGCATCCCAATACGGGATCGCTCCTGAATTTGTCAAAAAACGTCTTGCGGAATATCCGGAAATGACTTCACTCACGGTCAAGGAACTGTTTCCTGATTCTCCAGATGTTATCTATCCAGGTGAAGGGGGCATGGCAGGGGTACGGAGCAGTGCGGAAAAAGTATTGGCGAAAGTCGATATGTCGATGATCAAGCCTGGGCAGTCTGTAAATGTGCTTGCCTCGCACCATGGGTTTACCCTTCTGGGTGGAGAGCCTTATGCGGAACTTTTGCGCGCAGTTCGTGACGTCATTGCTGCCAGAACCGGAGTTCAGGATATTCGTTTGCGCGCCGGTGTTGGGTTGCGGTTTAGAGAAACGGAAGAATATATTAAACGTTACAAATTGGATGAGCATTATAAAGGAAAGGCAAAAGGCATAGCTCCGATCGACGAAGGAATCGCAATCGAAACCGAAATCGGCACGCTTTATGGCATCAAAGCAGTTTATGATGCGGATTGGATTGTTCACGTTCACAATAGTGATGTCCGTGAAGTTCACTTCCATCGCCAGGTTGACAGGGCCGTCAAGCCTTTTGGCATGTCATATGCCCGGATTGAAACACGATCCACGTACCATTGGAACATGGGCCCACGTGGTGCGAATTTTACGGCTCGCGCCATCTTCGATTCTGAATTCGTCAGGAGCAAGTTTGCTTTTGCAGCGTTTCTCGACATGTGTCCGAGCGGAGTGGTCGGAGTCAGGGCGGAAAACGATCTGTATGCGCTGAATGATCAACTGACAATAAACGGACTCAAATACTATGGAAAAATTATGACGCTACTGGGCGAAATTGATGAATGTATTGTGGGGCTTGATTTCCCTTGCCCGGTTCCGTATGTGTTTGCGGCAGGAGTAATTTATGCGAATTTTACTGGAGCAAATCAGGACCTGTTTGATCTCGAGAAACCGTTGCCTCCGTATACGTGGTACACCGAAGCTTTTTACGGTAAGAACGGCAAACCCCTGATTGAGGGTATAGATCGAATGAATCCGGCGATTCG
>CAZXCC010000491.1:0-1589 GCA_964638945.1 uncultured Veillonellaceae bacterium | reverse complement strand
TGATGGTTACAGGACTAAAAACCCATCTTGCTGATGATATTTTTCAAGGTCGTCTGGCGGGAGAAACGCCGACAGCCGTGGCGGAACTGTTCAAAGCGCTGGGCGATGAAACACGCCTGGCGATTGTGCAGATGCTGCTCGGAAAGGAACTTTGCGTGTGCGATGTGCTGGACGCATTCGACATGTCGCAGCCGACGATTTCCCATCACCTGAAGATTTTGCGGCAGGCGGGCGTGGTTCAGGACGAGCGGCAGGGAAAATGGATCTATTACAGTCTCAATCCGGCCGCGTTCAAACTGCTCGCAGGGGTGGTTGATGTGATTCAAAGCCAGGCGGACCGGAAGGAAAGAAAGCTGCCGGTGTCGCCGGACCGAATATAGCAGATAATTCTGCGGGGAAAGAAGGTTTTTTGTTTGTTCGAGTATTTTGCCGATCTAGTTGTGTATCAATGGCTGGCACTGCCGCCGGGGGAACGGTTCACCAATGCTTTGCACTTTTTTGTCTATGACGTGCCCAAAATTTTAACCTTGCTGGCTGTGGCCATTTTTGTCATCAGTATCATCCGTTCGTATTTTCCGCCGGAAAAAACCAAGAAATACCTGGGGCAGAAACGAACGTTCATCGGACACATTCTGGCGGCTCTGATCGGGATCATGACGCCGTTTTGTTCCTGCTCCGCCGTGCCGCTGTTTATCGGCTTCATCGAGGCGGGGGTGCCGCTTGGGGTCACCTTTTCTTTTCTGATTTCCTCTCCCATGGTCAATGAAATCGCACTGATTTTGCTCTGGGGTATGTTCGGCTGGCAGGTTGCCCTGATTTACATGACGAGTGGGGTCATCATCGCCATCGTCGGCGGTTGGATCATCGGCCGGCTCAAGCTGGAACACTGGGTGGAAGCGTATGTGTTCGAAATCAAAATGGGCGAGATCGAATTCGTGGAACCGACTTTTGCCGAGCGAATCCGGAATGCCAAGGCGTTCACCGCGCAATTGCTCAAGCAAATTGGCCCTTACATCGTGGTTGCCATCGCTGTCGGAGGGTTCATTCATGGTTATGTGCCGGACAATTTCATCGTGGAATACGCCGGCAAGAGCAATCCTTTTGCTGTGCCGCTGGTGGTGGCAATCGGCGTTCCCTTGTACAACAGCGCTTCCGGCATGGTGCCTATAGTTTATGCACTGCTGGAAAAGGGACTGCCGCTGGGAACGGCGCTGGCCTTCATGATGGCGGTGTCGGCCATCAGTTTCCCGGAAATGATCATCCTGCGACGGGTGCTGAAAATCCAGCTGGTCGGCGTGTTTGCCGGAATCCTGGCTGTAGCGATCACTTTTACCGGCTATTTGTTCAATGCCATTATGTAAGCTGAAATAAACGTAAAAAATCTATTTAGTAGGAGGCTGTACATCATGAAAATCGAAGTATTGGGAATGGGTTGCTGCAGTTGTGCGAAACTTTATGAAACCGTGCAGGAAGTGGTGAGGGAACTGGGTCTGGCGGCGGAAGTGACCAAGGTCGAAGACATGAAGGAGGTCTTGTCCAAAGGCGTCATGACGACGCCGGCGCTGGTTGTCGATAGTGTGGTGAAGGTG
>CAZXCC010000490.1:0-1607 GCA_964638945.1 uncultured Veillonellaceae bacterium | reverse complement strand
TGATGCTGAACCCGTTGCTGCAAAAAGACGATACAAGGGAAGTATTGGCCCAAAAATATCATTTCACCATCAGGGAATATAATACTCTGTGTGCGGAAAAACTGTTTTTTGACTCGCCTTCCGTGGAAGCGGGGAACGCTCCGGGGGAGGTTTATGGAGAGGTCACCCTGAAAAATCTGGTCAAGAAACATCTGGGCCGCAGCCCCGGATTGTATGCGATTGCCAAAAAGATATACCGTGCGGCGTTCAAGCCATGACACGGCAGCCTGTGAATACGGGAGGGTCCATGCAGCAGAAGAAAAATGTTCTGGTCATAGGCGGAAACGGATTTATCGGTTCCAATATCGTAGAAGCACTGAAAAATGAAGGCTTTGCCGTGGCCGTCCTGGATATTCTGCCTCCCCGCTTTCCCGGCAGGGACGTGCAATATCACTGCGGTTCCGTTTCCGACAGGGATTTGTTGGACGAGCTCATCCGGAACCGGGACAGCCTGATTTATCTCAAAAGCAGCACCACTCCGGCCACTTCCATGATCGATGCGGCGAAGGCGTATTGTGAAGATTTGCCGGAATTGATGGGTGTCTGTGAAGTGTGCCTTCAGCACGGTGTCCGAAAAATCGTTTTTTCTTCTTCCGGCGGTACGGTGTACGGGGACCTGCAGGTGCGAAGACCCTACCGGGAAGAGGATCCGACATATCCGCGGAATCATTACGGCATTGCCAAAGTGGCGGCCGAGAATATTTTATTGATGCAAAACGCCCTGCATGGCATGGAAAACATCATCCTGCGCGTTTCCAACCCGTATGGACGGGGACAGTCTGTCCTTTCCGGCGTGGGTGCGATTACCAGCTTTGCGGAAAAAATCATCCACAAGCAACCGATCCGGATCTTTGGCGATGGAAAGTTCATCAGGGATTATATCGATGTATCCGATGTCGCAAGAGCGTTCGTCATGGCAGCGGCGCAGACGCCGGTCAACGGCCCGCCTATCTTCAATATCGGCAGCGGCCGCGGTTTTTCCCTGCTCCAGATTGTGGATCTGCTGCAGGAAATTTTGCAAACCAAGGCGCAAATCGAATTTTTGCCTCAGCGTGAATTTGACGTGGAATACAATGTGCTTGACATCACAAAAGCAGCCCGGATATTGGGCTTCAGTCCGGCTATTTCGCCGGAAGAGGGGATCAGGCGGTATGTTCAGCAGCTGAGTCGCAGGGGGAACTGATTCAATGCTGTTTAATTCGTATGTTTTTATTTTTGCTTTTTTTCCGCTGGTGTTTTTTGCTTTTTTCCGGATCGGGAAATACAGCCACAGGCTTGCCATGCTCTGGCTTGCCGCAGCTTCGCTGTTCTTCTATGGCTGGTGGGATGCCCGGTTCGTCGGATTGCTGCTGGGTTCCATCACATTCAACTACAGCGCCGCCTATCTCATGGGAACCCGTGTCGCCCGCCATGCGGTGCAACAGGCGAGGATGCTGCTGATTGGCGCGGTTGCATGCAATCTGGCCCTGCTCGGCTACTTTAAATATGCAAATTTTTTTGCGGAGAATCTCAATCGTTTTGCGGGGACAACGCTGCCGCTCGGCGAAGTGTTCCTCCCTCTCGGCATA
>CAZXCC010000489.1:0-1607 GCA_964638945.1 uncultured Veillonellaceae bacterium | reverse complement strand
CGTATCTGGCCGACGAAATATCGTTCGGCCAGTTTATCGTGCAAATTCGGATGTCGCATCGGGTATCGGGGCGTGAAAAGGCAGCCGTTGTTATTTCTGCGTCAAGCGACAAAATGACCCGTACTGGAAGGAATGTTGGAACGTGACGCACAACAAATGGCGGCAAAGATTCTTCAAGCCCTGGATTGTCTGTCTGGTCCTGTTTGCATGGGCTTTTTCCGCGCCGGTGGCGGTGGACGCCCTGTCGGCGACAAGGCAGCCGGATCACATCAGGCTGACCTGGGTTCAGGATGCAAAAACCACACAGACGGTGACCTGGCGGACAAGTGATGAAGTGTCCGAGGGATGGGTACGCTATTTTGAAATGGTTCCGCCTTCCCCGGCAACCCCGGTCCGTCATCTGGCAAAGGCCGATACTGCCCGGATGGATACGCAGGACGGCTCGCTAAATGTCCACTCTGCAACGCTGGCAGACTTGAAGCCGGGAGTGCGTTATGGATATCAGGTGGGGGGCGGCGATGCCTGGAGCGAGATGGAGTCCTTCACCACTGCGCCGGAGCGGGCCCGGGACTTTGATTTTTTGGTTTTTGGCGATTCGCAGAGCATCGATTATAATGTCTGGCGCATTACGGTGCAGAATGCTTTTCGGACTGTGCCGGAGGCGGCTTTTTTTGTCAATGTCGGGGATCTGGTGGATGTCGGGCAGGATTATGGGGAGTGGGAGCGCTGGTTTGCCGGGGCGGCCGGTGTCATAGAAAAAATTCCTGCGATGCCGGTGGTGGGAAATCATGAAACCTACTCGCCGGAACGCCGTTTTTCCAAGCCGCATTTCTTCACCTCCCAGTTTCGTTTGCCGGAAAATGGCCCGAATGACCTGACGGGGCAGGTGTATTCCTTTGACTATGGCGATGTGCATATCGCCATCCTGGACAGTCAGGAAGGAGAAGAACGGAGCTTTGTTCCGGATATGCTCGCAAAACAAAAAAACTGGCTGGAAGCGGATTTGGCAGCGACGGACAAAATGTGGAAAATCATATTTATTCATCGGCCTCTATACGGAAACAAGCCGAATGGTGTGAACGAAAATCTGCGCAGGGCGTTTGCCGGAGTATTGGATCAATATGGAGTCGATCTGGTTTTTACGGCGCATGACCATGTCAATGCAAGAACCTGGCCGCTTGATTCAGGCGGAAATGCAGCGCCTCCGGGTCAGGGAGTTGTGTTCGCCGCAGTCGGGCGTAGCGGAACGAAAACGTATGACAACGTGGAGCAAAAAGAATGGAACGAATTCTTTCGCAATCCCACGGATGAGCCGGATTATCTGATCGTCCGCGTGCGGGGCGGAGTTCTGCAGGTGCAGGTGCGTACACAAAGCGGTGATGTGATGGATGAATGGAAAATCGAAAAACCGATGAGAAAGAAGGAGAAACCATGAGTGCGGATGTGGAACTGATGAAGAAAATTGCGTTGGACAGGTATGACGAACTGGTGAAAATCCGACGGTACCTGCACCAACATCCCGAACTGGGACTGGAGGAGAAGGAGACCGGTCGCTATCTGGCTGATATTCTGGAATCACTGGGGCTGGAAGTGAAACGAAATGTTGC
>CAZXCC010000488.1:0-1621 GCA_964638945.1 uncultured Veillonellaceae bacterium | reverse complement strand
TGGAACGCGCCACCCTGCTGTGCAGTATGTCGCCCACAATCACGACCTTGAGGCCCTCAATTCTGTTTTTGTACTGCAAAACAGTGAACATGTCCAGCAGGCCCTGCGTCGGATGCTCGTGTGCTCCGTCACCGGCATTGATGACAATCGGTTTCAGAATCTGGGCGGCAAAATGGGAGGAGCCTTCCACTTCATGCCGCATGATAACCGCATCCACACCCATCGCTTCCACGGTGAGCAGGGTATCCCGAAGGCTTTCCCCCTTCACGACGCTCGAAGTGGATGCCGCAATGTTGATCACATCTGCGCCCAGATATTTTCCTGCCAGTTCAAACGATGTCCTGGTGCGGGTACTTGCCTCATAAAACAGGTTAATAATGGCTTTTCCTCGGAGCGTTGGGACCTTTTTGATATCCCGGTCGATGATGGTTTTCATTTCTTTGGCCGTATCCAGGATAAGCCTCATCTGCGCTGCCGGCATTCCCTGGAGTTGAAGAATGTCTTTGTTCTTTAATGAAACTGGACTTTTTCCCATTCCTGCGCCTCCCTTGCATTTGTCTGACATCAATAAAAAGAAACAGCCTTCCTCCGTGTGAAGCACAGAAGAAGGCTGCTGAATTCAGCAAATTATCATCCCCTTACCGGCCTCACGGGACCAGTTTAAAGGTCATATCATTTACATATACTTTAGCAACCGACGGTCCGGTTGTCAAGCGGATTTTTCGAGAATGCCCATTGGAAAAACTGTATACATGGTTTCCGTATGGATCGTTCGTCTTATTCGACAAAGACGCGGATGGCGTGGGAAAGCCGGTTTCGGTACCATCCTGCGAAATGGCGGACGGCAACCTTGCCATCGGTGGAATCAATAATGTGTCCCTCATCGATGAAAATTACGGCGTGAACGATTTCTGTCTTTTCCGGATTCAAGATGTACAGAATGTCGCCCGGATGAAATGGGCCCTCCGCATTGATTTTTTTCATGCCCGGGTGGACTGAAAAACCCGGCCGCGGTCGCATGGCTGCTTGTTGGGCAACATCGCTGTTCAAAATGATGCCAAAGCCAAAATTATAAACCCAAGAAGTGAAATTGCTGCAGTCCAGGCCGGCGCCGTTATACAGGGGTTGGTCCGGCAGGGAAGGCGACCAGCCGGGAATATGGTGGTGGCGATACGGGAGCCCGATGTAATGTTTGGCGACTGCGACCACTCTGTCCCGCTTCCATTGGAGGATGCCGGTTCCATGCGGCAAAGATGCGATGGTTTCCTCAATGCCCGGATATCTGGCCGGCATCGGTCCCCAGAGAGATTTCAGCATTTTGGAACTGTACCACTCGGAGCGGGGGATATCTGTCTGCGGCAGGTTGAGGCGATGGGCAAAATCCCTTGCCAGCGACTCCTCATATTCCAGAGTTCCCGGAGTCAGTCCAGAAGCATCCACCGAAAGATTCAGTGCAAAAAGCAACAGCAGGATTCCGGAGAGCAGAATTTTTTTCATGCGGATACGCTCCTTTTGACTCCACAAAAAACAGGAATACCCGCCACAGGTGTGGCGGGCTGTTTCTACTAACCTTGGGTCAAGAGTTCGGCAGCGGTACCGCTCATCAGGGCGATGGCAGGAA
>CAZXCC010000487.1:0-1623 GCA_964638945.1 uncultured Veillonellaceae bacterium | reverse complement strand
GTTCTTCATTATCTGTACCAGGCAGTATAATAACGAACTCATCTCCGCCGACCCGGGCCACAAATGCGTTATCGCCTGCCGCTGAGACGATATCATTTCCCGCTGCGATGATGACACTGTCACCGCTGGTGTGGCCGAAGTGATCGTTTACGGTCTTAAGATCGTCCAGGTCGATAAACATGACGGCCCCGGCGGATTGCCCTCTCCTGGCGCGTTCCAGTTCTTCCTCAAGATGCCGGTTCAGATATGCCCGGTTTGGCAGACCTGTCAATGTGTCATGCAAAGCCAGATGGTTTGTCTGTTGGTGGTACAAAGCGTTTTTAATTGCAATAGCCGCTACTGCTGCAAATTGCTCAAAAACGGCCATTTTTTCCTCATCCATGATTATTTTTTCGGCAAAAGCCGCCAACCCGACGCTGCCCACCGTCTTTCCTTCAATATTCAACGGGACCTGCATCGCCGAAGTGATTCCGTCCGTAAAGTCGCTAACCAGACGGTCTTCCCAGTTCTGGTAGTCGTTGATAAATACCGGTTTGCCAGTCCGCAAGACTTCCGCATAAATGCCTTTTCCGTCAAACTGCATATAGGATCCCGTCAACGGCTCATATCTTCCGACCCCGCATTTGATTCCGGCCCGTCTCCCATCAGATTCATACATCTGGATGAATCCATGAGGAACTCCAATAAAAGTAGTGGCCTGATCCAAAATATTCTGCAGAGCCTTTTTCAGATCCAGCTCATTCACCAACGAAAGTGTTGTTTCAGTCAACTTCTGCAAAAGTTGATTTCTATAAGTAATCTGGTCCCGTGCGCGGACACGTTCCATCACGATGGAAGCCAAATTGCCAAATTGATGAAAATCTTCGATATCTTCCGGTGTAATCGGATGAACCTCGTCGCACCATTCTGCAGTAATAAAGCCCTTTACTTTGCCGTTCAGCTTCAAAGGAGCCATTATAATCGTTGTAAGGCCGTCATGCCATGGTTTATTGACACGTTGAGGATATTGACGATAATCTTCCACGTACAAGACCTCGCCGCTTCGGCAAACCTGACCGACCATCCCTGAGTCCGTTGCTCTCGCTCCGCGTTCCATCCCACTCCGAAAACCGACAGCATAAGTAAATGCAAGGCTCTTGCCACTATCGTCCAGTCGGGCGATTTCGCCGCCGGGCGCACCGATCAGTTCAACAGCCTCCTCCAGAATCTTTTTCAATAACGTATCATAATCCTCCCCCGGCAGGGTCAACAGGCTCGTCATGGCCCGATGCTGTTTTTTCCGGCGCATGACTTCTTCTTCCTTACGTTTTCTCACCTCGATTTCACCTGATAGAGACCGATTGAGTCTTTCCAGCGAACTGTTCATAGCAAGCATCTCTTCATTCAAACCGGCCATTTCCTGATTGGCAGCCGTCAACTCCTGGTTGGCTGCAAACAGTTCCTGCGTACGCCTTTCAACCATCTCCTCCAGTTTTCCGGCATGCAATTGAAGGTCCTGTTCCATGCGTTTTCGTTTCGAAATATCTTCAATATGCACAATGACATATTGAGGTTCTCCGGTATCACAACGGACCAGCGACGAATTTACCATCGCCCAGATAACTTGTCCCGATTTATTAATAA
>CAZXCC010000486.1:0-1627 GCA_964638945.1 uncultured Veillonellaceae bacterium | reverse complement strand
GTATAGGCTTCCGTGTTATAGTGCTCATACTCGGGGCCTTCCACGAGATACACCTTGTCGGCGCCGCTGGCGAAAAGCTCTTTGCATTGGCTTTCCACGTTATGGCCGATCAATACTCCGGCCAGATCTTCGCCGAGTTCGTCCGCCAATTTGCGGCCTTCACCCAGGAGTTCGTGGGCTACGCCCTTTACTTGTCCTGCGGATTCTTCGATAAACACCCAGACCCCTTTGTACTGGGTCTTGTCCATGGCAACATTGCGCTCAATTTCTTCACGGAAAATTGCCTCTACCGGACATACGGTTATACATGCACCGCACATGGTGCATTTTTCATTGATATTGGCCTTGCCTTCCTGCATCACGATCGCATCGAACGGGCAAGCAGGAACGCAGGCGCCGCAACCAACGCATTTTTCCTGATTGACGATTACAGCCATTTCGTTGTCCCTCCCTGCCTCAGATTATTTTTGCGTCGCTGAGCTTCTGCATCAACGTCGCAACTGATTTTTGTGCGGTATCTTCCTGGATCAGTTCGCCCTGGCTCCGTTGTTTCGGGGTGAAAATCCGGCTCACCTGGGTCGGCGATCCCGGCATGCCAATCCGTTTTTCATCGGCGCCGATATCGGCTGCCGTCCAGACTGGAATCTGGGTGCGATTGGCTTTCATGGTGCCCTTGACGGTCGGGAACCGGGGTTCCGCAAGCGATTTTACAACCGTAATCATCGCAGGCAGCTTGGTTTCCATGATTTCATATCCGTCTTCATGTTCGCGGTCCACTTTGACCGTGTCGCCGTTGACTTCAATTTTGGCGGCATAGGTGATCTGTGGCCATCCGAGATTTTCCGCAATGCCGGGTCCGACTTGCGCCGTATCTCCGTCAATTGCCTGTTTGCCGCAGATAATCAGGTCCACAGGACCCATTTTTGCGATTGCTGTCGACAATGCATAGGCGGTTGCCAGAGTGTCCGCACCGCCAAAGGCGCGGTCACTGACGAGCACTGCTTCGTCCACTCCCATTGCCAGGCACTCTTTCAGTGCATCGGCTGCCTGGGGCGGCCCCATGGAGATTACCCGTACTCTTCCACCGTGTTTTTCCTTCAGTTGCAGGGCACCTTCCACTGCAATTTTGTCAAAAGGATTCACGATGCTGGGGACTCCTTCGCGGATGAGCGTGTTCTTCACTGGATCGATTTTCACTTCCGTTGTGTCAGGCACTTGCTTGACACAGACAACGATTTCCATTGATTGGCCTCCTTACATTCGAAGTTTTATGTACTTACCGCAGCACAGCGCCGCTGATAACCAAACGCTGCGCCTGGTTCGTCCCCTCGTAAATCTGGGTGATCTTGGCATCCCTCATGAAGCGTTCCACCGGATATTCCCGACTGTAACCGTAACCGCCGAAAATCTGTACTGCGTCAACGGCAACTTCCATGGCGATATCCGAAGCATACAATTTTGCCATCGCAGCTTCCTTGGAATACGGTTTGCCGGCGTCTTTCAAAGCTGCCGCGCGATATACAAGCAGTCTGGCGGCATCCACTTTTGTAGCCATATCGGCAAGCATGAATGCAATGGCCTGTTGGGAGCTAATCGGTTTCCCGAATTGAACGCGTTCCTTGGAATA
>CAZXCC010000485.1:0-1638 GCA_964638945.1 uncultured Veillonellaceae bacterium | reverse complement strand
CCAAAACCTGGACGCTGAAACATTCTGCCCTGATGCTTGATGATACAATCACGGGACGACGAAGTATACGAAGGTTTTCCACTGCGCCACTGGCGTTGGATGAATTGTCCTGGCTTCTGTGGTGCAGCCAGGGTGTGCAGAAAGTAATCGCTCCTTCGACGATTCGAACCGTTCCATCGGCTGGCGCACGCCATCCACTGGATACGCTTGTTTTGCTCAACAGGGTAAAAGGCATTCAACAGGGCCTTTACCGGTTTTTGGCCATAGAACACGCGATTGCGCCCATAGAATTGTCTACGCAGGTGTCATCCAAATTGCAGGCAGCCTGTCTGGAGCAGGATATGGTCGTGACGGCATCGGCCACGTTCTTTTGGGTTGCGGATGTGTACCGCAGCGCCTGGCGATATAGCGAACGTGCCTGGCGCTATGTCTTTCTGGATGCCGGCCATGCCTGCCAGAACCTTTATCTGGGCGCAGCATCTGCGGACTGTGGCGTATGTGCGATCGCAGCCTTCGATGACGCGAAACTGAACAAATTGCTCGGAGTGGACGGGGAAAATCAATTTGCTGTCTATGCTGCCGTTGTTGGGAAATTGCCTGCAAGATAAACTGTGAAACAGTAACGAATTGTAAATATAATGAACCCGTTTTGAAAGGGATTCTTTCACAGGATGTCGAAACACTGTCAATGCTAATGAAAAATCGCAAGCACAAAAAAGAAAGGGGTAATGACGCTATGAAAGGGAATGCCAAACTGATCAAAAGCCTGAATGCCTTGCTCTCGGATGAACTGACAGCGATCAACCAGTACATTGTGCATGCCGAAATGTGTGATAACTGGGGCTATGGCAAACTGCACGACCATTTTGAAAAACGGGCCATTGATGAGATGAAGCATGCTGGCATGCTGATTTCCAGAATCCTGTTTTTGGAAGGACAGCCGATCGTGAGCGAACTGAAGGCAATCCATATTGGCAGTGATGTGCCGAAAATGTTCCAGAATGACCACGAAGCGGAAGAAGGCGCGATTGCGGCTTACAACGAGGCTATCAAACTGGCCGGCGAAGTCAAGGACTTTGCGACGCGGGAGATTCTGGAGCATATTCTCAATGATGAAGACGCTCATATCGATGCGATTGAAGAAAATCAGGACCAAATTGGACATATGACAATCGGCATATATCTGACGACAAAAGTCGGCGAATAATAACGCATTGGAAGATTCGCAAGGGGTGTGCCAAACCGGCCTCCCCTTTTGTTTTTTTTAACAGGTTTTCGGGCACTGAGCCGAAAGGAGTGCCAGTATGCAAAATAAGTTTTCTATTGGAGAAATGTCCCGCCTGATGAACGTACCGATCAAAACACTGCGTTATTATGACGAAATCGGTCTGTTCAAGCCCGGTGAGGTGAATCCGCAAAACGGATACCGTTATTATTCCACAGAACAGTTTGAACAGCTGGATATCATCAAATACCTGAAGTTCCTTGGCGTACCTCTTTCAGAGATCCGGACACATTTTGCACACAGACAGGTAGACTATTTTCTTCAACTGCTCAAAAAACAGGAAGAGTCAATCGATGCGAGAATCCGTGAACTGGAGGCGATACGGCGGAAATTTGCCGGACGTATTCAGGAAA
>CAZXCC010000484.1:0-1649 GCA_964638945.1 uncultured Veillonellaceae bacterium | reverse complement strand
GGGTCTGTAGCAGAGAGTTTCGTATTCGATGATCAATGTTTGGCGTGGACACAAGAACTTCAGAAATTGGATAATACTGTGACTAATATTAATAGGAGTAATCGAATCAAATATGAAGAGCAAGTTGTGGTGTTTTTAAATTCTCTTGAAACCTTTGCATTAAGATTTACTGAAAAATTCTGCGATGAAGAATTGGCATTTAAGGTTCATGGTCAAGTTTACTGTGATTACGTTAGTATGTTCTATCCACTTATAGCAAAGTATCGACGCGACGATCCAAGAAGCTACGATCCTATTGTTGAATTGTTTTGTATTTGGCGCAGACGTCTTAGAGCTGAAAGAAATAGATAGATTTCTTTCGCTCGCGTGTCCTGCGGCCGGTTTCCAGCCCGCCACCGATCAGCAAGCTTTTGTATGCGTTTGGAAGGTCCAACAGATAAATGGATCGACGATGCCGTATTGCAGGCGGAAGGCTGGATTTATCAATAGAAATGACAACAAGTCCGAATCGTACTGAAGCAGAAAAGAAAGGCCGGGGTGACTGCTATGCCGAATACGGCCATTGATGAAATCGCCAAGGTGTGGAAAACTGCGAATACAGTTGTGGTATTTACCGGAGCCGGAATGAGTACGGAATCTGGGTTGCCTGATTTTCGCTCGGCTCAGGGGATGTGGAAGCAACGGCCTGAATCGCTGGCAACACTAAATGCGTTGACGCAGACCCCGGACGAATTCTACTTTTTTTATCAGTGGCGAATCAAGCAACTCGTCTCGGTATATCCGAATGCCGGGCATTTAGCGCTGGCGCTGCTCGAAAAAACAGGACGGGTCAAGCACTTGATAACCCAGAACGTGGATGGGCTTCATCAGCAGGCTGGGTCTGAACATATCTCCGAGCTTCACGGCACGCTCAGAACGGTTAGTTGCCTGAAATGCAGAAGTCTTTTTGAGAACCGGAAATTGTTGCCGACACGAGAAGGATGGGAGGCCGAATACCATGAAGGGACTTATCACCTTGGGCCAGAATGCTTTTGCCAAGAGTGCGGTGGAAACCTTCGTCCGGACGTGGTTCTTTTTGGCGAAGCTCTACCCGAGGAGTCCTGGCGGGAGTCGTCGGTCTGGAGCAGTACGGCGGATCTTTTTGTGGTGATCGGTTCTTCGCTCGTGGTCAGTCCGGCCAATCTATTGCCGCAAAAAGCGGTGCAAGCGGGAGCAAAGCTGCTGATCATTAACCAGGATCCAACGCCGCTGGATCATATAGCCACCTGGTGTTTGAGAACGAAGGCGGCAGAGACGCTACCGGCGCTTGTGGCAGCTATGAACGATAGCTGCTGAATATGGAGCGCCAGTCGGCGCAACAATGAGCGGCCTGTGGCCGGATGGTTAATAAGAAATGGTAGCGCCTGCGGCGCCCTCGCTCGCACTGGTTCGGCATTGTGTCGGCGTCAATCGCCCTTTTATCCGTCCTTCGCTTTGCTGCGGACGCGGATCTGCTATGCCCGCTGTCTGCGCTATGCTTGCCACCGGACAAGCATTCACCGTTGCCGTGGCGAATCACGTCTCTTCTTCGCCGTCCATTCGTTTCTGCATGGAAAAGCCGCCATCGCAGCCGAAGCGTCGGCATACGATAGCGGCCGGGGAACGTTCCT
>CAZXCC010000483.1:0-1649 GCA_964638945.1 uncultured Veillonellaceae bacterium | reverse complement strand
GTGGCGCCAGGGATTCCCATAAACGGCAGCAGGATCGGGCGGAACACTTTTTCGGCTGCCCGCAGGGCGCCCATTGATTCTGCGACATTGATGCAACCCAAGGCAAACATCAGGGTGGGAAAGAGTGTCAATGCGAACATGAAGCCTTCACGTGCACCGACGCCGCCTTTGCCGGTAAAGATGATTCCTTTGGCAACCTGACCAAATTCACCGGTCAGTACCTGAAAATCGAGCGCACGCAACGGTCCGGGATCTTTGGCAAATATGCCGGAAAACGAGATAATCAGAATGATTAGAGATAGCCAGCCTTTCCAGCTTACCTTGTAGTCGACGCTTGTATTATCGGACATTGCAAAGCCTCCTTTTTCCTATTTTTCCAAGGTGCTATTTAGCGTCCAGATTAATCGTACAGGCTGCTAACAATTTGGCCCGTTCAAACAGGGTTTCAACAATGGCGAATTCCTGGGGGCTGTGATTCCGGCCGCCTTTGACGCCCATGGCACAGACTGTCGGGACACCGGCCATTACGCTGTAGGCAGAGTCCGAGCCGCCGCCGACCAATTTTGGATAAGGCGTACCGAGTCCCATTTCTGCATAGGTCTTTTTGACGACGGCAAACAAGTCTTCCACGGCGGGAGTAGTCTTCATTGGGGCAATGCCGGGGACTTCTGTGAGTGTGGTCGTCGTATCCTTGACGTAGTTTTTTGCGGCGACTTCCTGCAGTTGCCGACGGATTTCCGGCAAAAGATCGGGTTCAAGGTAACGGATGTCGATCACGATTTTGGCCTGTCCGGGTACGGCATTTGGCACCGTGCCGCCCTGAATGACACCGACGTTGAATGTTGTGCCGGTTTCCCAGTTCGTCAGATTCTGAATGTCAATTACCTTATGGGCAATTTCCAAAATGGCGCTGCGGCCGTTTTCCGGTTCATTGCCTGCATGGACAGCCACTCCGGCGACTTCCAGTTCAAACACGGCAGTCCCTTTACGGCCAACCACGATCGCATCATCCATAAAGCCGGTTTCGCAATTGAACGCGGCCACAGCGCCTTCTGCCTCTGTCATGAAGACTTCCGCTGCGTTTGAGTTTACATGGGCAACTTCTTCATCGCCGGCCAAAATCATTTTGAGCGGACGCGTATCATAGCCCGCTGCCTGCAGTGCCTGCATCGCAAACAGGGCCGCCACAATCCCGCCTTTCATGTCAAGCACACCCGGCCCGTATGCGGTTCCATCCGTGATGGTGAAAGGGCGCTTGGCAACAGTTCCCGTTGAAAAAACCGTGTCCATGTGTCCCATAAACAGAACAGGCGCGGTACCGCGTCCAGCACCGATTTCACCTACCAGAACGTTGCCGGCTTTTGCCATCTCGACAGTTGTGGTCAGTCCGCCTGCCTGGTCCAGAACTTGCCTGATTCGAGCTGCTACGGCATCGATGCCAGGCTTGTCGGCTGATCCGCTTTCCGTATTGACAAGTTCCTGCCACAATGCCAGCATGTCCTGACGATGATCATCGATGAATTGAAAGGCATTGTTTTTCAAGTTGTTCATGTGCTTCCTCCTCACGCTTTTGTTTGTCTGGAAACGAGTATCACTGCATTTTTATTTTATTCGAGAAAATAATTGAAGGGAAATTGTTATCTCGAATC
>CAZXCC010000482.1:0-1667 GCA_964638945.1 uncultured Veillonellaceae bacterium | reverse complement strand
AATATGGCGCCTGCCAAACCGAGCGGCGCCCCGAAAAGAACCGCCAATACAGCCACGTAGATCGAACCGGCAATAAAGCTGCCCGCACCAAACTTTTCATCCATCGGATCCCATTTTGTCGAAAAGAAAAATTCGACAGGATTTACTTCCCGAAAAGTCTGCAACCCCTGCTGCCCCATAAAAAACAGGATTGAAAGCACGATCACCGACATGAGGATGGCGCTGGCCAAAAAAAGATACCGTATATATCGATCATACGCCAATCGGTTGCCTGCCGTCTGCGCGTTTGATTTTGGTTTCACTTTCGTACACCTCTTCAAGGGATTTCATTTCGCTCCGGTTTTGAGTGAAAGGCACGCATGCCGGGAGGGCTCGCCACTCATCCGGCATGCATCCTGGAGGGGGAATTTCAGAGTTTTTCCAATCTATTTGGGCATCTTGGTGATAGGAATGAATCCGTTCTTCTCTGCATAGGCTTCCTGGAATTCTTTGCCTGTGACAAAATCGATGAAGGCTTTTGTGACCGCTTGCGGCTGCCCCTTGGTATACATGCGGCCGAAGGTCAGGATCTTGTATTTACCGCTGGCGACATCATTCAACGAATATTGAACTCCGTCCACTGCCAGGGGCTTCACGGTAGCATCCACATAGGCTGCGTCCACATAACCGAATCCGCCGGCCGTGCTGGCGATAGCAGCTCTAACGGCGCCGTTGGAGTCCTGAATCACTGCATTGTCGGTGAACTTGTTCGCCTTGAGCACCAGTTCCTGTATGGTGGCCCGGGAACCGGAGGAAGCCGCACGGTGAATCAGTGTGATTTTCAGGTCCTGCCCACCGACATCTTTCCAGTTGGTGATTTTTCCTGTCATGATATCCACATATTGCGCAGTTGTGAGGTTATCTACCTTGACGTCCTTATTGACGACAAACACGAACGGAATGCCGACCAATTTGTGTTCCACCAGTCCTTTATCTGCGAGTTTCGAGTCAAGAGCCACATCGGAATTCCCAATATCCACTGCTCCTGTCGCCACTTGATTCTGGCCTGTGAAAGAGCCGCCACCGGCAATGTTCACTGTGACTTTTGTATTTTTCTTCTGGAATTCTTCCTGACCAGCCTTCAGAAACGGCAAGAGTGCCGTGGAACCGGAAGCTTTTACCGTGCCTGTTATTTCTGCCGCTGCTTTTTTGGGTTCTTCCTTCGCCGCCGGCGCTCCGCCGCAACCAGCCAGAAGAGCCATCGCCATAACCAAGGCTAACACCAGGGCAAATCCTTTTTTCATGTTCATTTCATTTTCCTCCCATAATCTGCTTCTGTAATTTTCGGTTGTGATTTCATCATAGATAATTGTAAAATCCTTCGCAATGCGAAATGCGACATCTTAACACAACCTTAACATTTCCTTAACAATTGCCGGCATTCCGTTTTGACAAGCCGCATACATTCTTTTTCAATTCTGCGGCCACTTCAGGAATCTCCCAGTAGTTCGCTGCCTGTTCTTGACCTGAATATATCCTCTTTTCCGGTCTTCTTCGGAAAAGGCCGACAGAATTTCCTGAATAGGTTGTCGCCGCGTTCGAAACCGTATTTGTCGTTATATGCCTTGAAATTGTTGAGGTCAAGATATAGAACGGCAAACTCGGCTTCATTCAACAAAAGCCTTGCA
>CAZXCC010000481.1:0-1690 GCA_964638945.1 uncultured Veillonellaceae bacterium | reverse complement strand
TGTCTCACCCTGTATCAGGCGGACAAAAGGCAGCAGCACATTCCTCCAGCCTTTTTCACGCACCCGGATGCAAAAATCGACATCGTAAAATGCAAAAGCAAGCGATTCGTTGAAGCCCTGCACCGCATCGAAGACATCCCGCCGCACCATGAGACAGTCGCCTGACACGGCGGAAACGTTCGATGCGATCAGCAGCCTGCGGAAATAGCCTTCGTCCGCATCGGCAAAGCCCCGGAAAATATACCCCGCCACCTCCCCGGCATCCAAAGCGATTCCCGCATGCCGGACCGTCCGGTCGGGATACAGGAGTTTCGCCCCGACTGCGCCGACCTGAGGCTGCGCCGCATATCCCGCCATCTCCGACAGCCAGTCTTCGGAGAGCACCTCCAGATCATCCTGAAGACATACCAGCAATTCCCCTTTTGCCTGCCGCGCCGCTTCGTTATACAGGCGCGAGAAATGAAAAGGGATCTGCGGGAAAAAGAACCGAACACGCTGCGGCTCCTGCTCCTGCCAATATTTATATGCAGTCGGCATCGCCCCAGGCATCCCTCCTGCATCCACAACCAGGACCTCAAAGCGCGGATACCTTGTTTTGGCAAAAATCGACTGCAGGCAGGCCGAGAGCCTCTCTGCATGCGCATGGGACAGAATCAGGATACTGACCAGCGGCTGGGTCTGCAACAGATAACGGTCCTGATAGGCGCCATCGTATCCGGCGACAGGTTCCGCCGTGCCCGGGGTCCCCCGCCGCTCCAGAGCCTCCGCCACCGCTTTTATCCCGGCCTCCACAGCATACTTCTTCGCATGGAGGCTCCCTGCGGCCGATCCAGCCATGGCCCCCCAGTGGTACAGGGTTTTCGGAATATGATGGATATGACCGGTCTGCTCCGTCAGGCGCAATACCAGATCATGGTCCTGACTCCCCTCGAATCCCCGGCGCATCCCGCCGATTTGCCGCACCAGGCTCGTGCGGTACAAGCCGAAATGGCAAGTGTACATCTGCCCCAAAATCAGTTCCGGAGACCATTCGGGTTTGCAGAACCGCTCATAACAGCGGCCCCCCGCATCCATCTTGTCTTCGTCGCTGTAAATCATGTCCGCATCCGGATGCTCGTTGAGCAGTTTCACGTTTTCAAACAGCGCATCCGGGGTCAACGCGTCATCATGGTCCAGCAAACCGATATACTCGCCGGCCGCCAGCGCGAGCGCCGAGTTGGTTGCTGCGGAAATATGCCCGTTCTCCGGCCGCCGGACGATTTTGATCCGAGGGTCGCGCCCGGCATATTCCTCGAGAACCCGCCGGACATGCGGTGCGTCCGAGGCGTCGTCCGCGATGCATAGCTCCCAGTTTCCATAGGTCTGGCCCATTACCGAGTCGATGCACTTTCGGAGCCAGGCTTCCTCCGTGTTGAAGACCGGCAAAAGGATGGACAGCAAGGGCCTGTAGGAAAAAGAAACCTCCGCAGTTGCTTCCGCAGACGGAGCAGTCTGCCTGGCAGAGGATGCAAGTTTTTTTATCAGCTGCCTCCGCGTGCTGTCCGGCGGCAAGATCGCATCGCGAACCGCATAGTACTTCTGCAAGGCACGCCAGCCCCGGGAGCGAAAAATGGAATGCAGTTGCTGCTGCAGCCGCTCACTTCGTTCCAGCTCCTGACTCCATCGCATATCTTTTTCTATGACGATCCGG
>CAZXCC010000480.1:0-1698 GCA_964638945.1 uncultured Veillonellaceae bacterium | reverse complement strand
ACCGCATTGTCATCCGGGCTGCCGCCGCTGAGTTCACGCATATCTGCGGCAGGGATGCCGTAGTCTGTTGCGTCAAGCACATAGGAGAGGATTTTGCCATCGACGACTTCCGAAATCTGGGTTGGCGCCGTAGTCGATATCTCGTCAAGCCCGTCCAGGCCATGCACAACCATCGCCCGGCGAACCTTTAACTGCAGTAAAGCTTCCGCAAGTTTGTGGGTCAGGGAACTGTCATAGACGCCAAGCAATTGCCTCTCTGCAGACAAGGGGTTGGTCAGTGGCCCCAGCACGTTGAACACTGTTCTAAAACCCAGCTCACGTCGTGGTTTGCCGGCATACTTCATGGCAGGGTGAAAGACCGGTGCATAGAGAAAGCCGATCTGCGCTTCATTGATCACATCGGCAATTGCCTGCGGCGCCAGGTCGATTTTGACTCCCAACGCCTTGAGCACGTCTGCGCTGCCGCTCGTGCTGGATACGCCGTGGTTGCCGTGCTTTGCGACAGATACGCCGGCGCCGGCCACTACGAAAGCCACCGCGGTGGAGATGTTGAAAGTTCCTTTTTTGTCGCCACCGGTTCCGCAGGTGTCAAGTAGATTGGTTTCCCTGCAGTTGACCTTGACAGTGTGATGACGCATGGTTTCGGCAAAACCAGCAATTTCTTCACAGGTTTCCCCTTTCATCCGCAGGGCCGTGAGCAAAGCGCCGATTTGAGAATCACTCGCCTCCCCGGACATGATGGTCTGCATGGATTCGCGGGCTTCCTGCGGGGACAGGTTTTCACCGGCAATGACTTGATTCAGGGCATTTTTCAGCATTTCTCATTCCTCCTCGTTACAATAAAAAAGAACCATTTCACCCAACAGGGGCGAAATGGTTCGCGGTACCACCCTAATTCGGAAAACAAAACGTTTTCCCTCTGTTCAGACACGGGCCGAAGCCGATGTCCTGAGCCCAGTAACGGAGGCATCCGGTCCAGCCTACTGAAATTCGGTGGACAGCTCACGGGGCCATTCGACATGGACTCTGGACCGGTCATCACACCTCCGGTTGCCCGGACACCGGCTCGCTGAAACCAAAGCTTGCATGTGTACTCTTCCCGTTCATCGCATGTTTGCGATATGGGTCATTGTGATGAAAAAACAAAAAAGAACCATTTCACCCAACAGGGGCGAAATGGTTCGCGGTACCACCCTAATTCGGAAAACAAAACGTTTTCCCTCTGTTCAGACACGGGCCGAAGCCGATGTCCTGAGCCCAGTAACGGAGGCATCCGGTCCAGCCTACTGAAATTCGGTGGACAGCTCACGGGGCCATTCGACATGGACTCTGGACCGGTCATCACACCTCCGGTTGCCCGGACACCGGCTCGCTGAAACCAAAGCTTGCATGTGTACTCTTCCCGTTCATCGCATGTTTGCGAAATGAATTGCGCTAAATATAACATGACAGTATGAAGTTGTCAACAGGTGATTGGGAACAGGAGTGTAACTTTTTTGATAATGGGAAGCAATGTGTTGCACATAACTTGACGTGATGGGGCATAGCTGGTAAAATTGACTGCGGATGTGAACCGGATATTTGATGTTGTATTGTTTATCGGGTTCGACACGGAGAGTTGTCCGAGCGGCCGAAGGAGCACGACTGGAAATCGTGTAGGCGTGTTGAGCGCCTCGTGGGTTCAAATCCCACACTCTC
>CAZXCC010000479.1:0-1718 GCA_964638945.1 uncultured Veillonellaceae bacterium | reverse complement strand
TGCCACTCCGAAATTCCTTGATTTTATTGGCTTAGCGAATTATGCAAAAGGCTCAATTATTTATTTTTTTCTATGATTTCTATGATTCGTACGATTTCGGAACCATCCCCATAATCAATCCATTCTTAGTACATTTGCCCCAATCACCAATACTGCCCATATTTTTTTAGGGCCTTTTCGCTCGCATTTTTTTTGTGCTCCCGTTCACCAAACAAATCATCATCTCTCGCTACCGTGGGATCGAACCAATCGGCTTTCTTAATGGCCCAATCAACCCAAGTGGCTGTTCCTGCATCCATTTCATCCGAACCGAGGGCATCCACAACCGCTTTGACGTACGCTCGGATTTTGCATGCCGTCTCAAAGTCCTGTGCTGAATTTTCCAGCGCAATTGTCCGCTCGACTTCAATATTATATCTTTTGCGGTGTTCTTCCTTCCGGCGCTCTGCTTCTGCTTTTCTGCGTGCTTCCTCCTCTTTTTCCAACCGTTCAAGTCGCAACTTCTCGGATTCTTCATAGAGCTCGATCAAGATTTCACCAAGCCTTGATTCCACGTTCACTTTATCCGTGTCTCTGAAATATCTCCCCTGCCGAACGCTGATTCTGAGCCGCCCATTGAACACATAGTCATACTTGCGAATCTGAGGTTCCGATGCCCAGGAGTGGTATCGCTTCTCATCCTTATACTTTAGAAGGGCTTGCGCTTCTTCTTTGGTAATTACATGCGGAACCTTATCCTGGCCTTCAACAATCTCAAGCCGCACATGTTCTTTTCTGATCCGTAGCGAAAGATCATCCTCAACAGAACCGCCCAAGCTTTCCACTTGGCGAAACAATGCATCGAGTATACGGTAAACGCGGGGAAGCGACTCACTTGAGATCATCCCATTCGAAAAACGCTGGTTTCTATTCGCTGCGATCTTCTTATGTAATTGTGCCTTTTCTGCCGGCATCTTGATTTCCTGCGCAGCAATCAGAACCTTTTCCCTCTCTGTTTCCGACAGAAATTCCAGTGGTTTTCTGGTTGGATCAGATGTTTTCTCTTTAACACCATCAAAGGTTTTTGCGCCAGTAATTTGGGTCACTCCATTTGTCTGTGGCAGGGGCGTCTTTTTCACTTCCGCGCCAGCCCGGACTTTTGCCCAATAGCCAAGTGGTGGAGTAGGAACATTCAACGTTTTGCAGACTTTATGTATGCCAGCCAAAGGCATCGATGCGTTTTGCCAACGGCTCAATCATGTCCATTGTAGTTGCCCAAGCATATTTAGACAAAAAACCGGTCGGGATCGCTTTTATAGCAACCCCAACCGGCTTTTCTCGTCTCTATTCCATTTCACACTCGACTTCCGTTCCGTCAAGCAAATTTACAACCATCCTGCCGCCATCAAAAACAGTCATTTTCTCGACCAAAGCAAAATACAGGTTCTCATCAAACTCATTGATTATCTTTGCTTCGGCTATGATTCCAATAAATTGCTTCGTCTTATATCTTACCAATACATTCTCGCTTCCCACCCGTTCACGCCACTTTCCAATAAAGTAAGCCTTGTTCTCAATCATCGCATTAAACACACTAATAAAAGCCTGATACAAAACCCCATCGTCAATATGCTGGCTCTCACACCCTTTTTCACCCTTCACCGAATATTTGCCGTTACACCGCCAGATGATTCTCCTGAGCCGATCATCAGTTGAATTCCAAACCTTCCTGCCAAAGA
>CAZXCC010000478.1:0-1719 GCA_964638945.1 uncultured Veillonellaceae bacterium | reverse complement strand
CGGGCGGACATGATGCTCGCAGTACCGTAAGAAAGCCATTTCAGGTTGTCCATATTTTGCATGCCGCCTGTTTCGTTGATCAAACGGCTGAGAACAACAAAAGCAATCTGCTGTATTTTTTCTTCCGGTTCTGACAATGCAGCCACATTCATTACAACGACACTGCCGCGGTCAGTCCAGACTTCATTGCGTGCTTCTGCCGCGGCCTGTTCGGGTGAAATGCCGAATTCCCGGGCCATGGTATTGACATAGGTGTCGCGGTTTTCCGTAAGTACTACCCGCATGGCGTCCCGCAACTGCGCGTTCCAGGAGTCAAAAGCAAGCTGCCGCGCCAACTCGGCGCCTTTGATGAAATATGCCTTTGTATCCTCAGACACGGTACCCCGGAAGGTGAACTGGATCTGGGCCGGTTCACCCATGGACAGGATGTACCACGCCTGAAAATCACTGAGAAACTGTCCCATATCCGTGCCAAACGCTTTTTCAAACGCATCATTGCTTGATATTGTCGGCAGTTTCGCGAAATAGGAAGCGATGGCCGGCATGCCCTTTTGCTGCATCAGGAAAAATACCATCAGGTCGGCCATGTCGCCGGGATGCTTGTCTTCATTGATGAATTTCAGCCAGGCTTCCGGATCCCGCTGGGCGATATCATTCGGTGAAACATGTTTTTTTACGCCGCGCAGGCCATTGAAACGGTCCAGTTTCCATTTGTCGACGCTTTCATATCCGTTCATTTCACCCACACGCGAAGCGATGAGGTCGGCAGTGCCTTCGGCGAGCCATTGCAAGGCCTTGTTGGTAAAATCGTCGCCGGCCCACTGGTAAATCGCCTGATAAAAGAGCTGACGGCCTATGAAAGCGACCTTATCCTGCCCGGTTTTCAAGGCAGGGTTGGAAAGGTCCAGAATGATTGTGCCAAATCTGCCATTTCGGTACCAGACACCGCCAAACTGCTTGTCGGCTTTTTCCGCAGTATCCCGGGTCTCCCTGAATTCGCGCTGGCGCACCCGAAGATAGCTGTCATGCGTTGGACATACGTAAATACCGACATCCTGTATCAATGTCGTGTTCATTTCCTCTTTCAGCAGCTGTTCGAAAGACTCGACGGCAGAGCGGATATCCTGAGCCGCAAGAGGGTCTACGCCGGGATCTTCAAAAATCCGTATGGCTGCGGCAGCCGGATTGGTAACCAGCAGCAATGAACAGAACAGCAAGAGCAATGTGATTGTCTGAAATAAGGTTGCTTTTTTCATTGTCAAACCTCCAACTGTTAAGAATCATTATAATATCTTATTTCACAAATTCCAGGAAAATCCTGCAGGGGAATTTGCGGGATTCGGGTCGAATATATTCTCAGGCAAGGATGAAGGTTCATTGTCGGTGCGGTCATCATTCAAAAGAATGAATAAGATGGAGAGGACTGGAAACGAAGTGCGAAAGAGCTGGCGAGTCATGCTGATAATGGGCGCGGTGTTTTCCTGGATTCATGGGACAGCATTTGCCGGGGCGGCAACTGTAACTGCGAAGTACAATATACCGGAAATCAAGGTGTATAAGCTTCAGGAGCGCCAGGTGGTGGCAATCGCTTTGGAAAACAGGGTTCCGGGGCAGGGAATCGAAGACGTCCTGGGGTACCGTATCGAACCGGTGTATGAGGAAAAAAGAAGCGCCGGCAAACTGGAAGTGGAATTGTCCGACGTATCTCCGGGAGTGCGC
>CAZXCC010000477.1:0-1721 GCA_964638945.1 uncultured Veillonellaceae bacterium | reverse complement strand
GAATGGGCCATTATGCGTCAACACTGTGAAATCGGTTACCGTATCGCCATGGCGACACCGGAACTGTCCCATATTGCCGGCTGGATCATGCGGCACCAGGAATGGTGGAATGGCGCAGGTTATCCGATAGGACTCAAAGAAAAAAGCATTCCGCTCGAGTGCAGAATGCTGGCGATTGTTGATGCCTTTGATTCCATGACCCATGACCGGCCTTACCGCCAGGCCATGGACGCCCAAAACGCCGTCAGAGAACTGAAACGATGCGCCGGGACCCAGTTTGACCCCCATTTGGTTGACGAATTCGCCATACTTCTCAACGGGGCCGTCCATTAATCAGTTTTTCCGGTGTTCACCCAATCCTTCAACGATTCTTCCCCGTTCCATATGTTTCCCTGTCATGCGGATCTGTAATTTTTTTTGCAGGCCCGCTATTTGTTTTTCCTCCTGGCGATCCAAGATAGCGACTGCCAGCCCTTTTTGCCCTGCCCGACCGGTACGGCCGGCGCGGTGCAGATATGCCTGTGGGTCTTCCGGAAGTTCAAGGCTCACCACGCACTCCACACCCGGAATATCCAGCCCCCGGGCCGCCAGGTCGGATGCCACCAGGACTTGCACCCTCCCGGAGCGAAAGGACTCCATGGCTGTCTGCCTGTCCGATTTTATCGCGCTGCCGTGGATTCCTGCCACAGCAACGCCGTGAAACGCCAGTTTGGCAACCGTGGTTTCAATCGCTTCGCTGGTGTTGATAAAAACCAGCGTGCGGGAAACTCTCAGGCTGGCCAGCAATTTACGCAGAACCTCGATTTTATCCCTTGCTTCCGTAAGAAAATAGATATGTTCAATCTCTGAAGGAACCGTTGCTTTTTCCCGCACGGAAACCACACTCGGTTCCTTTGACCATTCTTCGGCTTTTGTCAGAGTCTCCGGCGTAATCGTTGCCGATACCAGCACCAATTGCCGGTCTTTTTGCGTTGCCTTGATGATACCGCTCACACTGGCGCGGTTGTTGTCTTCGAGAAGGCGGTCCGCTTCATCAAGCACAATGGTTTTGACTGTTTGCGCATTGATTTTGCGTTTTTGTATCAGTTCCAGAATGCGCCCGGCAGAACCAACGATGATATGGGGGCGTTCTTTCAACTTGTCAATCTGCCGCGCAATATTCACATCACCGATGATCACCGCGGCGGTCGCCGCAACTTCGGATTTTTCCGCCAGCAACTGTGCCTGGCGAAAAATCTGCATCGCTAGTTCATGCGTTGGAGCCAGGATGATCGCCTGCATCGTCGCCTTTTCCGTGTCGAGTTTCTGAAACAGCGGCAACAGATAGGCCAGTGTTTTGCCTGTCCCGGTTTCCGATTGTCCTATGACATCCTTGCCGGCCAGGACGGGAGGAATCATTTCCACCTGAATCCGGGTCGGCAGAGTGATCCCCATTTTCCCCAGCCCCGCCACCAGTTTCTCATGAATGCCGCTTTGGGCAAATGTATCGTTCATATTCTTCTCCTCTGCAGCTTTTATCTGCAATTCATTATAATCCACGCATCCTGCATTCTTCCTCCATTATAGTTTATTTTGCCGTTTCAGTATATTCATCCGAAATAGGCATGTGCCCCGGGGCTCCTGGCGACAAGCCCAGCAAAAAATGGCGCAGCGAGTTTCGTCGCTGCGCCATTTTTGTCTTCCCTGCTGTTATTTCCGGGCAATCGCTTTCCTGGCCGCCT
>CAZXCC010000476.1:0-1732 GCA_964638945.1 uncultured Veillonellaceae bacterium | reverse complement strand
CGGAAACATCCTCCACAGCTCCGATCACTTCCCCGATCTGACCGATGCGCCGCTGCGTCAGTTCGTCCTGCGACGCCACCGCCTCAAAAGTGCCGAGCAATACCCGGATGATTTTTGTGATATCTGTAAGCAACATGATTTTTTCCTCTATTCATCATTATTTTTTAAAGCCCCTAGTTTGGCTGGTGTTATGATATAATATTTTCAAACAGCCCCGGCTTGCGACTGCAATCTTGGGCGGTAGAAGGGAGATGTCGGCATGGGTATTATCTGCTATTGCAAGAATGTCACGGAAGAAGAAATCATCGACCATGTGGCAATCAAGCAATGTTGCTCCTCGATTGAGGAGATTCAGAACCACACCGGAGCCAACACCGGCAACCAATGCCATGTGATGAACCCATCCGGCACCTGATGTTACCTCGTTGTGCAATCGGTGATTGCCAAAGCCCTTGCGATGAGAACTACCAAAACGAATTGAACAGGACCGGATTTGAGAGCTGCGAAGGTTCATTGATTTCCCTATAGCATTCTCACTTCCGGTCCTGTTTTTTCCTGCCTTTCCCCATGCCGGAGTTGTCTCCAGCCATTACGACGTTTTTTTGTCATTCCTCTGCCGCCAGTCTCTGCATTCGTTGCAGCGGTTGGCCTGGTCCTCCAGCCTCTGGCAGATTGCCACGGCAGTCTTTTCAAACGCACCGAGACGATCATCGAGTTTCCAGAGAAACCAACAGGAAACCGCTATCGGGAATCCCACCTGGGAAATGAGCTGCGCCCAGTCCATGACTACGCAAGCACTCCGGTATCCCTGATCAGGATCGACGGTTCCAGCGCAGTCGCGAGATCCCCGCCGCTCGAAGTGAACAGGTTCTTCGAGATGAACAGCGCCTGGGTCGCTACCACTTCCGCTTTGGTCAGTCCGTCTTTCGGATTGACCAGCGTGAAGGTCACGATATTGCCGGCCACGTTACGGAACGGCATGCTCAGTGTTTTGGTCATCGGCTCTTCCTCCCTTCTTTCAAATTTTTGTTGAGAGATTGCTGAAAAGACAGGTTGCATTTGATTTGAGCCGTATAATTCGCCGACGAAGCGCTACGGTTTGACGGAGAAAATCAACTGGATGTTGATTTTAGCGCCATGCGCCTGGATGAAGCATTTGGCGCGTTTGTCAAACCAAAAGCGCAAGCCGCTGCGAATTCCGGTGAAAATCACCGGCAACCGTGTTTTTCAGCAATTGACCTACGCGTTGGCGAGGTCGGCGATGTCTGTGCGGCTGATTCCCGCGAGGGTTTGCGCCTGCAGACCGGCGATGCTGTTTGCAACATCGAACAGGTCCTGATCCACTGCTGCAGGTTTCACGTTGGAAAACCGCAGTGTGCGATACTGGGCCGCGCCGCTGGCGCTCGTGCCATTGGCGACTTTGATGCCGATGGTGGAGCTCTGGGGCGTTTTCACAACTGCCATGAGATCTCCTCCTTTCAAAGATTTGCCTGCATCCCCGAGAATAACGAAGGGACACGCCATGGCTGACGTGTCCCAAAAATGGGGATGGAGGTACTTATGGCATCCGCCAGGATTGCAAGTCCTGCGGAAATACCCGGTGTATGCGCTCCATCCCCACTCGCGCTATGTACTTACAAATTTAGTATACGCCTGTTTTAAAAAATTCGTCAACGATTCGGAGAGAACGCCTGTATTCCGTACGTTGCGGGACTTTCCCTCACGCCGGAGA
>CAZXCC010000475.1:0-1739 GCA_964638945.1 uncultured Veillonellaceae bacterium | reverse complement strand
TTTCAAAAAGGGGGTTAATTCATGGAAGCAAAGGCGATTGCCAAATATGTGCGGATTGCTCCGCGCAAAGTCCGTATAGTAATCGATCTGATCAGAGGAAAGAACGTCACAGAAGCCTTGGCTGTTTTAAAGAACACACCCAAAGTCGCTTCCGGTGTTATTTTTAAGGTCCTGAAATCAGCGATTGCCAATGCGGAACACAATTATGACATGAACTCGGATGCCCTCTACGTTGCAGCGGCTTTTGTCGATCAAGGGCCGACGCTGAAGAGAGTTCATCCCCGCTCGAGGGGACAGGCATTCAAAATCCTGAAACGCAGCAGTCATGTGACAGTTGTGGTCAAGGAAAGATAACGAGGCGGAGGAGGGAATCGCAGTGGGACAGAAAGTCAATCCGCATGGTCTTCGCCTGGGTATCATCAAGACATGGGATGCCAGATGGTACGCTGACAAGGACTATGCAGCCAATCTACATGAAGATCTTAAAATCCGTAAGTTTTTGAAGAATAAGTTGGCAGCAGCAAGCCTTTCCAAAGTTGAAATTGAGAGAGCTGCGAACAGGCTTAAAGTCACTCTTCATACCGCAAAGCCGGGAATGGTCATTGGTCGTGGCGGAGCCAGTATTGAAGAATTGAAGAAAGCGTTAAAAGGCTTGACGGACAAAACCGTTGATGTGAATATCGCTGAAATCAAGCAGGCTGAGATGGACTCAACGCTTGTTGCGGAGAATATCGCTGCACAGCTGGTGAAGCGCATTGCTTTCCGCCGGGTCATGAAACAGTCTGTCGGCCGCACGATGCGTATCGGCGCCAAGGGAATCAAAGTAATGGTGGCCGGACGTTTGGGCGGAGCGGAAATTGCACGGACGGAATCTTACCGTGAAGGTAGCATTCCTCTGCATACTCTGAGAGCGGACATTGATTACGGAACAGCGGAGGCTGCCACAACTTTCGGCCGTATTGGCGTAAAAGTGTGGATTTACCGGGGCGAAGTTCTGCCAACGGCTAAAACAGCCAAAGTTCAGGCGCAATCCGCTCAGGGCGAGGGGGCTGGAAACTGATGTTATTGCCAAAAAGAGTAAAGCATCGTAAACAGTTCCGCGGACGTATGACAGGGAAAGCAAACAAAGGAAACACCGTTGCTTTTGGTGAGTTCGGCCTTTCGGCTCTGGAGCCGGCATGGATCACCAACCGTCAGATTGAAGCGGCCCGTATTGCCATGACGCGTTACATCAAGCGTGGCGGTCAGGTATGGATCAAAATTTTCCCGGACAAACCTATTACTGCGAAACCGGCTGAAACCCGTATGGGTAGCGGCAAAGGATCACCGGAGTATTGGGTTGCAGTGGTTAAACCCGGCAGAATTATGTTCGAAATGGCCGGCGTAAGTGAAGAAATTGCTCGTGAAGCATTTCGTCTTGCGGCACACAAGCTGCCTATCAAAACGAAGTTTGTCATAGGCGCGAAAGCTGGCCAGGCCGAATCGGAAGCAGGTGGCGAGATTGATGAAGGCTAAAGAAATCAGAGATATGAATCCTACGGAGTTGGATCAAAAAGTAGCTGGATTGAAGGAAGAGTTGTTTAACCTTCGTTTTCAGATCGCTACAGGCCAACTTGAGAACCCGATGAGGATTCGCGAAGTCAAAAAGGCGATTGCCAGGATCAAGACGGTACAAAGAGAAACTGAGATCAAAGCCCAACGGGCTTAGAGTCTTCTCAAGGGAAGGAGGCTGCGGAAAC
>CAZXCC010000474.1:0-1741 GCA_964638945.1 uncultured Veillonellaceae bacterium | reverse complement strand
TTCTACAACAAATACTATGAAGCGCAAAAACATCTGGCCCTTACCAACCATGTTTATAATTCCATGGTCCATGTGATGAGTAAAAAAACCTGGGACAAGCTGACCCCGGACCAACAGAAAATAATCAAAGAAGAAAGTAAAAAAGCCGGAGACTGGATGCGGGAACAGGTTCAAAAGGAAGAAGCCAATCTGGTCAAACAGTTGAAAGAAAAAGGCATGCAGGTAACCACTCCCAATGTAGCTGATTTCAAAGCAAAAATGCAACCTGCCTATGACAAAATTGGACAATATGCCGGCAAGGAAAATGTCGCAGCATTCCTGAAAATGGCTGAAGAAACAAAATAATAGCGTCATTGGCAAAGCGGCCCGGCCGGTTGGCGCAATATACAACCGCCGGGTCTGACTTTGTCTGCAACTTGAAAACAAGTCGATGAAGGAGTGGTTCGCGGCATGTTGGCATTGGCGATCTTCGGCGTTCTCGTCCTTTTCATGTTTATTGGCGTACCTGTCGCCACAAGCATGGGAGTAACCTCCATGCTCTTCTTTCTAGGGCTTGATGAGCCGCAAAACCTGACCATGATCGCGCAACGCATGTATTCGTCCACAACCGGCTTTACATTGCTGGCCATTCCCTTTTTTATCATGGCCGGCAATTTGATGAACATGGGGGGAGTTACTACCCGTATCTTCCGCTTTGCCTCTTCCCTGGTTGGTCACATGTGGGGCGGATTGGGCCAGGTGGTTATCGTGGCGGGAGTCATCATGGCAGGCATGTGCGGCGCCGCTGTCGCAGAAGCGGCAGGCCTCGGCATGCTGGCTTTGAAAGAAATGCCTGAACGAGGCTTTGATAAGAAATTCACCGCCGCCATAGTCGGTGCTGCCTCCACCATCGGCCCGGTCATTCCGCCAAGCATTCCTTTTGTCATTTACGGCAGCATCACCGGTGTTTCCATCGGCCAGCTCTTTCTCGCCGGCTTTGTACCCGGTTTTATGATGGCCATCGCCATGGGCATCTCAGTATATTTCATCTCCAAACACCGCGGGTATCCGCGCCAGAAGAGAGCCAGCTTCAAGGAAATTTTGATCAGTTTTAAAGACGCCTTCCTCTCTCTCATGTGCCCAGTCATCATCATTGGAGGCATTGTCAGCGGCGTCTTCACTCCAACGGAAGCCTCCGTAGTAGCTTGTATTTACGCCATGTTTCTTGGCATCTTTGTATACAAGGAAATCAAATGGTCGGACCTTCCCCGCATCGGCTGGGAGACTACGATGTTCACCATCCGTATCATGTTCATCATTTCCGTCGCAGGTTTTTTTGGCTGGCTGTTAATCCATCAAACGATCCCCCAGCAGGTTATCGCCGAACTCACGGCCTTGGGAACCAGCGCAAACATTGTGATGGCCATCATCATTTTTGTCCTGCTAATTCTCGGCTGCTTCATGGAAGGTATCGCAGTAATCGTTATTACTGTGCCTGTATTTATGCCCATCATCGCCCAGTATCACATCGACCCGGTGCAGTTCGGTGTCGTGGTGATTCTGTGTTCGATGGTCGGCCTTCTCACGCCTCCGGTGGGAATGTGTCTTTATACCATGTCAACTCTGAGCGGTGTTTCCTGCGGCGAACTCAGTTGGGAACTGCTTCCTTATATCATCGGCATCTCCCTGGTGACGCTGATTTGCGCTTATGTGCCGGATCTGGTCCTGTGGGTGCCTCTTATGTTCAGATGACAGGAGGGTG
>CAZXCC010000473.1:0-1742 GCA_964638945.1 uncultured Veillonellaceae bacterium | reverse complement strand
TGTACTGGATACAGGGCTTATCCACGATCGGCAGCATTTCTTTCGGCTGCGCCTTGGTTGCCGGCAAAAAACGGGTTCCCAGCCCTGCCGCCGGTATCACAGCCTTGCGGATGCTAGGCTTTTTCTGCATGTTCGACTGCTCCCTTCAGAATCGCCGCTACCGCCTCTTTGCTCTGCGCTTCGCAATAGATCCGTACCAGAGGCTCGGTGCCGGAACCGCGGAACACGACCCAGCCGTCGGCAAACACAAATTTGGTTCCATCTCCTTCATGCACGGCCAATACCGGCTTCCCACCGATACTTTGCGGCGATGCACTGATCAGTCCCTGCAACAGGCGTTCCTTGCGCGGGATATCCAGATGCAGGTCACGCCTCTCATAATAATAATGCCCCAGTTCCTCCGCCATTTCATCCAGTATCTGTCCCAACGTTTTGCCATAGGCCGCTGCAACTTCAATCAACAGAAAGCCAAGCAATATACCGTCCCGCTCCGGAATATACCCTTTGACGGAAAGGCCTCCTGCTTCTTCTCCGCCAATCAGGATATCTTCCTTCAACATCAGTTCGGCCACGTATTTAAAACCGACAGGAGTCTGTTTCATGGGCAGTCCGTATTTTTCACACAAATGCCGTACCTGCTCCGAAATGGACAGCGTCTGAACGACACTTCCCCGCAGGCCGCGCTTTTCAACCAAATATTTGATCAACAGGCAGAAAATCTCATACGGAGTGATATAGCGTCCATCGGCATCGATCGCCCCAATACGGTCGCCGTCGCCGTCGGTCGCCAGTCCGATGTAGGCTTTTTGCTCCAGCACCGCCTGCCGCAGCGCATCCAGATTCCGTTCGATCGGTTCCGGATTCACGCCGCCGAACATCGGATTATATTCGTTGCGAATCTCTGTCACTTCCAAGCCATAGGTACGTGCCAGCGCGGCCGCATAGCCCTGCGCCGAGCCGTGCATCATATCGAATACAATTTTTTCTTTAAAAGGCATCAGCAATTCCGGTTTCAGCATCAGCCGCACATGATCCAGATAGGAAGCCTGCGCCGAAAACTTTTCCACCGAAGCCGGCAGCGCCACATGGGGCACAACGGCCTTTTCCGCCTCCAGGCGGTTGACGCAGGATTCGATCTGCGACACCAGTTCCGGGGGGGCGGATCCGCCAAAAGCCGCCTTGAATTTCAGGCCATTATACTCAGGCGGATTATGGCTGGCAGTGATCATCACTCCGCCGGCCGCCTGCCTGTCCTTGACCTGCCAGGTCAGCGCCGGACTGGAAAGCATCTCTTTCGAAAGCCACACTTTTATGCCTTCATCGGCAAGCACAGCCGCACATTCCTGTGCATAGCGGTCCGACAAAAACCTGCCGTCATAGCCGACCACGATGCCTTTTGCCTGCTCAGTCCGCCGTTTCACCCAGTCGGCGATTCCCGCCGCCACCAGCCGGACATTGGCAAAGGTATAGTCTTCGCTGATCACACCCCGCCAGCCGTCCGTACCGAATTTGATCTTGCTCACGCGTCATTCCCCCTGATTTGTCAACAAACTGTCAGTTTCTTCCGTATACATCCTCAAACCGCACAATATCGTCCTCTCCCAGATAGCGGCCGCTCTGCACTTCGATGAGCACCAGCGGAATCTTGCCGGGATTATGCAGGCGGTTTTTCACCGACTGCGGCACAAAGACGCTCTCGTCGTCTCACACAATCTGTTCGCTGTCGCAGATGACCACCTGGG
>CAZXCC010000472.1:0-1745 GCA_964638945.1 uncultured Veillonellaceae bacterium | reverse complement strand
ATTGCGTACGCTTGATACAATATCGGGATTTAGTGTGGGGGAAAATGGGATAACCCGGCTCGCCCTGTCTGATGAAGATTTGCAGGCAAGAAAATATGTTATAGGATTGATGCAGGAAATTGGAATGACAGTCCGGACTGACAGCATCGGCAACGTTATTGGCACTCTTGCCGGCAGCGATGCTTCCGCATCGTCTTTGATAGTTGGATCCCATCTTGATTCTGTCCCGGAAGGCGGGCGCTATGACGGTGTTCTTGGGGTAGTGGCCGGATTGGCGGCAATACGACGCATAAAAAGTGAAGGCATGACACGGCGCCCACTTGAGCTGATTGTGTTTACTGCTGAGGAATCCAGCCGTTTCGGATACGCTACCATGGGGAGCAAGGCAATGGCCGGTGTTGCTGATTTAAAAGCATGGTCCAAGGCAAAAGACTCCAAAGGGGTTTCTTTTATGGAAGCCTTAGCTGCAGCGGGGATGGAACCCGATAAAATTGAGACGGCCTCCCGAGTGGGAGATGCGATATATGCTTTTATTGAACTTCATATCGAGCAGGGTCCCGTGCTTGAAGACGAAGGACTTTCCATTGGGGTTGTAGAAGCCGTTGCTGCGCCTACTCGCCTAAAAATCAAAGTGGAAGGAAATCCTGGACATTCAGGCACCACGCCCATGGACTCCCGGCAAGACGCCTTGGTGGCGGCTGCGCAGGTTGTGCTGGCCGTGAGGGATATTGCGGCAGCGCGTTATTCCGAAGGGACTGTCGGAACAGTCGGGAATCTAAAGGTCAATCCCGGAGTTATGAATGTCATTCCCGGTCTGGCCGAGATGTGGGTTGATATCCGAGGCGTAGATCATGAAAGCATTGTCGATACCTTGCAGGAACTGAAAGATGAAATCAGCATTATCGCTGAAGCCGAAGGAGTAACGATTTCCATTGAAGTGTTGACTTCTGACAAGCCTGTTCGTTTGCATTCTTTAGTCAGTAATGCAGTGGAAGCGGCCTGCAAGGAAATGAAAATACCGTATCGACGCATGAACAGCGGAGCTGGCCACGATGCCATGCATATGGCTTCTATCGCGCCTGCCGGGATGATTTTTATTCCCTGTGCCGGCGGGATCAGCCATAATCCGGAAGAAACTGCATCTCCGGCCGACATCATGAAAGGCGTCGACATATTAACACGAACTATGAGGTCGTTGGCAGAATGACAAAAAAGGATTACTCAGCTCTGCGTGAGTTTTTTCAGGATGCATATAGTCATAATTCCTATGTCAAATTACTGAAAATGAAACTGGAACGGTTGGAACCAGGAGTGGCGGAAGTTAGCATGCCGATCGATCCGGAAAGCCATACGAATCTATACGGGGTATCGCACGGAGGCAGCCTCGCTTCCGTTGCGGATACGGTAATGGGTGTTGCCTGCGCATCGCTGGGACGCCGCGTGGTGACCCTGGATTTGAACATGAACTTCATCAAAGCTGCTCCCGCAGATACAGAAGTGCGCGCGATTGGGCGAATATTGCATAATGGGCGGCAAACACTCGTAGCTGAATGCGATGTTCTTGGTGTGGAAGGCAAACTGCTTGTAAAAGCGAGAGGAACGTTTTTCGTGGTGGGACAGTTTGATATTCCTGCGGATATCAGGTAATACTTAAAGTGTATGAGCGAACAGTACGTTTCAAGCTCGATAACATTTTCTGTGAAAAACTTAACTTGTGAAAGGCAAGAAGAAGGGCTTAACAAAAA
>CAZXCC010000471.1:0-1747 GCA_964638945.1 uncultured Veillonellaceae bacterium | reverse complement strand
GCATCATGGAACTCGGACCTTGCTGCATCATCGGGTTACTCTGTCCGCCGTTCATCATCTGATCCATCTGTTTACTCATAAGATTGGCCTGTTCTTGCGTCATGAAACCGCTTTGCACATGTGAGTCAATCATCTGTTGACGTGCTGCCGGATCAAAACACGGCATGCTGGTAGTGTTTGATGCGGCCATCGCTACTCCGGCCACTCCCAAAACACCTACGATCAGAGCGATCGTTAAAATTGAAACTGATTTTTTGTTGAACATGTTGTTTGCCTCCTTCGTTTCTATGCTCTAATCGTAGCAAAGACTTATGAAGAACTTGTGAAGAAGGCGTGAAAAACTGATGTGTTTTAAAAAGATTGTGTTGTTTTTAAATCGGAAGATAGATGCAAAACAGACAGCCTTCGCCGACTTTGCTTTCCACTGTCACCTGCCCGCCATGAATCTCCACCAATTGCTTGACGATGGCAAGGCCTATCCCTGTTCCGCCACTGCGTCTGTCTCGCGACGAATCAACGCGGAAGAAATGGTCAAAGACAAAGAGCAAGTCTTCTGCAGGAATTCCGGGTCCATTATCCTCCACACATACTGCAATACATTTCCGTCCGCTGCGCAGCATAATTTTGGTAGCGATGTTAATTTTCCCTTCGCACGGGGTATAACGAATTGCATTGGTCAAAAGATTATATAAAACTTGAATAATCCGTGCCGGATCGACGAAACTCTCCGGAATTTCCGCAGTATCCAGCAGAAGTTGAATCTTCTTTTTCTCTGCCAAAGGCTGCAGCAACGACGCTGCATGCTCCGCCAATTGGTTGATGTTGGTCTCTTGCCGTTCAATCCGCAGCTGTCCCACCTCGGCAAGGAAAGATCTCGCAAATCGTTAATCAAGCGCTTCAAGTGAATGGTTCCTCCAGCAAGGATGACAGCTGCTCCTTATCACACGAAACAACATCCTCAATCATGCCTTCCAGATTTCCATGAATTACGGCCAACGGCGTTTTCAGCTCGTGTGCGATATCCGCAAACAGGCGCTGGCGCATCACTTGATTCGCTTTCAACGATTTTGCCATGGATCGGAGTGAATCCGCCAATTGCCGCACTTCATCTCCATTTTGCTCGAGTATCGGAGTGTCATAGCTTCCAGCCCCGATCTGTTCGGCGGCTGTACTGAGTTTGCGCAGAGGGTCAGTCACCCGTCGGGCCAGAAGGTAACTCGCCGCCAGCCCAACAAGCAAAATGACAGCCCCCACCCATGCCAATGAATCATGGATGGAAGACATCAGTTGCTCTTGTGGTAGATTCATGGACGAATGCATGGATGGATGCGCCATATATGCCCTGCATGACCGAACGTTCAAACGTGCAGACAAGCCGGGATATTGATATAATATTGTTATAAGCCATCGCTGAAAAGAAAGGGCTTTTTTGATGAAAAAAGTTGTCGGCAGTTTGCCGCTGAAGGAAGCCCTATGCCAAGCCCGCGCCGATCTGCGTCTGGAAAATGCCGCCGTGCTGGAATGGGGCCGACACCTTTTTGTCCGTGTGGAATCCGTTCAGTTATCGCTTCCGGAAGCACGGCGTGAAATCGACCACCAGGTCTGTCTGCGCCTCCATAAAGCATGAGCGACTTTAAAAAGTCTGCTCAACCGAATTAGCGAACCCTTCGCTTAATTCCGCTCCGCGTCCATCCTCCGGCCTGCAGCCCGCCCTTACTTTTGTAGGGACGGGCTTTCGTTTGCCGTC
>CAZXCC010000470.1:0-1750 GCA_964638945.1 uncultured Veillonellaceae bacterium | reverse complement strand
ACGGGATCGACCTGGCCCAGGCGGCTCCGGGATGGATCCGTCGTCAGATCGGGATCGTGCTGCAGGACAGCTACCTGTTCAGCGGCAGCGTGCGGGACAATATCGCCGCAGGCTGGCCGGCAGCCCCGATGGAAGAAGTGATCAAGGCGGCCCGGGCGGCGGCGGCGCACGAATTTATCCTGGAGCTGCCGGATGGATACGACACCGATGTCGGCGAACGCGGTTCTTTTCTCTCCGGCGGGCAGAGGCAGCGGGTCGCGATTGCGCGCACGCTGTTGACCAATCCTCGCGTCATCGTCCTGGACGAGGCAACGAGCGCGCTGGATTATGAGTCCGAACGGATTTTTCTGGGACATCTGGAGCGTATGTTCGAGGGCCGGACTGTGATCATGATTGCGCACCGCCTGTTGACTGTGCAGCATTGTGATTTTATCGCGGTGCTGGACCATGGCCGGATTGTGGAAATCGGCAGCCATCAGGAGCTTTTGTCCGGACAGGGACTGTATTACAAGCTTTATCAGCAGCAAGAGGGGTAATATGGCGAACAAGATGCAGGGTTGGCTGAAAAAAATAAAGGCGTTCTTCGGCAATGACGAGGAGGCCCTGAATGAAAGGGAACGGGAATTTCTGCCGGCTGCGCTGGAAGTGATCGAAGCGCCGCCTTCGACGGTTTCCCGCGTGATCACCTACACGATGTTCCTTCTCATCGCTATCGGACTCCTGTGGTCCTGGTTCGGAACGGTGGATGAAGTCGCCGTCGCCTACGGCAAGATCATCCCGGTCGGGCAGGTGAAGACCCTGCAGGCAGAAGACAAGGCCGTCGTGAAGGATATCCATGTCAAGGAGGGGCAGATTGTCAAGGAGGGTGACCTGCTCATCGAGCTGGACCCCACTGTGTCTGCCGCCGATTTGGCGCGTTATCGGAAAGATGCGGCGTATTACAGCCTGGAGATCGAACGCCTGCTTTCGGAGCGGGACGGCACTGCGTTTATTCCCTCGAATCCGGATTATGACCCCAAGGATTTGGATTATCAGACCCGGCTGAAACAGAGCCGGGAGAATGAATACAGAGTGCGCAGGGCGGCTGCGGAATCGGCGGTCCGGGAGTCGGAAGCATCCCTGCGTTCCGCGCGGATCACCCTGGCCAAACTGAAGGAGCAGCTGGTTTTTAATGCGGACAAGGAGAAACTGTTCGAACGTCTGGTCACGGAAGGCGGCTTTTCTGCGGTGCAGTTGATGGACCAGCGCGCCAAGCGCATGGAACTGGAGCAGAATGTGGCCACACAGACCAGCGACATCGCGAAATATGAGTCGGTGCTGGCGCAGAACCTGGAAAAACTGGCCTCCGTCACTGCGGAGCGGGAACGCGACATCACGAGCAAGCTCGTGGAAGACAGAAAACTGATGCAGACCGCAGTGGAGGAAGTCAAAAAGGCCCAGGAAAAAAACCGTCTGTCTCGGATCGTGGCGCCTGTGAGCGGCAAGGTGAACCAGCTGGCTGTGTTCACGATCGGCGGAGTCGTGACGCCGACCCAGCCCCTGATGGTCATCGTGCCGGAAGGCACGTTGCTGGAAGTCGAAGCATGGGCGGCCAACAAGGATATCGGGTTCCTCAAGGTCGGCCAGTCGGCGGAAGTGAAGATCGAAACATTCAACTTTCAAAAATACGGCACCGTTCCGGCCGAAGTGGTGGAACTGAGCGCCGATGCAAAAGAGGACAAGGACAAGGGGACACTGCTCTACCGCATCG
>CAZXCC010000469.1:0-1750 GCA_964638945.1 uncultured Veillonellaceae bacterium | reverse complement strand
CCGCACTTTTAGCGGAACCGTGCCTGCGACAGCCTGCCTGCGTTTATTTCGTACGCAGTCTCTCTCCTGTCACAAGATAAATCACCCATTCGGCCACATTGGTCGAGTGGTCGGCAATCCGTTCAAGATACCGTGCCACAAAAAGAAGTTGGGTTGCCTGGTTGATTGTTGTTGGATCATCGATCATATAGTTTAATAAATCGCGATAAACCTGCAAATATAGCTGATCCACCTTATCATCATCACGGATGACCTTTTCCGCAAGTTGAACATCCAGATTCAGATATGCCTGCAGGCAATCCTGCAACATCGCCTGTGCCAGTTCAGCCATCTGCGGGATATCCACCAACGGCTTGATCAGCGGTTCGGCTCCGATCTCCACTGCGATTTTGGCAATATCAAAGGCGTGGTCGCCAATGCGTTCCAAGTCCGTCGTGATCTTCAGTCCGGTGCCAAGAATACGCAAATCGGTAGCCACAGGCTGTTGTCTTGCAATCAGGGCAATGCACCGGTCTTCGATTTCAACCTGCATACGGTCGATGACGTCGTCGCCGTCCATAACAGACCGCGCCAGTGCCATGTCCTTCGTTTTCAGTGCGGTCACGGCATTTTTTATTGTCTGCTTGACGACTTCCCCCATGAGAAGCAGCTCGCGGCGCAACGCTTCCAAATCCTGATCAAAACCATGTCGTATCATTTTTTCTTCTCCTATCTCAACCAAAACGGCCGGTGATATAGTCTTCAGTCCGCTTGTCGCGCGGACGGGTAAAAATCGTATCGGTTTTATCCTGTTCCACCATTTCACCGGTGAGGAAAAAAGCGGTTGAGTCGGATACCCGGGCAGCTTGCTGCATATTGTGCGTTACCATGACGATCGTGTAATTGGTCTTCAAGTCAGTGACCAATTCTTCAATTTTCATCGTGGATATCGGGTCAAGCGCCGAACAAGGTTCATCCATGAGCAAAACTTCCGGTTCCACCGCCAGGAGTCGGGCAATGCACAAACGCTGCTGCTGTCCGCCGGACAACGACATCGCCGAACTTTTGAGCCGATCCTTGACCTCGTCCCAAAGGGCCGAACCGATCAAACTTTGCTCCACAAGTTCGTTCAGGCGCGCTTTGTCCTGCATACCGTGGATACGGGGCCCGTATGCTACATTATCGTAAATGGACATGGGAAAAGGGTTGGGCCGCTGGAAAACCATGCCAATGCGTTTACGCAGGTTTACCATGTCAATATCGGGGTAGTAGATATTCTCTCCGTCGAGAAGAACTTCGCCCTCTATTTTCACACCGTCTATCAGGTCGTTCATCCGGTTCAGCGTTTTAAGAAAGGTGGACTTTCCGCAGCCTGACGGCCCAATCAAAGCCAGGACGCTGTTTTTCACGACATCAATCGAGACTTTGTTCAGCGCCAGATGCTCCCCGTAAAATAATTTGAGTTTATTTACCTGAATTTTGTTTTCCATCGGTTTTTCCTCCTGCAGGCAGTGCCTGCCATAGTCGTAACAAATTAAGAATACCACGAAAAATGAGGGTATTAGATTAAATGAATGTTAAGATTGTGTTAAGAATGTATCAATTGCCTGATATTTTCCTCATCTTCAACCAAAAGTATCTTTCGCATAGGCCCCCCTGAAAAAAGCAGCTTATGTATTACGATACCGGCAAATACTGTCCAGAGATTTTGAAAACATGTTAAATTTATGAAAACCCGGCTTCGTCAAGCGATTCGCTGCAACGGAAGCCG
>CAZXCC010000468.1:0-1753 GCA_964638945.1 uncultured Veillonellaceae bacterium | reverse complement strand
TTGATGGCATTCAAGAGGTCGCCGGTTCGATCCCGACTACCTCCACCACGTAAATTAGGGCTTCGAGGCACTTCGCTTCGGAGCCTTTTTTCTTGTTCTTAAATATTTTTCTAAAAATGTGTTTTACACATTGTTTTTCTCACGCATCAATCAGGTGTTTGACGACCTGCTGTTTAGTGCAGAATAGCAGTAATTTCGGCACTGAATGACCATATCGGCAATTTCCCGGCAACTGAAATTTGACCTGAATAATCCACTATGATGCAAGTACAGGGACTCACAATAGAGACTGTACTTGTTTTATGGACGGCTTTTTTTACAGTATTATGCTTGCACCGGTTCCTTACTGAAAGAAAATCAGCGTATTTAACAAAAACAGGGGAATCAGCACGGCAAGCGACCAGCCTATGTAGCCAAAAAAACTCGGCATGCGGATGCCAGATTCTTCCGCGATGGACCGGACCATGAAATTGGGAGCGTTGCCAATATACGTATTGGCACCCATAAATACGGACCCGCAGGAAATAGCCATCAGCACATGTTCGCTCACTATACCCAGATCTGTTGCGATTCCAGCCGCTGCGTTCGCCTGTCCTCCCAGCGCCAGAAACGTCAGGTAGGTGGGCGCATTGTCCAGGAAACTGGAAAGACTGCCTGAAGCCCAGAAATATTGCCAGGGTTCGGTTACGCCGAGCTGCGCTCCTTTTGCGCCCAAAATAGCGAGGGCCGGTATAATCGTAACAAAGATCCCTGCAAACAGAATTGCAACTTCTTTGATGGGTCCCCAAGAAAACGAATTTTCTTTGCGTAAAGACTTCGAAGTTAGTCTGAGCGAGAGCAATGCCATGATCAGGATGAAAGAATCCCTGAGGATATTCAAATAAGGCAATACCAAGGTGTGCCCACGCGATGCAATGAGTGGTATGCCTCGAAATCCAAGGTGTACGGCATCATAAAAAATGGGGTGTTTTGCCACGGCACCGCCAACAATCACTGCAAAAATGATACCGCCAAGAAAAATCAGGTTCATAAGACCATCAATCCGGATCGGATCTTTGACGTTAGCTTCGATAGGATCATCCTGACAAGAAATTTTGCTGTCAGGATTCGTTCTCTCTTTTTTATATTGGCGCAAGTCAAGCCCGTAATACACTCCGAGCAGAAGCGCAATATTCAGCGAAAAAATGGGGAAAAGTTTCAGCGTCCAGAAAAAAGGCACGCCATGCAAATACCCGAGAAATAGAGGAGGATCGCCGACAGGAGTCAGCGCGCCGCCAATATTGCTGACAATGAAGATGAAAAAGACAATTGTGTGAACTTTGGTCCGGCGGCATTCAATTGCCCGGATCAACGGACGAATCAAGACGATGGAAGCGCCGGTGGTTCCCACCACGCTTGCTAAAATCGCCCCAATCGCCAAGAGCAGCGTATTGAAAAGCGGCGTGCCCCGCAAGGCTCCCCTGACCATAATTCCGCCGGTTATGACATAGAGGGCGAACAATAGAACAATGAAAGGAATATAATCCATCACGTAAATGTGCAGTATCTGGTATAGGCCGTCTTGCAGTCCGAAATTCAGGGAAAAGGGAATGAGAAACGCGGCGGACCAAAACAGGCTTACCCGTCCCATGTTGTGTTCCCACCAATGTGCATTGATCAGTGGACATAGTGCAATGGACAACAAAATGCCGGAAAACGGAATGACGCTCCAAACTGGAATGTAATGACCCAGCATACATACCTCCGCATAATA
>CAZXCC010000467.1:0-1754 GCA_964638945.1 uncultured Veillonellaceae bacterium | reverse complement strand
CTTGAATAATGTGATGGGATGGATCAAACAGCAACCGCAGTTTTGCACCACGCCGATTTTGCTTTACGGACACAGCTTGGGCGGTTTGATCGTGCTTACCCACAAGGCGGCAGACCAGGACATTGCCGGGCGAATTGTTTTTGCGCCGGTGCTAAACCCGATTGCGAACTTCCGGGACATCATTCTTGGTCCAGCTTTATGGTCAAAATCGCTGGCCGGTGAAACGATTGCTAATTTTTTTGCCAAAGGATTTAGTTTGCAGCCTCAGTTTGTCAAAGACCTGGTTGAACAAGACTATGATCCGCTTGGCGCTGCGACAAAGCTGACCACGCCTTTGCTCATCATTCATGGACTTGAAGATTTGGCTGTGCCGATCGCCGGTTCCGAGGCACTATATCAAAAATATCCCGGGCCTAAATCATTTCAAAAACCCCTGCTGGATCATGTTGCCACCGGCAATATTGATATATTGCCCCAAATAATCGCAACTTGGTTATCCCAGGAATTTAGCCTGCAATAAATAATGAGGGTAAAAGAGAGGGGAAGAAAACAAACAGGTCTCTGCTTATTGAATTTGATGATGCCGGGCACATTTTGTTTTATGAACAGCCGGAAAAGTTCAATATTTCTAGCTTACACCAAGGAGTCTGGCTTTACGTCAAGGCTCCTTCATTTTTTGCAGGAACCTTGCACATGAAAATAGAAACAGATAGCAGTAGTAACAATGGGAGGGGTAAGTGCAATAATGAAGCTAGTCAAGCTGGACAGACAAGGTTTTGATTCTGCTGTTTCCCGTCGAACCTTCCTGAAAACAACGGTCGCTTTCACCGGTACTCTTTTGTTTTCACCGCTGCATTTGATTCAGGCGGTTGCTGGAGTTTTCCCGGCGGCAGTCATAGCTATACGGCAAACCCAGCTCAACGCCTACCGGGAAACGCTGAATTTTTCTTTAAAACGCGGCGGCTTGCCGATTATTGATGTGGAGCATCATTGGGGCGGTAAACTTCCACTCAAAGAGCTGATTGACAAAATGGACCGCAACGGAGTCGCCTTGACCTGGCTCGGAGCCAACGAACGAAATGGCAGTCCCTCATCAGTCGAAGCCTGCATTCAATTTCCCAATCGGTTGGTGCCGACCACGATTCACGGCGATGGACCGCGCTGGCATGGCAAAGATGTGTCTTTGGTGCAGCAACTGGCACAAGATGCGCGTTCGGGCGAGTATTTTGCGATGGGAGAATTTGAAGCCCGTCACTACGTTTCCAGCACGAATGACCGCAATATTCATATGCCGCTGGATTCCGATTCGTTTCATGGCGTGTTCAAGCTGGCGGAGGAAACAGGGCTGCCTTTCGCCTTGCATCACGAGGCGGAAGATGCGCTGTTGCCGGAACTGGAAAAAATGCTGTTGCTGTATCCGCGGGCTACTGTCATCTGGTGTCACGTCGGGCGGAACCGCGATCCGAAAAAATGGACGACGTTTCCGTCACCGGCAGGTGTACGCAACTTCCTGCAAAAGCATCCCAATCTTTACTTTGATATTGTGCAGGGCGGACCCGGCAATCTATTTCCCCCGACCGGGGCGCGGGAATCGATATTGTATGAAGAAGCTGACGGCCCGCCTCGGCTCAAAGGAGAATGGATACAGCTATTTAATGTATTTTCCGACCGGTTTGTCATTGGCTCCGACGTCAACACGGGCCGTTGGGACAGCTATGATAAAGTGATGTCCCGACTGCGCACCGCGGTACTGG
>CAZXCC010000466.1:0-1754 GCA_964638945.1 uncultured Veillonellaceae bacterium | reverse complement strand
GGGAACGCATGGAACGGGAACGCATGGAACGGGAACGCATGGAACGGGAACGCATGGAACGGGAACGCATCGAATGGGAGCGGCAGGAACGGATTGATCGGCAACGATGGGAACGTGAGCGGCACGAAAGGGAAATGCAGCGGCGCGACTGGGAATCTGACCGGGAGTGGAGCGAGAGGCAGTGGCTGGAAAACCAGCGGCATGAGCAGGAACTCGCAAATATTGAAACGGCAATCGGGGCCTTGGTGCTTGCGCTTTTTGGACTTTGAACCGAATCTTGATCCGGAGACAGAGCGGGAGGGTTTCCCCTCTGTCTTTTTTTGTCTCTCAGAAAGTAAACTATCTGAGCTGTATTTCCCATAGTATCTGCAAATTCAACGAATTTTGTGCAGGAATTATCAGGAAATTGCAGAAATGAAAAAAAGTAAAGCTTTGTATGCGCTATATCTTTGAAAAGGGCGGAGAGGCTTGATGGGCCGTCAAAATCGCATACTATTGATTGATGATGATAGGGCGACGCTCAAACTGCTCGCAGCAATCCTTACCAAACAAGGCTTTTTAACCACGGCTATGTCAAACAGTGAAGAAGCATGGCAAAGCTTGCAGCTTCAGCCAGATCTGTATTCTTTGATTTTGTTGGATCGGGTGATGCCCGACCTGGATGGCCTAACGTTCTTGCAACGGATGAAAGCAGATAAAAATTTGAGCAATATTCCTGTTATCATGCTGACGGCTCTCTGCGAACCGGGAGACTATATCGAAGGATTTCAAGCCGGTGCTCACGGCTATTTGGCAAAGCCTGTCAATGTCAATTTGCTGCTGGCGATGATTCGGGCCACGATTCAACTTGATTATGAACGGAGATCTTTCAGGAACGAATTGAATCTTCTTCAAGCAGCGCTGCATTTAACGACAGAGATGTCTTGCCAGTTTCAAAGTTTGGAAGAAGCGGAGGCGCTGGCGTATTATTTGGGGAACATTTGCCCGGAGCCGGAACGGCTGCGTTGTGGGCTTGTTGAACTATTTACCAACGCAATTGAACATGGCAATCTTGAAATATCATATTCTGACAAGACAAAACTCCTGCTGGAAAACCGCTGGGAAGAAGAAGTGAAAAAAAGGCTTTCCCAACCCGTCTACAGGGATCGATATGTTTTCGTAAATATGAAGAAGCTTTCGGAAGGATATAGTGTGTTGATTTCTGATCAAGGAAGCGGTTTTGACTACGCAAATTTTTTGGATTTTTCTCCTGCCAGAATTTTCGACCTGCACGGAAAAGGGATTGCGATGGCAAAAACAATCTATTTGGATGACGTCGAATATCTGGGAACGGGAAACCAGGTCAAAGCATTCATTCGCACAGAGGCGAAGGAATAAATCCATCAGGAAGCAGGGGGATTGGCTATGATGAAAATGGGGTTGTGCGTTCTTTTGATTGTGCTTGCCTTCGGAACCGGAGTCTGTTTTGCTGAGCCTGATATTCCCAATCTTGTTGGAACCTGGTCAGTGCAAGCCGAGGGAACGGTGCTTCCCAAGGGAAGCGTGCCTTGGGAACTGACTCACTATAAAGGGGAATTCGGCGCTATTACGGCAAGCATTATTGTGAACGAACAGCGCGGGAGAATATTCCATGGAACCTTTCGGTCCCAGAAAGCTACAGAAAATATTATCGGGGTCATCGGGTGGGACAATAAAAGCATTTCTATTGTTGACCAGGATGGATTTGTGGATGGGATGCTTGTCAACAATGACAC
>CAZXCC010000465.1:0-1757 GCA_964638945.1 uncultured Veillonellaceae bacterium | reverse complement strand
AAAAAATGTATGAATTGTTTCCTGTGATGAAAGAACGGATTTCCCAATATGCAGGAACTCTGTCCGGCGGGGAACAGCAGATGGTCGCTATCGCCCGCGGACTGATGTCAAGACCCAGGTTGCTGCTTTTGGACGAGCCGTCTCTGGGGCTGGCTCCGCTTCTGGTGAAAACGGTGTTTGAAAAGATACGGGAGATCAAAACAGCCGGAACCACGATCCTTCTAGCCGAACAAAATGCGTTTCAGGCTCTCGAAATGGCTGATCAGGCCTTCGTTCTCGAAACAGGACGGATCATTCTGTCTGGTACAGGAGAATGTCTGATTAACGATCCTTTGGTCCGGCAGGCCTATCTGGGAATCCGTCATTGAAATCATTTGCGTGCCGGGCAGGAAAAATGGATTTTGTGTTGAATCTTAATTCAATAGCATATTTTTTGACTATAATAAGCCGTTGCAACAGGAGGGGCTATATTTATGCCGGGACTAGAGCTCGAAATCGACACTGATCAATTTGCTGCTATCAAAGTGATTGGCGTCGGCGGCGCTGGAAACAATGCCGTAAACCGAATGATTTCTTCATCTGTCAAGGGCGTTGAGTTTCTTGCCATCAATACAGACGCGCAGGCATTGCTGTCGTCGTTGGCACCCTACCGCATACAGATCGGTGAAAAATTGACCAAGGGACTCGGCGCCGGAGCGAATCCGGAAGTCGGGCAAAAAGCGGCGGAAGAAAGCCGCGATGAGATTATGAAAGCATTGCGCGGAGCAGACATGGTGTTTATTACTGCCGGTATGGGCGGCGGCACAGGCACCGGGGCAGCACCTGTCGTGGCAGAGTGCGCCAAGGAGATCGGCGCATTGACAGTCGGGGTGGTAACACGGCCATTCATGTTTGAGGCCAGACGGCGTCAAAGCCAGGCGGAATGGGGTGTAAACCGCATGCGTGACATGGTGGATGCGCTCATTACCATTTCGAACGACCGCTTGTTGCAGATCGTGCAAAAAAGCGCCTCCATCATGGACGCCTTCAAAATGGCGGATGATGTTCTTCGACAAGGTGTGCAGGGAATGTCGGATTTGATTGTTATTCCCGGTTTGATCAACCTGGACTTTGCCGATGTCAAAACCATCATGGAAGATGCAGGGTCGGCGCTGATGGGAGTTGGCGTGGGGCGCGGTGAAAATCGGGCGATCATGGCGACGGAGCAGGCTGTTAAGAGTCCACTCCTGGATGCTTCGATTGATGGAGCAAAGGGTGTATTGCTCAGCTTTTGCGGCGGTCCCGACATGGGCTTGCTGGAAGTCAACGAAGCGGCCAGCATGGTGGCGGAAATGGCCGATCCGGAAGCGAATATCATTTTTGGTGCAGTGATTGATGATAAATTGACGGACGAAATCCGGGTTACCGTTATCGCAACCGGGTTCGAACCGCGAAAACCAAAACCCAAGATGGATATTCCCGTGCAGCAGGGGATTCCGACATTGCCTAAATTTAAAGGTCCTGCGCTGGAGATCCCCGATTGGATGAAACGAAAATAGTCTGACAGGTATCCAAATAAATAAATTCTGATGAAACAGGATCTTCATCTTTGGATGGGGATCCTGTTTTGGCGTATTACAGTTTGATTTCAGTTAAAGGAATTCGGTCAAAAGATGTCAAATAAATTCATGCGAGAAGATTTGTGTAGGCAAAAAAGAGTGCGAACAGCCTTTTTTGGTCTACCAGAAAGGTTAACTTCTGGGGACATAAGAAACCCA
>CAZXCC010000464.1:0-1775 GCA_964638945.1 uncultured Veillonellaceae bacterium | reverse complement strand
CATAGGCAACATAAAAATCGTTCAGCGCGGTTTGCAAAACAAACGGCGGCGGGTCAGCCAAGACATTTTCCGTACGCGATGCAGCGAGCTTCAACAATTCATGGACCTTGCGCCAGGGTGCATCGTAGCCGATGGTAACGGTAGTGTGCAAAGTCAGTCCTTTGTCCCGTCCGTGAATGTACGCACTATAGTTCATGATGGAAGTGCTCAAAATCAGGGAATTGGGTACTGTTACCAACTCGTTCTTGAAGGTCAGAACGCGGGTAGCCAACAGCGCCCGGTGCTCGACAATTCCGCTGTACTCGCCGGAGCGGATGACGTCTCCCTCTTTGAAGGCTCGGGTGTAAATCAGCACATAGCCGGCCACGATATTGGAGAGAGCGGAGGAGGAAGAGACGGAAAACAGCAGACCTAAAAAAACGGACATTCCCTGAAATACAGGGGAGTGGGAGCCGGGGATATAAGGAAAAATAGCAATAAAGGCGAGCGCGATGATAATAATGCGGATCAATGCATAAGTAGGGTCAGCCCATTCCGGATGAAAGCTGCCGAAACGAATATTCCCTTTTTCAATTTCTCTGAAGAACAGGCTAATGAATCCCAACAGGTACCAGAAAATGACCAGGATAACCAGAATGGTGGCCAGGTTTGGCAGAAATTCAAGCACGAAAGCTGCAACATCTGTGAGCGGCTGCCACAGGTACGACAGAATCTGGTCCGAGTATTCGCGGGTTTTGGGAGAGATTTTTAATAAAACGAAAGTGTAGCCGTACAAAAGCAGCATTCGGGCGAACCACAAAAGAAAGCGGGAACAATTCTTTAATAAAGACCATGCAAGCTGTTCGGAAAGCAGAAGCACTTTGAGTACCGGAAAAGCTTTGGCTTGTCTGGATTTGAGAAAAGAATCCAAGCGTCGGAACATCCAGCCAAAGAATCGCCAAAAGAGAATGAAAATTCCTGTTGCCGCTACTGCAATCCCCAGACGAAACAGGATGCTTTTTTTCTGATATTCATTTTGGTACTGTCGAACTGCTTTTTCTACAGCCTGCGCCCGTTTTTCCGCCAATAGGCGGCGAGGTGTTTTTTCGGACAGGGCATCTTCGTCATTGACGACCATGAGCAATCTGTCATTGATCAGAACCCGTGTTGCGCCGGGAATATCCATCAACTTGTAGGCAGGAGGGGAATCACCCAGTTCTTCGATGATATCGCGAATGCGGTCTTCAATGATGCGGGCCCGTTCTTCTGCACTGTAATGATCGGCAACCGGAGTCAGGGTGAAAAGCGCCTGATTGTTAAAAGTGACTGCAGCCGGTTCTTTGGATGGCAAACTATCTTCCGCGGCGCTGGGGCACACGGAAAAAACCAATATGCAGAACGTCAGCAATAATATGGTTGCCAGATGACGCAGAAAGGCAGGCATCTCAGGTTCCTCCGTTTTGTTGTTTATGCGATTATTTGACACGAACAGGGTATTTTCCTTCCAATCGGCTCGTATCAGCGCATCGTCAAGAGTGACTTGATTTTGGGTTTCTGCATTATTAGTCATCTTAGCAAAGGATTTGAGTTATATATCATAGAATATTACATGCAAAAAGAATATGGCTCATGGGCCGGTACGGTTTTCGTGAAGAATGTAAACGGACCGTAAAGCAAAAATGCAAGGAGGATTCCCATGAAACGAAAAGGTGTAGTAAGTTTGGTAGTGGCCTGTTGTCTGTTGATGAGCTTTCAAGCAGTCCTGGCTGCGCCGGAAACGGGAAATACAAAACCGC
>CAZXCC010000463.1:0-1778 GCA_964638945.1 uncultured Veillonellaceae bacterium | reverse complement strand
GGACATGGACCCGCGCAAAGCGCCTGTTGCGCCGCATGGCGGCATGTTCTGGTTCCGTCCCCGGGCGATGCAAAAACTGTTTGCCCATCCCTGGCGGCACGAGGATTTTCCGGAAGAACCGTCCAGCGAAACGGACGGAAACATCATGCACGCCATCGAGCGAATTTTTCCCTTTGTTGCCCAGGACGCGGGCTATTACTCGGGGTGGCTGCTCAGCGACCAGTTCGCCGGGCTGGAGATTACCAGCCTGAACTATTTGCTGCGCGATACCCGTCAGGAATGCGGCCTGAAAAACGACTGGCTCCACGCCAGGGCCGAACTGGCCGATGTCTACGGTTCCAGATCCTGGCGGTTGACAAAGCCGTTGCGCTGGATTACCTCGCTTCTGCGACGTTGTTGAACAAAAATGCCTGATTGTGATATTATACTTCTTAATGGACGGGGGGAGCTGAAACCATTGGCAGAGGAAAAGACGATATTGATCACCGGTGCGGGTGGCTATATTGGCAGACATGTCGTCCGGGAGCTGCTCAACAGGGGGATTCCTGTCTGTGCGGTGGATATTGACACGCAGCAGATTGATGCCCGGGCCACGCGGATCGAATGCGATATTTTTGACGGGGATGCCTCCATATATACGAAACTGGGCAAACCGGACGTTTGCCTCCACATGGCCTGGAAAGACGGATTTGTCCATAACGCGGAATCGCATTTGCTGAGTCTGCCGTCCCATTACATCTTCTTGCGCGACATGCTGCAAGGCGGGCTGGGGCATATCGCCGTCATGGGCTCCATGCACGAAGTGGGATATTTTGAAGGGGCCGTGGATGAAAAAACCCCGACAAATCCGCAGTCGATGTACGGCATTGCCAAGAATACCCTGCGACAACTGCTGGACCTGCTGACGCTGCACTCTGATGTCACGTTCCAGTGGCTGCGGGCTTTTTATATCTTAGGCGACGATTTAAAAAACAATTCCATCTTCTCGAAAATCACCAAACTGGAGATGGAGGGGGCGGCGACGTTTCCCTTTACCAGCGGGAAAAACCGGTATGATTTCATCTCGGTTCAGGAACTGGCGTACCAGATCGCCTGCACCATCACGCAGCAGGAAATCAGCGGCATCATCAATTGCTGCACCGGGCGGCCTGTGGCGTTGAAAGACAAGGTGGAAGAGTTCATCGCTGAAAAAGGGTTTGCCATCACCCCGCAGTATGGCGCGTTTCCGGACAGACCCTATGATTCCCCCGCGATCTGGGGCGATGCGGCTAAGATTCAGCGGATTGTAAAAGCGGCGGAACAGAAACGGCAGCCCAGTATTGCGGAATGAGGTGAGATGCCTGACACATTTGGTTGGAAAACCAGTCAAACGATTGGGGATCTATTTTTTCTATGACAAGGATGGAATAGTCGACGACTATAATATATATTTGCTGAATGACCTCAGGGAAAATCTGGATTCGCTCCTCGTCGTGTGCAACGGCAGGCTGAATCCGGAAGGAAGAGCCAAGTTCGGGCGTGTCGCCGATGAGGTACTGGTCAGGGAAAACCGGGGCTTTGATGTCTGGGCGTACAAAGAAGGCATGGAGCACCTGGGATGGGAAAAATTGTCCCAGTACGATGAACTGGTCCTGCTGAACTTCACGCACTACGGACCGGTCTATCCGTTTCGCGAGATGTTTGATGCGATGGACCAGCGCGAGGCGGATTTCTGGGGTATCGTGATGCGGTATGGGTTTTCACATGATCCTTACAAAAAATGCAAATACGGTTATATA
>CAZXCC010000462.1:0-1783 GCA_964638945.1 uncultured Veillonellaceae bacterium | reverse complement strand
TGATATGCTCCCCTTTGAGTAGACACCTGAAACAACAAAAATTCAGGACTACGCAAAGGGGAGCATTTCTATGGGAAGAAGAGGAATCGGTAATAACAAGAAACTGGAAGCTGTAGAAAAATATAAGCGGGGGGAAGGAAGCCTGGGCAGCATAGCACGCGAATACGGAGTCAAAAAGTGTAGCTTTCAACAATGGTTAGCCAATTATGAAGCCATGGGTCCATCTGGGCTGGCAACCGTGCATACAAACAGCAAATACAGCAGTGAAATTAAAAATGCAGCCGTCAAGGCGTACCTTCAAGGAGAAGGAAGCCATAAGGAAATATGTAAGAGGTATCAAATTCGCAGCCGAACGCAACTCCAGAATTGGATAACGTTATATAATGGTCATAAAGACCTTCGGGCCACCGGGGGCCAAGCGAGAGGGATCTATATGACCAAAGGACGTTTAACTACGTTAGACGAGCGGATTGAAATTGTCAGTTACTGCATCGCCAATGCTAAGGACTATGGCGCAGCAATTGTGAAGTATGGGGTGTCCTACCAGCAAATATATAGCTGGGTACGCAAGTATGAGATAAAGGGCGTAGATGGTCTCACTGACAAGCGTGGTAAACGAAAGTTGCTGGATGAGATGACCGAAGTCGAGCGTCTTCGAGCGGAGAACAAGATACTCAAAGCTGAGAACCAACAAAAAGAAATGGAAATTGCCGTGTTAAAAAAAGTTCAAGAAATCGAAAGGAGGCGGGGCTAAGCGGCGTCCGTCAAGAAGGCCTTTACCTAGCTGTAAAGGAGATGCACGAAAAAGAAGCACACCCGATAGAGAACATCTGCAGGATATTAGACCTGAACCGGTCATCCTACTATAAGTGGCTCAAGCGCAGCAAGAGTGCCCGCGAGTATGAGAATGACGAGGTGCTTCACAAACTTGGTTGCCTCTACGCGGAATTCAACGGAACATATGGATACCGGCGACTGACCGATGAGCTCAATGCTCGCTACAAGAGTATATACAATTACAAGCGTATATACCGTCTTACTCAACTGGTGGGCTTAAAAGCCGTAATCCGGAGGAAACGTCCGCAATACCAGCGTTCTACACCGGAAGTTACGGCCGAAAATATACTGAACCGTGATTTTGCGGCTAACAGACTTAACGAAAAGTGGCTAACCGACGTCACAGAATTCAAGTATGGAGATAATGCAAAGCTCTATTTGAGCGCAATCCTCGACCTCAAGGATAAAAGCATTGTTTCTTTCGCCATTGGCCGTAATAACAATAACCGGCTCGTATTTGACACCTTTGATCTAGCCGTTTCCAAATACCCCGACGCCCGTCCGATATTTCATAGTGACAGAGGTTTTCAATATACAAGTAAGCAATTTAAGACTAAACTGGATATGGCTGAAATGACACAAAGTATGTCGCGCGTCGGTCGCTGCATCGACAACGGACCCATGGAAGGTTTCTGGGGCATTCTCAAGTGCGAAATGTACTACCTATCCACATTCAAGGATTACGACAGCTTAGTAGCGGCCATTGAGGGCTACATATATTTTTACAACTACGAACGCCGCCAAAAGAATTTGAATAAAATGTCCCCGATGACTTACCGTCAGTTGCTCGAAAACGCTGCATAATAAAAAATGGACTCCATGATTGGCGGAGTCCAATGATAACAATTTTTTTTCATATGTCTACTTGACAGGGAGCAGTTCAGATTTGGTCCGGATGCCTTTGTGTTAAACGGGGATAAATGATTTTGACGATCAGGCTGAAAGT
>CAZXCC010000461.1:0-1789 GCA_964638945.1 uncultured Veillonellaceae bacterium | reverse complement strand
GAAGTGTCGAAGCATTTGAATTCCTGCTCGATGGATATCAAGAGCTGCCCGGTTTCTCCGGGCAACCTTGCGGATTTGATTTCCTTGATCGAAAAGGGAACGATATCCGGCAAGATTGCCAAGTCGGTTTTTGAATCGATGTGGACGGAAGGAAAGCCGGCAGGGGAAATCGTGAAGGAGCAGGGACTCGTTCAGATGAGTGACGCTGGCGAACTGGACGGGATCGTGGCGGCTGTGATCGCTGCCAATCCGCAGTCTGTAGCAGATTTTAACGCCGGAAAAGAAAGGGCTATCGGCTTCTTGGTCGGTCAGATCATGAAGCAGACCAAAGGCCGGGCGAATCCGGAACTGGTGAACCGTATCCTCAAAGACAAACTTACAGGAAAGTAAAGGGCAAGAGGTCTGTTATGTCCCGCCAGAAACAAAGTGGAAATCCGCGAGAAAAAACACAACAAATAGTCCGACCGGTACAAATCGGCCGGACTTATACTTTTGCAATACACGGTTTGGGGCACTCCGGAGAAGGAGTCGGACGAGTCGACGGATTTACCGTGTTTGTGCGTTATGCGCTGCCGGGCGAAACGGTACAGGCCGAAATTGAGGAAGTGCGGACAAACTTTGCCCGGGGACGGCTCGTGCATGTGGAACAGGCCGATCCTCAGCGTGTGATTCCGCCATGCCTGGTGTACGAGGCTTGCGGCGGCTGCCAGCTGCAGCATCTTTCCTATGAAGGGCAGTTGAATGCCAAACATCGGGCTGTGACTGACGCGATGCAACGGATCGGCAAATTGGCTGAAGCGGATGTAAAAAGGGTGCTGGGGATGGAATCCCCCTGGCGTTATCGCAACAAGGCGCAATTCCCGGTTGGCAGACAGGGGAAGGATATCATCACGGGCTGTTTTGCATCAGGAACCCACCGCATCGTACCGGTGCAGCAATGTCTCATTCAACATGAACTGAATGACAGGCTGTTTCTGGAAGTTCGACGGATTGCGCAAATAGCCGGCGTGGAGCCGTATGATGAAAGCACCGGCAGGGGGGATCTCCGCCATATCATGGGCAGGGTGGGGATTGCTACCGGAGAAGCCATGGCTGTGCTGGTCACTGCCAGAAAGGATTTCCCGGGAAAAGCAGCATTGGTGGAACAGCTAAAAGCAGCCATTCCGGAGCTGACCTCCATCCAGCAAAACATCAATCCGGCCAGAACCAATGTGATTCTTGGACGAGAGACCCATGTTCTGATGGGTGAGCCAGTGATCCACGACCGCATCGGACGCTTTTCTTTCCAGATTTCTGCGCAGTCGTTCTTCCAAGTCAATGCCTTGCAGACAGAGGTGCTTTACGCCGAGGCGGTGGCTGCGGCCGGACTCACAGGCAAGGAGACGGTTTTCGATCTCTACAGCGGCACCGGCACGATCAGTCTGTTTCTGGCAGACAAAGCCCGCATGGTTTATGGAGTGGAAGTCTGTGAACCGGCGGTGGCGGATGCAGAGCGGAATGCAGAAGCCAACGGGATTTCCAATGTCAGGTTTGTTGCCGGTGATGTGGCTGAGCAGATACTTCACCTGAAACGCAATGGCATGCAACCGGATGTGATCGTGCTTGACCCGCCGAGAGCAGGGTGCGAGGAAAGAGTCCTGCGGACGGCTGCGGAACTCGGCCCCGGACGAATGGTCTATGTATCTTGTAATCCGGCCACATTGGCCCGCGACCTGGGAATTTTGCAGGAACTTGGCTATCTTGCAACCAAAATCCAACCGGTTGACATGTTTCCTCATACGTATCACGT
>CAZXCC010000460.1:0-1793 GCA_964638945.1 uncultured Veillonellaceae bacterium | reverse complement strand
TTTTCGTCAAGATATTTCCAGTTTGTTTTTGTCCCTTCCTTCGGTCCTGTGAATCCGGGTTCGGTCACTCCTGCAAACGGATGCAGTCCCTTGCCTGCCTGTGGATAATTATACCAGGAATGTTCGATATTCTCGGTGATGATCTCCGGATCGACATAGTCTTTGCCTTCCAGATTCGAAAATTTCGCAGCCATGACACCTGCGGAAAAGTTTTCCACAACGCCCTGGCAACGCAGTAAAAGCCTTTTGTGATAATCGCCGTTGGCAATACCGGAATACGGTTCCTCCGGAAAATCCCCATACCCGATCACGCATTTTCCAGCCAAACCGCCACCGTCCACTACTTTGTGCTGCGTGACATAAATGTCTCCGATCGCAAGTAGATCCGGCAAATAGAAATAGTTCACGGCCGAAATTCCCAGATTTACTGAAGCGTCTACCACACCGAGACGCGCTGTGTTGACGGGTGCGTTCATATCATTCATTGAGATGGCGCAGGGCATGCCCCCGACAATATACTGCGGGTGCGGATTCTTTCCGCCGAATACGACATGGGAAGCCACCAGTTCCCGTTGCCGGTCCAGCATGGTCAGGTAGTGAGACACTGCCATCAAGTGCACTTCCGGTGGCAGCAATTTATAGTCCGGATGATCCCACCAATGTGCGGCAAAGATACCGAGCTGCCCGCTCTCCACCAATTTTTTCACCTTGTCCTGCACCGCTTTGAAGAAAGATGGCGTTGCGCGTGGAAATTCCTTGGGGTACGCATCCGTATCAAACTCCATTGGGCCGGAAAGACCCAAATTGTATTTGGACAAAATCGCATTCTGTATGGAAGCGGTTCCGACCGGGTCCGCTTTCAATGCTTCGACCGGACTGACCCAGTCAAGGGCATGCAGATGATAGAAATGAATCAGATGGTCTTGTGTCATCTGTGATGCGGCCATGATATTTCGGATGTAGTTGGCATTCTTCGGTATCTGTATGCTCAGAGCGTCTTCCACTGCACGAACCGAAGCCAACGCATGAACCGTAGTGCACACTCCGCAGAAACGTTGGGTAAAGGCCCACGCATCCCGCGGATCCCTTCCTTTTAAGATCGTCTCGATACCCCGCCAGGCCGTGCCGCTTGAGAGGGCGTCCTGCACCTTGCCTGTGGTCTCATCAACGGTTACTTCCAGCCGCAGATGACCTTCGATTCGAGTTACAGGGTCAACAACAACCCGTTTCATAAGCGCTCACTCCCTCTTCCCTATTCTTCATCATTTTCCGGCTCCATTGGCGGGTATTTCGCTTTCTGCATGGACGATGCCACCGCATGTGCGGTCACTCCGACCATGGTCGCAATCGTCGCAACCGCTCCGACTTTGTCTGCGTTCGTCAATGTATTCGGCAGTACGATATTCGGCAACCGTTCTGAGAATGGACCATTATCCCAAAAACCGTTATCAGCGCAACCAAAGCAGGGTGAACCGGACTGGATCGGGTAGGATAATCCATTCCACCAACGCATATTGCCGCAGGAATTATAGGTTTCAGGCCCGCGACACCCTAGTTTGTAAAGACACCAACCAGCTTTCGAACCTGCATCATCAAATCTTTCGGCAAACATTCCGGCATCGAAGAAAGCTCTTCTATAGCAGGTGTCGTGGATACGATTTCCGTAAAACTGTTTTGGCCGGCCTTGACTGTCGAGCGGCGGAATCTGTCCAAAAAGCGCCAGATGCATGACCACACCCGTCATCACTTCCGGAATCGGCGGACACCCCGGCACTTTTATGATGGGCTTGCCG
>CAZXCC010000459.1:0-1798 GCA_964638945.1 uncultured Veillonellaceae bacterium | reverse complement strand
GTTTCTGCAAGTCAATATCCAGCGCAATGTTTACCAGCAGGGTCCGCTGCGGCAGAAAAAGAATCCGTATCGAAGACAAAGCCCATTTCTCCGTCCCATCCTTTTGCTTCCATGCGAGTTCCATGTTGGTCACTGATTTACCGCTGGCCAGCAGCGCCTGAATTCGGGCCAAGTCCTCTGAACGAATCATTTCGCGCAATATGAGAGTATCTTTGCCAATCAGTTCGCGGCGGGAAAAACCCGTCATTTTGCAATACTCATCATTCACGGCTAAAATCACTGAAGCCGTATCGGAGATTCTTTCCGATACAGCAATTGATATCGGGAGTTCTTTGAATAAGATTGGCAAGAACCAGAGGGATTCCTCTTCTGTCAGCAGCGAATCTTGCAGCAATCCCATCGTCAGCCCTCCTACTCATTTTACGCCTCTATTTTCATACATAAGCAAAAATTTGTCCAGGAGTTTCTCGGACATACCACGGCGCAGATGATTTTCGATACCTATACCCACGTGCTGCCGGGCCTGAAAACAACAGCAATGGGATAATTTCCCCGATTGACGGGCGCAAAAGAAGGTGGGAAAAATTCCTTGACACTTACTATCTGCTATGGTATTATAATTCATGTCTTCTCTGCCCGTAGCTCAGCTGGATAGAGCGCTTGACTACGAATCAAGAGGGTTTCCGAAACCGGACATCGCGAATATGCAGTAAAATCAGGACTCCCCGTAACAGGGGAGTTTTCGTTTTTGGGTCTGTAGCCCAGAAAAATAGCCCAATTTGTCCGAAATGGGCTGGAATGGATCAGGATGGATTGCTAAAAAATCTTCCCAAGAGGCCTGCCTTACTCGGCTGCATTGACGCTGTGAAACCATCATGCTACAATAAATGTAATACATCGTATTACAAGAAGGTGAAAGTAATGGCAACCAGAGTGGTATCCGTACGGCTGAATAAAACCGAAGATGCAATGATACAGGCTTATGCCACGTTGCACGGATTAAAACAGTCCGATATATTGCGCGACGCAGCCATAAAGATGATCGAGGATGATCAGGATTTTCGGCTGCTGCAAGAGGCGAAAGCCAAGACAACCCGCTACTATACGGCGGCGGAAGTGAGGCGCGAGCTTGGCCTGGTCGATTAGTTATTCCGATGTTGCGCTAAAAGAACTGAAGAAGCTTGACCGGCATGAGCAGGAATTGATCCTGTCGTATATGCAGGAGCGTATCGAAGGCTGTGCCAACCCTCGCGCCTATGGGGAGGCGCTCAAGCACAATCTGCAGGGAGTGTGGCGCTACAGGGTGGGAAAGTACCGTATTCTCTGTGAGCTGGCGGACGAGGTTGTAATGGTCTATGTGGTGAAAATCGAGCACCGTCGGTCGGTATATTTGAAGTAAACCTCGCTGTCGATACGTAATCAGGGTAAATGATAGGTCATATCGGGTTTGAATTGTATCGTTTTTGAAGGCTTCCGGAACCATTGCGGAGGCCTTGATATTTTACGGAGTGTCCGGAGCATTCGGAGCAATTTTTGGAAAGCTTCAAGATTTGTCCATTGAAAAATTAACGCTCCGAAAAAAACGTATAATAGATTAGGGAGCCATATTTGGCTTGTACCAATAAACTCAAAAAGAGGTATGATTAATATTGTTTAACGATTTGTTCAAAGTGACCCACGCAACCGGCCCCATGACATTTACCGCCGATACCATCAAGGGTGTCAACCGGTATTCCATCGATAGCAAAGACTATGTGACGAACCGGATGGCGTACGAAGTTACCAGAAATGAATTGGG
>CAZXCC010000458.1:0-1801 GCA_964638945.1 uncultured Veillonellaceae bacterium | reverse complement strand
ATCAGTCTGTGCTGGCGGTTCCCTATGACATGCCTGTATCCGGGTACCGAAACAATACGGTAAACACCCTGCGCCTCTGGAGCGCGGAGGCGATGCCTTCCGATTCCGATGCCGGACCCGCCAGCGAGACCGAATATATGAAGGAAATGGTGTATCGCCGTTCCATTGAATCCATCACAGAAATACTGTATCCGGACGATTCACGTTATGAAGGCCGGGTATTACGCCTGAAACAGCAATATTTCATGGTTTCGGCAGGGCTGCAGAGCATCGTGCGCTGGTACAAAAAGAAACACGGCAGCCTGCATGATTTCAACGAAAAGAATGCCATCCATATCAATGATACCCATCCTGTGGTTGTAGTCCCGGAGTTAATGAGGATACTGCTGGATGAAGAAGGCCTGTCCTGGGAGGAAGCCTGGCGTATTACCACAAATTCCGTATCCTACACCAATCATACCGTTATGCCGGAAGCCTTTGAAAAATGGCCCGTGGAGGTGTTCAAGGAACTGCTGCCGCGCATTCACATGATTGTATATGAAATCAACGAGCGATGGTGCCGGGACCTCTGGAACCGTTATCCGGGTGAATGGGACCGCATCAAGGATATGGCGATCATTGCGGATGGTTTTGTACACATGGCGCATCTGGCAGTGGTCGGAAGTTACAGTGTGAATGGTGTTGCAAAAATTCATACGGAGATCCTGAAAAAATCCGTGCTGGCTAAATTTTACGAATACTCACCCAGTAAATTCAATAACAAGACAAACGGGATCACGCATCGCCGCTGGCTGATGAAGGCCAATCCCGACCTGGCGGCGCTCATTACCGATGCCATCGGCAAGAGCTGGATGAGTCATGCCACTGATTTGCAGAAATTGAACGCGTACGCAGAGGATCCGGTTTTTGGCGAAAAAATTTCCGTTGTGAAGCTGGGGAACAAAGAGCGGCTTGCCGAGTATGTAAAAAAGACCACCGGTCAAATCATCAATCCGCACTCGATTTTCGACTGCCATGTTAAAAGAATTCACGCCTATAAGCGCCAGATTCTCAACACCCTGCATATTATGGATTTGGCGAACCGGTTGAAAGAGAATCCAAATCTGGATATTACGCCGCGCACGTTTTTCTTCGCCGGCAAGGCGGCGCCAGGCTACTATCAGGCAAAACGGACCATCAAGCTCATCAATACGGTCGCGGCTATGGTCGCTGCAGACCCCGTCTTGCGTGAAAAGATCCAGGTGGTATTTCTGGAAAACTATCGGGTGTCACTGGCTGAATTGATCATGCCTGCCGCTGACGTTAGCGAACAGATTTCCACTGCTTCGAAGGAAGCTTCCGGAACCGGAAACATGAAGTTTATGATGAATGGGGCTGTAACAATCGGCACGCATGATGGCGCCAACATCGAAATCCGCGGCGAGGTCGGAACGGAGAACTTTGTTTCCTTTGGGCTGACGGCGGAAGAAGTCATGGATTTTCACAAACGCGGCGGATATAGCTCCCGTGCCGTATATGAGGCGAATCCCCGGCTGAAAAGAGTGGTAGATCAGATGGTAAGCGGTGAATTGCCTGCCGGGCGGGAAGAATTCCGTGAACTGTATGACAGTTTCCTGATTCACAATGATGAATTTTTCGTGCTCGAAGATTTTGGGGCCTATGCGGCGGCGCAGGGCCAGATTGACAGACTGTATAAGGACGTTCACCGGTGGCGACGGATGTGCATACATAACATCGCACACGCCGGTGAATTTTCCAGCGACAATACCATCTGGGAATATGCCGTGGGAATCTGGCAGGT
>CAZXCC010000457.1:0-1808 GCA_964638945.1 uncultured Veillonellaceae bacterium | reverse complement strand
ATCGTCTGGCCCGCAACCAGGGCTGGCCGATGTTTTCCGTGCCGGATGGCGTCGGAGGACGGTTCAGCATTTTTGCGGAAGTGGGTCTGATTACGGCCGCCTGTATCGGTTTTGACATCGATGAATTTTTGGCCGGAGCGCGTTCCATGGACCAAGCTTGCCGGTCGCACGATGTATACCAGAATCCGGCATTGCTGAATGCAGTGCTGAAATATCTGGCTGCAGCCAATCATGGCCGGCGCATGGAAGTGTTCATGCCCTATGCGGATTATCTGAAATCGGTGGCCGAATGGTATATCCAGCTGCTCGCAGAGTCGCTCGGCAAGAGGAACAACCGGTCGGGAAGCCCCGTGTATTACGGCAGGACACCGATCGTTGCCGTTGGGACAACGGATATGCATGCGCAGACACAGCAGCACCAGGATGGAGCAAAAGATAAAGTGGTGCAGTTTTTGCGCGTGGTAAAATGGAAGGAAGATCTCGTCACCCCGGATGTTTTCCCTGCGGAGGCAGCGATGGCGAAATTCGCCGGCATTTCCCTGTCTGCAGCGCTGGAAGTCGCACGGCAGTCCAATGCTGAAGCGCTGGCTGCGGACGGACGTTTTAATGCGACCTTTGCATTGCCGTCTCTTACGGCGTTTCACCTGGGCGAACTGCTCTACATGCTGGCGCTGTCAGTCGCATACGAAGGCGAATTGGCGGATGTGGACGCGTTTGACCAACCGGGAGTGGAAGCGTACAAAAAAATTATGGGACCCAAAATCGCCAAATTAAAAGAATAATAATTTGTGATTCCGACAGGATTTTACCAATATCTGTTGAATGTTTTTTAGGAAACGGTAGTGAGGGGATAATAAACGAAGCGATGGAAAAGAGTACGGAGCGCCTGCTGGGTATAGCGGTTGTCGGCTGTATCGCCATTGGCGCTGTTGCATATTTTACACAACCGGAATTTTTTTCGTCATTTCCGGCCGGCCAGCAGGAGAATCCGGCTGGGATCGTTGCACCTCCGGCTGCCGTACCGGCGCCGAAAAGCGCCTCGTCCGCTTCACCGGTGATGCCGGCTGGTGCAGGAACGCCGGGACAGACAATGCGCGATCTTTTTGCTCCGCCCGCCGGGTATGCGGCTTTATTGGCAATGCCTCAGAAGGGCGATGCAACGGAACGCAACGGCAGCAGGAACTTTTCGCAGGGACCGTTGCCGGCTCTTACAGGCGTGATCCAGGGGAACGGATCTCGCGTCGCGATTTTGCGCCAGGGAACGATAAGCCGTTCCTATCGGGTCGGACAAGCTGCCGGCGATTATACGGTGGCTTCCATCGGTCCCAATTCCGTGACTCTGTCAGGCCCGACAGGAACGAAAGTTTTGACGATTGGACAGTGAACAGATGAGAAAATTTTTACAAAGATGCGGCATGCGATATTCCCTGGTTTGTCTGGCGCTTTGCTGCGTTTTTGCGCTGTTTTCCGCAAATACGGCTTTCGCCGGCGGTCCGATGGTGACCATGACTGTCGTGGATGCGGATGTTCGTGATGTATTGACGGGATTGGCCAGCATCGGCAGGGTCAACGTAGTGGTTGACGACAGCGTCACCGGCCGTATCAGCGTCGATTTCAAAGGAATTCCTTTTGATAATGCGCTGGAGATCGTAACAAAGGCCAAAGGGCTCAGCATGTACAGAAATGGCGGTATTATTGTTTTTGCCAGCCAGGAGAAGATGGAAAAAGGTTTTGGCCAGGTGAAAGTATTCAACCTGAAATATGCGCGCGCCGACCATGTCAAAAATATTATTGTGGGAGGCGGCAAG
>CAZXCC010000456.1:0-1814 GCA_964638945.1 uncultured Veillonellaceae bacterium | reverse complement strand
GCGGTTGACATCCGTAATAACATAGTCCGCTGGTTTCCCTTCCGTATCATAAATTATGTCGTGCAGAGCGACCCCCTCATTCATGTCATTGAACAAGTTCCGGAACCGCGCTTCGACTTTCTCCTTCTCCATGGCTGCCAATCGCCGTTCTGTCTCATCAGTAATGGTTGCGTATACTTCATAGGGTGTTGTTTCCCCAGACCGAAAAAGAGGCAACGCGGTAACCCTGACCCAACGCGTCCTGTTTTCCCTGGGGTTGAAAATTCCCATAGGAACATTGCGAACCGGCTCCCCTGTTTGCAGGGCAATCATTGCGGGATGATCCTTGCCCTGCATCACGCTGCCTGCTTCATTTATGCAGTGCCAACGAGGATCCATCGAGGTTATCCCCAGCATTTCATCACGACTCAGCCCCAAGATCCGCTCCGCAGCCGGATTCGCCTCAGTAATCCGTCCAGCCGTGTCCTGATATACTACCCCTTGTTCTATTGTCTGAAAAAGCATACGGTAATTCTCTGCCGAATCACGCATCTGACAACCTCTTGCTTCCATAATCCAATGCAGCATTGTTTTCGTCAATAATGGCGGTTTTTCCTGCAATGCATACCAGACGACGCAGGCAGGTCGAAAGATTGTCTGCGGCGAAATAAGTATTGGAAAAATGTTAAGAAAGCAGGGATGAAAAATGCCAATATTTCGCATCATTATGTGTGTTTTTTTGCTCGGACTGTCCATGTTTTATATGCCGGGAGCACAAGCGTTCGATTCGGAAAAAGTCGTTCTGTTGGCAAATAATTCTTCAAATACTGCGTCACCCGATGATATTGCAGCACTTTTGAACAAATTGCAAACTCAATTTAAGTTTCCGAAATATGAGGTACTGAAGAGCTATAAGACACCCCCAGCAGTTGCCGACCGCGCCTCTCTCGAAAAAATTGCCGCCTCAGCAGAAACAGATGATGTACTGGTGTTGGATATCAAAAAGTTTTCTTCTGTTGACAGACTCTTTGGCAGGGAAATCATCGAAGAAACCTCTGTGCAAATGACTTTACACTACTATAATAAAAAAACTGGCCAGTATGGCCAGATCAACGGAGAACGCTTTATCACGGACATAGCCGGAATGAATACCCATGCCCTGTCTGTTTCTCTTGATGTGATGGAAGAAATGCTCAACAAAATTGACCCTATTTTCCCGCGTCAGTTTCCGGGACCTCGCTATTAGAAATACTTGATGTAAAGCCAGATCAGATTCAATCCCACAGCAAAAAAAGCATGCTGCCAACCGAGTTCAAATCTGCTTCGCCGGAGACGGCGTTGCACGGCAGGCCCTGCCCAAACCATCAGTGCATAGAAAATTACTGCAGCGACAGTAGCCGACACCACACCATACCCTATCAACATGCCTGACAGAAGCAGGAAAAATGCAAGCCGGTAGATTTCTGCCAACCTTCTTGCAACAACAGTGAAACTGCAACTTAACGCTGGTTCCCTCAACTCCGGCTCCCGCTTACTGGAAGTCGGAGTTTCTCTTACTGACAAATAGGAAAAACCGATCAATGCCAGAATCATCAAAGGAAGCTCTGCAATAAGCAACCTGGGCTGTTGTACAGAATCAGCAATTGTAAAGCTCCCTGTTGCATAGAAGAAACCGGTTGCAACGGCAAGCAGCACCGGTTGCAAAACCAGATACTCTTTCATCCGCCGGTTGCAGTCACTCGTTTTTCCCAAATGGCTTCGGGAGATTTCACCAACAAGCATGGCTAAAAAACCAAAGGCCTGCAAAGACAGGGCCAACATCAGATTGAGCTTCA
>CAZXCC010000455.1:0-1819 GCA_964638945.1 uncultured Veillonellaceae bacterium | reverse complement strand
AAGATAAAGAATCACTGCTGGCGCAGGTTCGCCAAAGACTTGAAGAAGAACCGACAACAGAGAAAGAGCTGATTTACAAAAACTACGGGATATTTTGACAACTACAAATATGTTTCTCGTTAGCCGTATGTTCCCCAACCAATAATCCGGCCGAACAAAGTTGTCTCGGCCGAATAATATATCTTTTTCCCATTTGTGATTATCAAGTGGTCTAGGCATCTCCTATAGCGGCGAACTATCGACCGGAACGCCGTTTGGTAATCCTTCGTGTTGGGTCTTCCCTTTTATTTTTATTGGAGACTACTTTTTTCTGGCGCTCCACTGCCGGGAGAAGGCAATGTGAAGGCCATTACTGCTGCCAGTATCGGCAGATAGGCAATTACGTCCATCGCCAAAAGAAGGCCATATTTGTCGGCGATCCACCCCAATATCGGCGCGAAGATTCCGCCCACACTCACAGCCAACCCCAACGTAATGCCTGACGCCAGACCCAGCCTGTTAGGCAGGTATTTCTGCCCCAAAACTATCATCGGGCTGAACGGTGCATATATGCTCAGAGCGATCGGAATCAAAAGAAAAGTCGCCATAGTAACATTGTTTACTGCTGTCAAGAGCATCATTAAAGGAAATAACGAGGTAAACCCGATCCGTATCACTTTGTTGTAACCGAAACGATCGGCAAGCTGGCCACCAAACAAGGTCCCGAAAGCACCAACCGTAAACATGATGGTTAACGCCGTGCCGGCGACTGCTTTCGATTGATGAAGTACAAGAATCCAGTATAATGGCAAAAAAGTGTTCAAACTATAGAAGATAATCGACCGGCAAATCACTACCAAAGTCAGACGGGAAAAGGGTGCCCACTCGTCTTTTACAATCACCGAGTCATTTTTCGCCTGCTTGGCCTGGATCTGAAACTCCTGCAATTTGCCAGCCTGCGATGCGAGAACAGCTGCCATGACCGCCGCAGGAATTATCAATACCAACGTTCCTTTGACTCCCCAAAACAAGAGAGACGCCGTGGCGACCAACGGTCCAAGGGCAAATCCAGCACTGCCGCCAACAGCAAAAATGCTGATCCCTGTCCCTTTCTTCTCGCCGGAAACTTTGTTTGCCATCCGTGCCCCCTCGGGATGAAACGCTGCTATACCGATCCCGCTCAGAGTCACGGCCGCAAAAAGCGCCCAATAATTCGAAATGAATCCTGTGATCGACAGGCCGAGTCCTGCCAGTAAAATGCCACAAGGCATAAGCCAGGGCTTTGAGACTTTATCGGCAAAATGTCCAAACAAAGGCTGAACGATGGAAGAAGCAAAATTAGCAGCAAAAACCAGACCGGCCGCAGCGGCATAACTCAAATTATATTCTGCAATGAGAAAGGGCAATATGGCCGGCAGTGCTCCCTGATTCAAGTCGGTAAACATGTGTCCGGCCGATAGCAAACTAAGGTACCGTTGTCTCATTTTATGACCTCCTGGTAGTTCTTCTTGTTCATCGCAATTTGTTCAGGTCAAGTGAGGCGTGGCACTGATTTGGTTTTTCGCTTACAAAGAAGTGCCCGCCGGATTACTCCAGCAGGCGGATTTATTGCGGTTGAGCGTTTTGCACTTGTTTGGGCTGTCCTGCGGATCTTAAGAAATGTGTTTTGCAGTTCGAATCACGTTCTTTGCATATATGTGCAGGTTGATTTATGTCCTAAACGCCGAAACCTGACGGTCCAGTTCCTGTGCAAGCGATGACAATTGATGGGCTGTCGCGGTAAATTCCTGTATCGATGCTGTCTGTTCTTCTATCGCCGCAGCCGAGTCCTGTGACAGTG
>CAZXCC010000454.1:0-1823 GCA_964638945.1 uncultured Veillonellaceae bacterium | reverse complement strand
CCCACCGCCGTTTGTTTTGCAAACCGCGTTGAACGATTTTTATGTTGCCTATGAGCTGAATGCATTCACCCGCTCTCCTGAGTACATGCCCCGTCTCTATTCCGACTTGCACCGCAACATTCAGGACTGCTTCAACGAAGGCGGCGTAGAAATCATGTCGCCGCACTATACCGCTTTCCGCAATGGAAACGCAACCACCATTCCGGCCGAATATCCTGCAGACAAGCAGAATGCTTCCGCTGAAAACAGCAAAGAAGCCTAGTCAAACAGCCATTTTTACGACAGCGCCTGCTTCAATATTTTCTGCAATGTTGCCATGAATTTTTGGTCATCTTCTGTAGTACGCTTGGCCGGACCTTTTGTCCTGCCGCCGCTGCGCCGAAGTTTGGCCTTTATTTCTCTTTCCTCCATAAGAAATTCAATATTCTCAGCTCGAAATTCCCTCCCCGAAGGACTCAGACAATACGCCGGTTTTCCCAACACCATCGCCGCCAACCCCCAATCCTGGGTAATCACGATATCACCGGACTCACTCAGGTTGATCACCTTGATGTCCGCTTCCTGCGGGGCGTTACCGACGACAATGTGACGGTCCGATACGATGTTGTGATTAAAACTGGCTACCGTCCAGACGGATACTTCGTATTCTTTTCCAAGTTTCATGCAAATCTGCAGCGCATTTTTCGGACACGCATCCGCATCCACAATGATTTTCATTTCCGTTCTCCTTCCCGGTGTCTGTTATCAGGTTCTTTGCTATGGAAACAGAAAAACCGGCAATCACTGGTCCCGACAGAAAATAGGACACGCGACCTACTTTGAATAAGACTTGCGGACGATGGAACCCTCTTGCGGAATTGCTACAATAAAGTCAGAAAAGAACCCCGGCAATTCCGAGAAAAAAATAAAAATTGGGAGGGTATTAAAATGTTAGAAATGATGAAATTGGTACTTCAGAACAAAAAGGGACAGGGAATGGTCGAGTATGCTCTGATTATCGCTTTGATCGCAGTAGTACTGGTTGGTGGCCTGAGTTCCATGGAAGGCGGCATCTCGGCTACACTCGGCAAAATCACGGCAAAACTCCAGTAGCAATGAAATCTGACTTCTCTCCCGAGTTTATCAGGCTCCATGCACGGAAATAAGCAACCACCCGAATATAAAACGGGTGGTTTTGCTTATTATCGCTATTCTTTGCTTTTTCCCCAAGTCAGTTGTTCTTATCCTGTATTATTCAGCTGGATTTTCTTTGACTTTGAACCAGGCGGCATATGCAGCAGGGAGATAGATGAGTGTGAGCACGGTCGCCACAAGCAATCCGCCCATGATCGCAACGGCCATCGGTCCCCAGAAGGTGCTGCCCACCAGAGGAATCATGGCCAATATCGCCGCTGCTGCCGTCAGCATGATTGGACGGAATCGCAGGATTGCCGAATCGACGATCGCGTCCCAGGGTGTTTCCCCTTGTGAGATATGCTTTTCGATCTGGTCAATCAATATGACCGAGTTTCGGATAATCATGCCGGACAGAGCGATAATTCCCAGCTGCGTCACAAACCCCAGCGGCCGTTGCAGCAGCAGCAGGAAGATACTGACCCCGATCATGCCCAGCGGAGCTGTCAACAGTACCAGCACCAGGCGGGATATACTCTGCAGCTGGAACATCAGCAGCATCATGATGACGCCCACCATCAGCGGGTACACAGAGGCTAGTTCCCCAGCCGACCTCACACTGGACTCCAGGTCTCCGTCCGCCTCAATACTGTATCCCGGAGGCAGGGACTGACGCAGCTCCTCCAGTTCTTTCAGTACGTCTGTCGCCA
>CAZXCC010000453.1:0-1831 GCA_964638945.1 uncultured Veillonellaceae bacterium | reverse complement strand
GCTTTTCAGAACCTGAAAGATCGCTTCAATGAAATTCAGACAGAGCTTATTGACGGCAACTGATACCGTCCAGTTGACTGCACTTGCCGACAGTCACATTCGCTTACCAGGGTTCAAACGTCTCGGAGGATAAGGAAAAGTGTTTTGAGAAGGGGGACCATGATGTCGATTCGCATGAAAGTCACAATGATTCTTATCGTATTAAGCCTGTTTACTGTTGTCGTTGTTGGTGTCAATCTGTACACCTATGAGGCTCTGAAAGGAGACGCGCCTTCGATTAATTTGGCGGGAAGCCTGCGTTTCAGGGCGTATCGGCTGGCTTGGCTGTCCGGGCAGGTAGCCTTGGCACCGGAAAGTCAGCAGCAATCTTTACGGAAAGACATGTCCGACGACCTTGCGATGTATGAAAAAATCATGACCGGCCTGGAAAAAGGGGATGCGTCACTTAAACTGACTCCTATGGAAGATAGCGCAAGTTTGCAGCAGTTCAACAGCCTGAAACCCCGCTGGCAGACATTCAAAAGCGCAGTTTCAGGAGTAATCGGAGTACCGCAGGCGCAGGCCGGCCCGGTAGTTGCCCAGATTCACGCCATGGTACCGGAGTATGTAGGCGAGATGAACAAACTGGTTTTTTTGCTGGATGAACAATCACAGCGGAAAGTGGCCCGGGCGAAACTGATTGGGGGCGGTTTATTGGCGGTGTTCCTGATGGTGGCTTTCGGCGCCTGGCTCATCATCAGAAATCAAGTCCTGAAGCCGATCGCTTCGCTTTCTCTTTCCTTTTCGGCAATCGCCGGCGGCGGAGGTGACCTGACGCAACGGATTCCGATTGGTCGCAGGGATGAAATCGGTGAGATTATTGCGCATTTTAATGATTTTGTAGAAAAATTGCGTGCAATTATCAGTGTGGCACAGAGTACGGCAATTGAGGTGAAAAACCTTTCGGAAAGTTTATCGCGGGCAAGTTCTGAAAGCGCAAAAGCTGTTGAGCAAGTAGCACAGGCTGTATCGGAAGTGGCTGGGCAGGCAACTGACCAGGATAGAGCCATGCAGGATTTTTCCAACCGGATTGGAGTGATCAACCAAAGCATGCATACCATGGAAAATCACGCCAAAAATACGGCACATTTGTCCGAGGAATCAAAATCGCAGGCGGATGAAGGGCGGCAACAAACACAGCTTGTGGTTGAGGAAACAACAGCTCTGAATCAGACCGTGGGAGCCATGAATGAGAATGTGGTGGCACTGACCCGTAACTCATCCGACATTAATCAAATCATCGGACTCATCAAGCAAATAGCCGGACAGACGAATTTGTTGGCGCTTAATGCTGCAATCGAGGCCGCACGGGCGGGTGAGCAGGGACGCGGTTTTGCAGTAGTGGCGGAAGAAGTCCGAAAATTGGCGGAACAGAGCGATGAAGCGGCGAATCAGGTCACCGAAAAAATCTCAGCCATCCAACAGCAGGTTGAGGATACGCAACTGGCGAACAATCAGGTTGTGAACGAACTGAAGCGGATTACCCAAGTGGTGACGGAGTTATCATCCGCTCTGGATGCAATCGTGAACCGTTCCCTGGAAAGCCGCAATGCGGTGGATGAGATTACGAGCTTGAACATGAAGACCTCTGGTGAGTTTTCTACTTTGAACTCCCGTTCGCACGAGGTTGCTTCGTCAGCCAGGGAAATTGCAAACTTGTCACAGGATTCCGCCGCGGCCATCGAGCAGCAGACGGCTTCCATCGAGGAGTTCACGGCTACGGCACAGCATCTGTCATCCCTTGCGATGGAACTGGACCAACAGGTCTCCAAATTCAAGACAGCGTAAGCGG
>CAZXCC010000452.1:0-1838 GCA_964638945.1 uncultured Veillonellaceae bacterium | reverse complement strand
TGCCGGACCAAAAACTGGTCGTGATCGGCGACGGCCCGGATATGGAGAAGATACGCCGCGTAGCGACAAAGAACGTGCATCTGCTCGGCTGGCAGCCGTCAGCGGTGTTGCGGGATTCCATGCAACGGGCGCGGGCCTTTTTATTTGCAGCGGAAGAAGATTTTGGCATCACTCCGGTGGAGGCGCAGGCGTGCGGAACGCCGGTGATCGCCTTTGGCCGGGGCGGGGCGGTGGAGACGATACGGGGTCTGGAAGGGTCGTCAGATCCGACCGGTCTGTTTTTTCACGTGCAGACTCCCGCAGCGGTGGCAGCAGCGGTCAAATTGTTCGAGGAGAACGAGCAGCGGTTTTCGACGCACTGTTGCCGGGAAAACTCCCTGCGCTTTTCCAGAGAACGATTCCGGAAAGAATTTGCCGCCGTGGTGGAAAAATCGATTCGATTATAATTGCAGGACGGGGATGGTCCTTACGCAGGATGGAGTGATACGGTGAAACGATGCAGGTGGTTTGGTCTGGCTCTGGCGTTTTTTTTGCTCGCCGGGGCCGGGGCAGCGGAGTGCGCTGCGGCGCAGCCCTTTGAAAACAGTCTTGGGGTCAGTCATCATTTTACACTGGAGGAAAGGCAGGATGCGAAAGACATCGCTGCCATCCGGACCGCAGGGTTCCGGCTGATCCGGTACGATATGGACTGGACCATGGTGGAAAATCAGAAAGGACGCTATGATTTCCATGTTTTTGACCGTCTGTTGTCCCAGATGGAAGGGCAGGGCGTCCGCGTCCTTTTTATTCTGGATTATGGAAATCCGCTGTATGGTGGCAAGGCAGTGCGCACCGACGAGGCACGGGCCGCATTTTCGCGCTTTGCTGCAGCTGCCGCGGCTAGATACAAGGGGAGAAGCGTCGGATGGGAGATCTGGAACGAACCGAACCAGGAGCAGTTCTGGCCTCCGCGCCCGGATGTATACGAGTATATGAAACTGGTGATCGACACCGCTACGGCGATGCGCGCGGCAAATCCGGAGGCATATATCATTGCACCGGGCTCCGCCCGTATCGATTTTTCCTTTCTGGAGGACTGCATCCGGCTGGGTCTGCTGAAGTATGTAAACGCGGTGTCGGTTCACCCGTACCGTGACGCTTCGCCGGAAACGGCGCTGGCGGACTATGCGCGGCTAAAAGTTCTGATTCAGAAAATGCAGCCGTCGGAACGGCAGGTTTCCCTGGTGGTCAGTGAATGGGGCTATTCGGCGGCGGCTTTTGGCGGCGATGAACAGGCGCAGGCCCGTTACCTGAGCCGGATGCTGCTGGCCAATGTCTATGCGGGGATCGACTTCACGGTGTGGTATGATTATCGTAATGATGGAACAGATGGACGGAATTATGAACACAATTTCGGCTGGGTTCGTCAGGATGGGACAGGAAAACCGGCGCTGGAGGCGGCGCAGGTCCTGGCGCGGCAACTCGGCGGAAGACGTTTTTCACGCCGGTTGTTTTCCTTGACGGAGGATTTTGCTCTGGAGTTTGTGGATGCAAAAAACAATTCCTGCGTGGTGGCCTGGACCACCGGTGATCCGCACGAAGCTCACATCGAAAACTATGGATTGGTGTCGCTTACGCAAACGCCGCAGTATTTGAAGTGCCGGTAATCGTATGAAGTGTTTTTGCGGGAATGATTTTCCCTGAGATAGGAGTTCAAGTGAACGGGTATAAGATTCGGGTATGTGCAATTTGTTGGGTATTGGCGCTGAGTGTTCCATTTTCGGCTGCACAGGCAGCGCCTGAGGCGGCGAAAATCTGCAATATGCAGGAAGCTGCCCGGTTGGCGGGTGCAACGTACG
>CAZXCC010000451.1:0-1845 GCA_964638945.1 uncultured Veillonellaceae bacterium | reverse complement strand
CAGGGACCGCTGGACAAGGCGCCTTCGACCCGGCATCTCCTGGCGGAATGCATGAGGCAGTTCTATTGGCGTTTTTTCAAAAGAGAAGGCTATAAAGACGGGGCGCAGGGTTTTTGCCTGTCCGTTTTCATGGTGGCATACCATCTGATGATCCTGCAAAAGCGGCTGCTGATCGGGCAATACGGCACAAAAAAACCGCGTCAGGCCATCGCGGCGGATTACCAACGGACGGCGGACGCGATTCTGCGGGAATACGGCGGATAGATCAGGCTCGCCGGGACAGGTGCTTTCTTCGATCTTCAAGACGCGACAGGAGGGAAAAGAATGGCCCTGGAATTGGACGCACTATGAAACCTGAGCTGTCATTTTAGAAATAATCGCAAAAAAACGAAAAACAAAAAAGAAAGGCTGGTGGCCTCTCTATTATGGGTGCAGATATGGATGCGGAAGATATCCGCTGGAAGCAACGCTACGCCAATTTTTGCAAAGCGGTTCAACAGCTGACGGAGTTTATCGAAAAACCGGAACTGAACAAATTTGAAGCACAAGGGCTGATTCAATGCTTTGAGTACACTTTTGAACTGGGATGGAAAACAGCCAAAGACTATCTGGAAGCGCAGGGATTCTCCGTGAAAAGCCCGCGGCAGACGATACAAACGGCATTTCAGACAGAATTGATCGCGGATGGCCATGTCTGGATCGATGCCCTGGAAAAACGCAATCTAATGGCTCACACGTATGATGAGAATACAACGAAAGAAGCCGAAAGGCTGATTCGCGACAAATATTTTCCCATGCTGAAAGCTCTGCAAGAAGAACTGGAGAAAATGCAACAGCATGTGTAATTCATTGGGACTGAAGGCTGAAGATTTAGCCCATATTGTTTCCGTAATCAGCGAATTCGCCGAAATTGAAAAAGCGGCTGTATTCGGATCGAGGGCCAAAGGAAATTACAATAAGGGTTCAGACATAGATATTGCCATTTTTGGCGAGATGATCACTTTTTCCACCATAGCCGGTCTTCACAGTCGATTGGAAGAAGAAAGTCCTCTTCCGTATTTTTTTGATATTGTTGATTATACCCATTCAGGCCATCAGGAGCTGAAAGAACATATTGACCGCGTGGGGAAAACAATATTTAGCAGGAAAGATTCCGGCGGATAGATCAGGCTCGCCGGGACAGGTTGGCATACGCGAGCGAGATTCCCAGGAACAGGGACAAGAGGCGCACCGCCCAGAAGGTGTTGATCATGGAATTCATGAATCCATAGATGAAAAAGGCCACCAGACAGAAAAAAGCGCCGAGCGGCCACTCCGGTTCGTCCGTCCGGCGAATCTGGCGGTAATAATACTGCAGCAACCGGAACAACAGGAAGAGAAAGGCTGCCAGGCCCACCATCCCCAGTTCCGCGGCGATGGAAAGATACGTATTGTGAGCGTCACGCTGGTGGCGCTCTTTTGCTTCCGGGCGCATGTAGACGGACTGATACTCCGGACCGAAATTGTCCGGTCCCACGCCGAAGACCGGGTGGTCTGCGATCATCGCCAGCGAAGAGTGCCAGATGATGATCCGTTCCGAATTGGACTGATACTGCAGATCGGTGACGGAAGCGATGCGTTGCTGGATGGACGGGGACAGAGCTCCCAATCCGATGCAGCACAATATGACCAGGGACACGCTGATCCCCCACCAGCGATTTTTGGCGTGGCGCCAGGAAGTCAGCGGCGTGAAGAAATAGAGAATCCATACGACGGTGAAGGCGATCCAGGCAGCCCGGGTTTCATTAAACAGCAACGTCAGCAGGGATAGGTGCAGAGCTCCGAAAAAAACGGCCCGCAACCGGC
>CAZXCC010000450.1:0-1849 GCA_964638945.1 uncultured Veillonellaceae bacterium | reverse complement strand
ACCAAACAAAATTATCAATGTTTTTATATTGCGAATTGCAAGCCAACCTTTTGAGCTCAAAGTACACCTCCGGATGAATAACTTACAATTTCGTCATTCACTTGTTAAAGTCCTATCTCTTTTGACAATGCATACGTCCATAAAATTCAAGCAAATTATACAATCAACAATTTTCAATGTTCACAGCAAAGCTTGCCGATATTAGCGTCCAGTAATATCAGATGTTTGCATAGGCAAAAAAAGAAGACGACTGGATTATTTCCAATCGTCTCTTGCTTTATCTTATATTGGGTGTTCAGCATAAGATAACCGCACCGTCACGGTGACGTACTCCTTTTATTAACCACCCAGCCCCAGTTCAATCAACTTATCCATGTAATCAATCATAAACAGGGGGATGTTTACCAAGCTGTCGTCTTTCTTTAAATTTTTCAGGGAAAACCGCAGACGTATTTTTGTGTCCTTTTCATATTTCTGCGCATACAGGGTTAAACTTCTACTGATTACATTTTCATCAGCCTTTACCTCTATCGGAATGATATCATTGCCGCGCTGGATCATAAAATCCACTTCCGCCTGACCGCCGGATGTCCAGTATCTTGGGGTTGCTTCGTATTGGGTAGCCAAGCCCTGCAGCACAAAATTCTCCGTCAAGGCTCCTTTAAATTCCGTGAACAAACGTGAACCCTCGTTGAAAGCTACCGGATCAAGCAAGGCAAGTCTGCGAAGCAGCCCAACATCCACTGCGTAGAGCTTGAACGCGGTCAGATCGTCATAAGCGGACAGGGGCAATCCGGGTTTCGAACTTCTGTATATTTTATAAGCCATGCCTGCGCTGCAGAGCCAGGTCAGTGCATCTTCATATTCTCTGGCCCTGGCACCTTCTTTAACGGCACTGTATAAAAACTTCTTGTTCTCCCGTGCCAGCTGTGACGGGATTGACTCCCACAGCAGCCCCAGCTTCGCTATGTCCTTGATCTCTGCATGTTTGGAAAAATCCAGCGCATAGGCATTTAAGATGTTTCTCAGCGACGACTGCACCCGCCCTACGTCCCGTTCCTCGGCCCAGGATCGCACCGGCTCCGGCATGCCGCCTGTTATATAATACATCTTCAGTTTCTCCTGCAGTGGGTGAAAGAATATATCCGGTATCGGTTCTATCGCATCAATGCCTTTCATGTACTCAACCAGGTTCCCATCGCCATTGGCCAGCAAAAACTCGGTGAAGGTCATCGGGTGAATCGTCAGAAAGTCCACCTTGCCTACCGGAAAAGATGCCGGTTTTGACAATACAATTCCCAACAGCGATCCGGCACAGGCAATATGATACTCCGGAGCATTTTCACAAAAATATTTCAGCGTATTCAGCGCTTTGTTGCATTCCTGTATCTCATCAAAAATGATCAATGTTTTTTCGGGTAATATGGGTGACCCATGAACCATGGTCAGGTTTTGCAAAATCCGTTTCACATCTTTTGTGGTTGCGAAAAATTCGGCCAATTCCTCTTGCTCGTCGAAGTTGAAGTAAGCAATATTTTCATAGTACCGCTTGCCAAACTCGTTTAAGATCCATGTTTTTCCCACCTGGCGCACACCTTTTAAAATCAACGGTTTTCTGTGCTTTGATTGCTTCCATTGCAATAAATCGCTGATTGCCAATCTTTCCACGCCAGCACCTCTCAATTTTAATTGCGATTTTTGTGATTATTATCACATAATTTAGATTTAACCGCAACTCAACAAGCAAAATAATTCATTGCTTTCAACGTTGACACTGTAATATCGTGACAATCACGATAACGTATTCTAAAGTTGCGCACATTTGAAAAAGAGTTGTCACGGATGGGTC
>CAZXCC010000449.1:0-1850 GCA_964638945.1 uncultured Veillonellaceae bacterium | reverse complement strand
ACCGCCATCTCCCGCAGCTTGAACTTTTGAACCTTGCCGCTCGCGGTCAGCGGATACTGCTCGATAAAGAAAAACTTGGCCGGAACCTTGACCAGCGCAATATGCTTGCGGCAATACCGTTTCAATTCCAGGGAATTCGCCGTGCAACCAGGCTTGAGACGGACAAATGCCACCACCTCTTCCCCAAAGTAGTCACAAGGGATCCCCACAACCTGCGCATCCGTCACTTCGGGATGAGTCTGTAGAAATTCCTCTATCTCCATCGGATAGATATTTTCTCCGCCGCGGATGATGATGTCTTTGAGTCGACCGACTATGGAATAATACCCCTCGGCGTCTACCCGGAACAGGTCTCCGCTGTGCAGCCAGCCATCCTTGTCGATGACTTGGGCAGTAGCTTCCGGCATACGGTAATAGCCGCCGATCACCGGCACACCGCGGACGCAAAGCTCGCCGACCTCATCCGTCGCCACCGTCCGCCCTGTACGGGAATCGACAATTTTCAGCTCGCGATCCGGCATGATACGACCGACAGTTTCGCTGCGGCGATGCAGAGGGTCCGTCGGCCGGCTCATGGTACAGAGCGCCTCGGTCATGCCGTAAATGACACCAAAGCTGTGCGCGCCCATTTTCTCCACGACCGCCTTCACCAGATCCGGGCTGCAGTATGCGCCGGAAATCGTACCGCCACACAAAGAGGACAGGTCATAGTTTCCGGACTCCAGCTCTTTCAGTGCAGCGACATACATCGTCGGCGTGCCGCATACTTCGGTCGCCCGGCAGTTTTCGATCGTCTCCAGCATGGCCCTTGCTTGAAACCGTTCCACCGGCGCTACGGATGCGCCGATCGCCAAAAAGGACAAAACCATGATCGTGCCATAAATATGGAAGAATGGCAGAGGAACGCACAGACAGTCCTTTGCCGTCAGGTCCTGGCATTCAATAACGGCGCACATGTTAAGGACATAGCTCGCATGCGTCATCAAGGCCCCTTTGGGAACGCCGGTGGTGCCCGAAGTATGCTGGATAAGAAAAATATCCTCCGGTTCGACCGTTTTTTCCCTGGCATCCACAGCGCCATGCTCCGTTTCGGCCGCCAGCGTCAAAAACTCAGGCCAGGAAAGCATTCCCGGCTGTCTTTCGCCGCCAAGAAATATGATATGTCGCAGAGCCGGCAGCCGCTCGGAAGCTGAACCGGCAAGTCCGGTTGCCGCAAATTCCGGACATATTTCCCTGATGATACGCAGATATTCGTCCTGCTGACCAGTCCCATCGGCTATGAACAGCGTCGTGACATCCGATTGCCGTAGAGCCTGCTCCAGCTCGAATCTCTGATAATTGGTGTTAATCAAGACCAGCGGCACACCCGCTTTGGCGCAGCCAAACACCACGCTCATATACTCAGGCAGGTTCGGCGCCCAGATTGCCGCATGTTCGCTGCGGGTCACACCAAGAGCGATAAGGCCCGCCGCCACTTCGCGGGCATTGTTGTCCAATTCGCCGAAGGTGTAAGTCCTCTGACGGCGGTGAAAAATAAGCGCCGGCTTATCGGCAAACGCTTGAGCCTGCTCCGTCACCATGCTTCCAACCGTAATCCGGCCTTGCTTTTCACGAGCCATACCATGAAAATTACAATTCATTGCATCACCATTCCCCTGCCTTTTCCTCCCGCATCGCGGCCGGACGAAATTTATCCTTCACTTCAGAAAGGCAACCAATCTATCGAGAAAACCCATATCACCCACTACAATTCCTGCACCCCTGTCAATGCTGCATCGTGTACGACCGGCTGTAGTAACCCGATTGGTCCTGTTGCAACAATTCTACTCTTACCACCTTATTCCTTCCTT
>CAZXCC010000448.1:0-1854 GCA_964638945.1 uncultured Veillonellaceae bacterium | reverse complement strand
CGAACAGCATATTCTCTCCGTCGTGCGGCGGACCCTTCGCATGGTCGGACTGATGGGCAAGGAAAACATCATGCCGAATGAACTGTCCGGCGGAATGAAAAAAAGGGTCAGCCTGGCCCGGGCGATTGCCCTGAATCCGAAAATAGTCCTCTATGATGAACCCACTTCCGGGCTGGATCCGATCATGTCGTCGACCATAAACAGGCTGATCATGAGCACCCGGCGCATCCTGGGAGTGACGGCGGTTGTTGTGACGCATGATATGGACAGTGCATTCACTATTGCAGATCACATCGCAATGATGTACGATAAAAAGATAATTGAGATCGGCACGCCGGATGAAATCAGAAATTCACCCAACCCCTTGGTGCAGCAGTTCATTGTGGGAGCGAAAGCAAGCTGCATCCCGGTACGGAGGAGGGAGAAAGCATGAAAATCAGTGCGGAGACAAAAGTCGGCGCGGTTGCTCTTGGTGGGCTGGCTTTATTGATTGTGGTGGCAGTGTTTTATGGAGCGATCCGGATGGGCGAAACCGGCTATCCGCTGCATGTGGACTTCGACCGGGTCGATGGGCTGAAGATTGGCGGCCAGGTCCGTTACGCCGGAGTGGACGTGGGGCGCGTGACAAAAATCGCTGTGACGGAAGAAGGAAAAGCCCGGGCAACCCTCAGAATCTGGTCCGGCAATTCCATACCGGAAGGGTCCGGATTCGGCATCGGTTCGGATGGATTATTGGGGGAAAAATTCATCAATATCACTCCTCCGGAGGAACGAAAGACGTTTCTGAAGCCGGATACGGTGGTTAACGGGTTGCCGCCGCAGGGCCTGGAAACTTTCATTTCAACAGCCGATAGACTGTTTAATCGGCTGGATCGTCTGATTACATCGCTGGAAGACGTTTTCGGCGATCCAAAGGTCAAAAATTCGCTGAAAGATACCACGCGCAATCTGGATCAGCTGACAGCGGCCTTGTCCCGGATGGCAATCAGCAACGAGAGCAATATCAATGCGATTGCCCGAAATCTTGCCGTAATGTCCGGCAGTCTGCGCGATGTGGCTTCCAGGGTGGACAAGATGACGACTGCGGTGGATAACGACGGGAAGTTTTCCAAGGATCTGACGGAGACCTTGAGCAATCTTCGCAGCGCCAGCGCCAGGCTGGAAAAAATGGCGGCAGCGCTGGAACCGGTGGCGACTGATCCGGAAACTGCCCGCAACATCAAGACGACCTTGAAAAACGCCAGGGAGGTATCAGAAAAGGCAAACCGCATCCTGGGCAACGTGGAGAAAGTGAAAACCCAAGCCGGAATGGATTTGACATACAGTGGCGGATCAAACCACTACCGTACGAATCTGGACTTTCAGATCAACGCGGATTCCCGGCGTTATGCCCGCATCGGTCTTTCCGATATCGGAGAGACCAACCGGGTGAACTTTCTTCTGGGTCAGCAGGGGCAGACGTTCGGAGGACATGCCGGTGTGGTGGAAGGCAAAGCAGGCGCCGGGATTGACCTGCATTTCGGCAAAGGTTTCAAAATTTCTGCAGACGCATACGACCCCAATGACCTGCGGATAAAATTGCGGTCGGAAATCCGCATCGCACCGTCGACCTACCTTGTGGGGGAAAGCATCAGTATCAATAAAGACGCGCAACGCAACTCCTATATCGGAGTCCGCCGGACATTCTGACACCGGTGCGTAGAGCGAACAACGGAGGAATCAGGATGAGTAAAAAACAACCCATGAAGTGGCTGCGCAACACGGCAGCATCCGTCGCGATTTTCATGCAGCTTTGCAGCGTGGCGAATGCGGCGCAGCTGGAGCTGACGCTGGAAGACGCGGTAAAAATGACGC
>CAZXCC010000447.1:0-1864 GCA_964638945.1 uncultured Veillonellaceae bacterium | reverse complement strand
TCAGGGATTGCAACGATAGGTTCTTCTGCAATTGTCGGATTGATTTTTCATTCTCTGCGGCCGAAATTTCCTCAATTGATGAAACTGCCGTACCTATATGGGTTTGGAGTCCTTGTCCATATCGCAATGCTTGCCTGTATGTTCCTGTTGCCAGCTGTTGCACGTTGGAAGGTGTTAAGCGACATCAGCGCACCGGTTCTATTGATCTATCCGGTTGCTACGATGCTTTATGGCGAATTGATATTGGCGCAGGAGAAAAAAGCCAGAGACCATGCAGCCCTGATCGAAAACTCTACCCGATTGCGTACCGTAATCGAAACAATTACTGATATGATCTGGCTAAAAAATGCGGAGGGCGTTTATTTGGCCTGTAATAAGATGTTTGGCAGGTTTTTTGGCGCTCAGGAGACGGAGATCGTGGGAAAAACCGATTATGATTTTGTCGATAAGTCATTAGGTGACTTTTTTCGGGAGAACGATCGCAGGGCGATGCAGGCAGGCAAGCCTACAATGAACGAAGAAGAGGTCACATTTGCCGATGATGGTCATCGGGCGATATTGGAAACGATTAAAACTCCAATGTATGCTGCCGATGGTTCTATCATCGGTGTGTTGGGTATTGCCCGCGATATTACCGAACGAAAGCGGATGGAAGAAATTGAACGGCGCAGTGTCGAAATTCAAACTGTTTTGCGTGAAATTGCGGACGCAGCTCTTCGTTCCCATACGATGGAAGAATTGTACGAGAAGGTGTATCGCCAGATATGCCGGGTTTTACCAGTAAAGTATTTTTACATCAATCTTCTGGAAGAAGCAACTGGTGAAATTGTGGTGCCGTTTCAAAAAGCTGACATCTCATTTATTCCGGAGCGGAGAAAGTTCGGAAAAGGAATGACGGAGTATATAATCCGACTGGGACATGCGATTCATGTTGCTCCTGGAGATCTGGACAAATTGATTGCTGACGGTGAAATAGTACAAGTACCCAATATCCGTCGTTATCTGGGCGCCCCTCTGAATGATTCATACGGAAAGGCATTTGGAGTACTAACTTTGACGACGGAGGAATCACAAATTATCCGGGAGAAAGATGTGGAGGTGCTTTCCATCATCGCCGCACAGCTATCTATGGCGATTGAAAGAAAGAGTGCCGAAGAAGAACTGCGCAAATTTAGCGAAATGCTGGAACAGAAAGTTCAGGACAGAACGGCTGAGCTGGTTGCAGCCAACAAAGAAATGGAGGCATTCAGTTATTCTGTTTCTCATGATTTGCGGGCTCCAGTTCGTAGCATCGATGGCTTTTGCAGTATTTTGCTGGAAGAATATGGCGGAGTTCTGGATGACAAAGCATGGGATTATCTGAACAGGGTGAAGAAAAATGCTGCTATGATGGACAGATTGATCAATGATTTGCTGGAACTTGCCCGGATTGGGAGGGTTTCGACGATACAACAAAAGGTCGACCTGAGTGCTCTGGTTCGGGAACAGATTGATGAACACAGGAAAAACGAACCGGAGCGCAAGGTGGAAGTCATAATCCAACCTGAAATCCATGTGATGGGGGATTTGACATTACTTCGGGTTGTAATGAATAATCTCATCGACAATGCCTGGAAATTTACCGGTAAAACGGAGGACGCTCGAATTGAGTTTGGAGCTGAAGAAAAGAAGGATCAACGGATTTTTTTCGTGCGGGATAATGGAGCCGGTTTTGACATGGCATATGCCAACAAGTTATTCGCTCCGTTTCAACGTTTGCATGGCGAGCGCGAATTCAAGGGAACAGGCATCGGTTTGGCCATCGTATCCCGAATCGTACGCAAACACGGAGGCCGTATCTGGGCGGAATCGGAGCCGAACCGGG
>CAZXCC010000446.1:0-1864 GCA_964638945.1 uncultured Veillonellaceae bacterium | reverse complement strand
AGAAAGTATTCGAAAAATCCGAGATGACCATGTGGGAGTGCAGAAACTGCGGACACCTTGTCATGGGGAAGAAGGCTCCTGCGCTATGCCCGGTTTGCGCCCACCCGCAAAACTACTTCGAAGTGCATAAAGAAAACTACTGATCCGTCTAGACCGGGTTCGCGCTTTTGGTAATACTGACGCCATTTATGATGTAATGCTAATCCGGTTTTGCAAAATGACCCCCTTGCAGGTAGGGGGTCAAAATTTTGTCGCGAATTGAAGATGTACTGAGCATTTCTTGCGCTAAATCTTCCAGTGGCATACAATACAGGTAAAAGCATCAAAATGAAACATAAACGAGGCGGCTCTATGCAAGAGGAACGAAAGGTGTTAGGCGGGATATCCGCTTGGTTGCGTTACCGAAAAATTAGCGTCGCTATTTGCGCCGCATCATTCCTTTTTATTAGCGGTATTTGGTTTCACTATCTGAATCTCGTCGAATATGAATACCAACAGGATGTCGAAAGAACAAAGGCAGCCGCAGCGAATTTGGTACTGGCCTATGACGAAAACATCCGGCGCAATTTCGAAAATATTGATGAAGTTTTGGTTGCGTTGAAGCAGGAAATTGAAAAAAACGGTTTTATTCGGCCCGAATCCATCACGCGGATTTACTCCAACCAATCGCTGCCGGTATTGCATATTTCCGTTCTGGATGAAAAGGGAACGATATTTGTCAGCACCAACCCCGGGTTGTTGGCAAACAACAGGAACTACCGGGAATATTTTCGGCAGCATGAAACCAGAGACCTTCGACTTCTGCTTGTCTCCAAAGCTGTTCCTCTGCAGTTGTCTCAGGGGAATGCTGTATGGACATTTCATCTCAGTTATCGGTTCAATAAACCGAACGGCAGCTTTGGCGGAGTTGTGGTTGCGGCCGTGAACCCCTTGTATTTTGCGAAAATATTTCGCCAGATGGACTTGGGGGAGGAAGCGGTCATATCCATGCAAGATTTGGATGGCAACGTGCTTGCACGGCAGATGAACGACAGTTTTTCCGCGGGAATGAATATTGCCGGAGCCGATTTATACAAGCATGTAAAAGTAGCTGTACGGGGATTTTACAGCACTACTTCATCCATTGACAATGTCCGCCGCTTTGTCAGTTATTTTCGGATGCCGGATTACCCCATCATCCTGGCAATTTCGGAAAAAGAAACCGAGGTCTTGAAACTCTTTTATCAACGGCGAAATGCATATTATTGGTCAGCCTTCCTGGCGAGCCTGTTTTTGGCCGTGACGTGCGGGCTGTTGGTGCTGCTGGAGAAGAGATTGCGGGAAGCCAATGAAAATTTGGACCGGAAAGTGGAGGAACGCACGAAAGAACTGGATAGCGCCAATGCAAAAATGCTGGAGCAGAATGAAGAGCTGGAAGCCATGAATGGAGAACTGGAAGCTCTGAATGAAGCGCTTCATAGACTGACAATCGTGGATGGACTGACAGGCATCGCAAATCGGCGCTATTTTGATGAATGCCTGGAACGGGATTGGCGCGCGGGGCTGCGGCAACAAAAACCGCTCTCCCTGATTATGGCGGACCTTGATTTCTTTAAAATGTTCAACGACACTTACGGACATCAAAAGGGTGATGAGTGCTTGCGAATCGTTGCCGGCGTGTTGTCCGGCAACGCCATGCGGACTCGGGACCTTGCAGCCCGGTACGGTGGTGAGGAGTTCGCCATTATCCTGCCGGATACGGACCTGGCCGGCGCGATGGTAGTTGGAGAGAATATCAGAAGGCAAATGGAGGATCTGCGGATTGAAAACCGCGAAGCTCCGGGCCAATGGGTTACGATCAGCCTCGGGGTTGCTTCCCTGATGC
>CAZXCC010000445.1:0-1869 GCA_964638945.1 uncultured Veillonellaceae bacterium | reverse complement strand
CTCGCTATCAGCAAGCGCCTGGTCGAAATGATGGGCGGCGCCATCTGGGTCAACAGCACTCCCGAAGTTGGAAGCACTTTTCATTTTACCGCCTGGTTCGCTTTGCCTGACAAAAATGTGGAAAAGCACCATGTTGTACCGGAAAAGCTGAATCGGCTCCGGACACTTGTTGTCGATGACAACCCGGTTGCCCGGGAAATCCTGTCGGAATACCTGAAGGCAATGACCTGCCGCGCTGATGCCGTATCCAGCGGTCAGCAGGCGATAGATGCAGTTCTTCAGTCCGCGGCCGACCCGTACGAACTCATCCTGATGGACTGGCAGATGCCCGAAATGGATGGAATCGAAGCAGCCCGCCGGATCAAGGACAATCCCGACATCCCTCACAAGCCTGCAATTGTCATGGTCACTTCGTTCGACAAGGAAGAAATTTACGTCCAGTCGCAGCGGTACAATCTTGACGGACTGCTGATCAAACCGGTCATTCAGTCCCACTTGATGGACACGATTGTTCGTTTGTTTGTTCCGCGCAACAAAGATCAGCTTGCGGAACATTACGACCAGGAAAAGGATTACGGACTGTCGGGCCTGCGGATTCTTCTGGTGGAAGACAATGAAATCAACCAGCAGATTGCCCTGGAGCTGCTGCAGGGGCAGGGCGTACAGGTATCCATCGCCAACGACGGGCGTGAGGCAGTGGCCAAAGTGCTGCAGGAGAATCCCCCATCCACGTTTGACCTGATTCTTATGGATTTGCAGATGCCGAACATGGATGGTTTTGAAGCGACAACTGAGATCCGGAAACATTTTGCAACCCTGCCGATTATCGCCATGACGGCCCGCGCCATGTCGGAAGAGCGGGAAAGCTGCCTTGCCGCCGGCATGAACGACCACGTGGCCAAACCAATCGATCCCGGAGTCCTGTTTGCTGCCATCGCACGCTGGAAGCGCCCCGCCGCCAGTCCGTTACCGCCCCAAAATATCGTTTCACCGGCACAGGATGCAAAAGAATCAGCAGAGTATCAAGCGCTGCGGGATGCCGGTCTTGACGTAAAAAACGGGCTGAAACGCGTTGCCGGCAATGAAAATCTGTATCGCAAGCTGCTCAAACAGTATGTCGACGGCCAGTCCGACGCAATAGTCAAAATGAAGGAAGCACTGTCAATCGGCGACAACGCCGCCGTGAATTTCACCGCGCATGCCCTCAAGGGCGTTTCCGCCAACATCGGCGCTACTGCAATCGCCGAGATATCTACCCGCATCGAGCATGGTACGCGCAACGGGATTCCGGCAACGGAGGTTCAGGAATCGCTTGCGGCGCTGGATACGAACTTCCGTATCCTGAGCCAGGCGATCCATGCATTCCTTGCATGCGAATCCGGCATCTCCGCCAATGCATGCAAAAAGCAGCCCTGTCCCGCGGCATTGGCGGCGGAATTACAGCAGCTGCTTTCTTTGCTCTCGGACAATGACAGTGCCGCATTGGACTGTTTTACCAATCTGCGGGACGACCTGCATTCAGTGATGACTGACGAGGCTTTCCATGCTCTGGAACAACAGGTGGAACGATTCGATTGGGATTCGGCGCGGGAAAAAGTTGCAGACCTGTTAAAGGAAGTGAAGTCAAGATGAATCATGACAAACCGGTGATTTTGGTGGTCGACGACGTTCCGGACAATTTGGCTCTGGCCAGTGCTCTGTTAAAGGACCTATACAGGGTCAAGGCGGCTACGAGCGGCGAAAAGGCGTTGACCATCGCCCGGACAGAACCCCCCGACCTGATATTGCTTGACGTGATGATGCCGGGTATGGACGGGTATGAAACCTGCGCCTGGCTGAAATCCGATGCCGCGCTCAAACAGATTCCCG
>CAZXCC010000444.1:0-1875 GCA_964638945.1 uncultured Veillonellaceae bacterium | reverse complement strand
TCCGCAAATGCGGACGCAACTCACCCAGGGGCATTCTTGCAGCAAAGTTGACAAGCAGTTCTTTGACGGCAAGGCTGTCGGTATCGGAATGAGATGTGAGAAAAGTGTAAAAATCATATCCGTATTCAAAGACAAGCGCCTGCGCTTTGTCACAATACCAGCGTGGCGCTGCAACCATAGTTTCAACAATTTTGCCGATGGATTCGGGGTGATTGATATCGACCAGAGCATTGATGATATAGAGCTTGACTGAATAGTCGGTTTCGCTTTTTAGAGCCAGCTCCAAAACTTGACGGGCTTCGTTGTTGCCAATTATGCCTAAATACACCGCTGCTTCGATGCGGCGGTGTTTGAACAGGGAATTGGTCCGACTGGCAAAGTGATTGATTACATCGTAGTTGCTTACAACGGCGTAGAAGTTTTTTACGGAGGAAGGAGAAAGAGTAAGCAGCTGTTTCAACTCGCCAAACCGTGCAATAAATAAACCGATGTCACTGCGGCTGCGCAGAGAAAAATCGGTGGTGGTGAGAATTCCCTCGATAATGTACTGATCCATTTTCTGTATTTTTTTGCGCTGCGCTTTATGGCTGTACTTATTCATAATGATCAGACCGACAAGCAGAAGGCTGGAAAAAGAAATGGCAGTCATGATAAAGAATATGACATTCAAACTTGTATCCAAATTACCGCCCCCTCTTCAGCCGGTTTTTTACAAGACCAATTAATTCGGTCAGCATATAGGGCTTTTTCAAAAAGTAATCGACATTTTGATTCAGTGCTCGGCGTACGGTTGTGTCATCTTTTTGATAGGAAGTAAGTATAAAAGGAATCTGGGCTTTGTCCGAGTAGAGGGACAACTGCTCCTTGACCAAAAGACCGTCCAATTTAGGCAGCATAAGTTCGGAGATAATCAGCTGAATTTTTTCGATTTCGACCAGCTTAAGCGCTTCGATGCCATCACGGGCGATAAACACCGTATATCCTTCATTTTTCAAGGCAATTGATAAAATCTCAAGGTTCATGTCGTCATTGTCGACAAGCAAAATATTTTTGTCAGACTGAATGGAGTCCTTTGTCAGAGATTGGCTGCAAACGCTGTTTCCGCCATTATTGTTGGCGATGAACAAGCGGTTCACTGTTATGTTATACAGTTCATCGATAAATTCGCTGGATACTTGGATGCGATCGCTGATTTCCTGAAATTGCAGCACTCCGATCGAGACGGTTATTTTTTTTATAAAAAGTTCGGATTCAGATACGCTTTTACGGATGTTTTCTGCGATTTGCACTGCTTCTGCCTTCGTAACATCGGAAATACAACAGGCAATAATCGGATCATTCAGCTTGAATATTTGTTGGGTATCGGTTTTGATATTATTCAGCAGATAAGCCAGATTTTTTAACATTTCATAACTTGCTTCCATACCATACTTGATTTTCAATTCGACCATGTCGTCAATGCGTATGAGCAACAAGGCGGCGGTGCTTGTTTTACTCAGAGTGACATTAAGGTAATCCCAAAAGAACGTTTCGTTGTATAGGCTGGTAATTGGACATTTTGTAAGTCTGTCTTGAATTGCGGCCATATTCTCCTGCAATTCCTGATTGAATTCGGCTAGTTTGCGATTCTTTTCGTTTAGTTCGATAACTTCTTTTGCGCCCTGAATAAGTCTTGACTGTAAAATTTCCGGCAGGGGGATATCGTACTCCTTGGATGATTTTTGGGCCAAAGGATCTATGAAGGTTAAGAAATCAGGACCTTTGTGCAAATACAAAACTGCAAAAATTTTGTGCCATAACTCTTCACCTGTGCAATTGAAGTCCTGAATCAAACCGTTTTCTTCGTCAAACACGATATCTTCCGGCACCAGAATG
>CAZXCC010000443.1:0-1879 GCA_964638945.1 uncultured Veillonellaceae bacterium | reverse complement strand
ATCGTACGGGAAGTGCGTTTTGCGGAAGTAAATACAAGACTGGCATGGTTTGCCGAACTGTTGCCGGATGAAGTCGGAGTGGGAAACCTTTCCACATTGGCACAGGTAAAAAAATATCCCCATCTGCGGATTCATGCAGATTTTCCGTTAAACTTCTATAACTCGGAGGCTTTGCGCTTTATTCTTGAACAAGGAGCGTGCAGTGCGACCCTGTCGCCGGAACTTACCATGCAGCAAGTACAAAAACTGGGGCAAAGGAGAATCCTTCCTCTGGAATGTATCGTGCATGGACGGCTGACCTTGATGATGTCGGAGTTTTGTGCGATTGGCGGATATTTGAGCGAAGCAGGATCAAAAAACTGTTCCGGTTTCTGCCGTCAGGGAAGTTATTGTCTACAGGACCGCAAAGGGGAACGATTTCCGATTGTGACGGATGATGCCTGCCGGATGTCCATCCTCAATGCAAAGGAACTATCCATGTTGCCGTATGTGCAGAAACTGGCGCAACTGCCAGGCATTGCACGTTTACGTGTTGAGGCTTGTCATATGGCTGTTGAAGAAGTAAGCAGAATCACTGCCTTGTATCGTCGTGCCATTGATGCCGGCGTTGCCGGTCTGTCGGTGGCAGAGGTTGAAAAGGAAGAACATAAAGATATCACCCGCGGTCATTATTTCCGCGGCGTATTGTAATGAATCCGGAGGACTAGAGATGGATCCATCAGCTTTGAGAACACTTGAATATGCAAAAATAGTTGCCCGTGTTGCGGAAAGAACATGTACAGTTTGGGGAAGGGAGCTTGCGGAAGCTCTTGCACCTTCTTCTGATCCGGCCGAGGTCCGGAGCGAACTGGCACTGACCGAAGATGCTGTGAATGTATTGCGACAGGCTCCAGCAGTTCCATTCGGCGGTATTCGTGATTTGCGCCAGATAGCGGGACGTGCCCGCATTGGCGGAGGATTATCCGGCGATGAACTCCTGGCGGTAGGATCGACACTACGTGCAGTGCGGCTGATGAAAAGCTTTTTTGCTGATTTTCCCGGAGAAGCTGGCGCTTTGGATGGATGGGCGCAAGGCTTGACTGTGTTGCGAACCGTGGAATTTTCCATTGAACGGGCAATTGACGATGACGGAACAGTTCGGGATGATGCCAGTGAGAAACTTGGAACGCTGCGCCGTGAAATCAAAGTATTGCAAAGCAGGATCAAGGAGAAGCTGGACTCCATTTTGCGCTCCAGCCAATATAAGTCATTTTTTCAAGATGCCCTATATACGATGCGGGGTGACCGCTATGTCATCCCGATCAAGCAGGAATACAGGCATCAGTTTCCAGGCATTCTCCATGACCAGTCTGCCAGTGGCGCCACTGTATTTATTGAACCAATGGCGCTGGTGAATTTGAATAATGACCTAAAGGGTGTAGTGTCAGCCGAACAGTCCGAAGTGGAAAAAATATTGCTTGCGCTGTCAACCCAAGTAGCGGCAGAAGCGGATACAGTGGAGAACAACTGCGAAATTCTGGCAAGGCTTGATTCCATTTTTGCAAGAGCACGCCTGGCTTTGGATATGAAAGCCGTAAAACCTTTTTTCAACGAAGCAGGCAGCGTGAATCTTCGGCAAGCACGTCATCCGTTGATTGCAGCGGGTTCTGTGGTACCAATCGACATCAGACTGGGAGGAGATTTTGATACCCTGCTTGTTACCGGACCCAATACGGGCGGCAAGACGGTTGCGTTAAAAACGCTGGGTCTGCTGACATTAATGATGCAATCGGGTGTATTCGTGCCGGCGGCGCCGGAGTCGGAAATGACCGTGTTTGAAAATATTTTCGCCGATATTGGCGATGAGCAGAGCATCGAACAATCGCTCAGCACGTTTTCC
>CAZXCC010000442.1:0-1882 GCA_964638945.1 uncultured Veillonellaceae bacterium | reverse complement strand
TTCTCCCCGCGTGAAATCCGGCAGGGGCGGCATGTCCGGAATCGGTTTCGAATTGGGACCTCTCCGGATTATTATCTTTTCGGGCTCAGTGGATGGCGGCAGGAATAGATTCCGGTCATCGAAAAATACTTCAGGCATCTCATACACAAAGGGAGGCAGACCCAGGTCTCGTGGGTCTGTGATTACCCCTGTCAATGCCGAGGCAGCAGCCACCTCCGGGCTGACCAGATATACCTGCGCTGAAGCGGTTCCGCTTCGTCCCAGGAAGTTGCGCGGCGTAGTCCGCAGCGACACCCCGTTCGATTGCGGAGCAAACCCGCAACCGTTGCAGCCTCCGCAAGCGGGTTCGAATATCCTTACGCCGGATGCAATGATCTTGTCATGCGCTCCCCGGGCGATACTTTCACGAACCGCAGTGCGGGTTGCGGGATAAAGGCCCGCATCCACATCGCGGTGAACCTGTCGCCCCTCCAGAATGTGGGCGATTGCGAGCAAGTCTTGAAGAGAACCGTTGGTACAGCTGCCCATCATGACCTGGTCCACTTTGGTTCCGGCGACTTCCCGTACCGGCACCACCTTGTCCGGCGAATGAGGCAGGGCAATCAACGGCTCCAGCACCGACAGATCGATCTCGAGGGTTTCGTCATATACTGCGTCTTTGTCCGCTTCCAGTGGAACCCACTGCTCTTCCCGCCGGTACGCCCGCATCCATTTTCGGGTGTTTTCATCGCTGGGAAACACAGAGGTCGTAGCCCCGGTTTCCTGCCCCATGTTGGTTACTGTCGAACGCTCCGCCACATTCAAGGTCGCAACGCCGGGTCCGGCATACTCTAGGATTTTTCCTACACCGCCATGAACAGAAATCCGGCGCAATAGTTCCAGGATGATATTTTTTGCTGATACAAACGGCGGAAGTTTACCGGTCAAATTCACTTTGACGATTTTGGGCATGATCATATAGAAGGGTTCACCCGCCATCGCCATGGCCCCGTCAAACCCACCGACACCAACGGACAACATCCCGATCCCTCCGGCAGCCACCGTATGGGAATCCCCGCCAATCAGGGTTTGTCCCGGCCTTGCCCAGTGCTCAAGATGCAGTTGATGGCAGATACCGTTGCCGATTCGGGAACAAATCACACCGGCTTTTGCCGTGATATCCTGGAGATACCGGTGATCGTCCGAATTTTTATAATCCGCCTGGATGAGATTATGGTCGATATAATGCACGGCCAGTCCCACCTTGACTTTATCCAAACCCATGGCCTCGAATGCCTGGTACGACATCACGCCGTTGAGATCGTGCGACAGGGTCTGGTCCGCACGGATGGCGATGCGGCTTCCCTTGATCATTTCTCCTTCAGCCAGGGATGCGGAGATCAATTTTTCCGTCAGTGTTTTCCCCATGATTTTCCTCCACGTTCTTTGCGATAATTCAAACATTCGTTGGATTGCTTACGGTGATTGTTTACACGGGAATTGCACCAAGAACAATCGCAGTCGCCAACATGATAAGCGAAGTCATGATGGAGGGCAACATGGCCTTTCGTGTCAAATCTTCCAGTGTTACGCCATTGAGGCCAATCAGGATATAGGTGGATGCCACAAAGGGGCTGAGCAAATGACAGCCCTGCGCCACCAATGAAGCCCGGCCGATTTCCGCCACACTGATGCCGTAGTTGGAAGCTGCTTTGGCAAGTATGGGCACGATACCGAAATAGTAAGCATCATTGGTCAGGAAGTAGTCGAAGGGCAGGCTGGTAAGGCCTGTGATCAAGGCCAGGTGCGACCCCATGCTTTCCGGAATGTTATTGGTCAGCGTTTTCGCCATTGCGTCAATCATCTTGGTTCCGGACATGATACCGGTAAATATGCCGGCACC
>CAZXCC010000441.1:0-1887 GCA_964638945.1 uncultured Veillonellaceae bacterium | reverse complement strand
CTGGGATTTTTAAGAAAACCCGGCTTACGCCGAGCCTCTGGCGACAGCGGAAGTCGTGGGTTTCTTATGTCCCCAGAAGTTAACCTTTCTGGTAGACTGAAAAAAAAGAAATTCTACCCTGCAACAATTGTTTCAGTTATCAATCAGTTAGGGACTGCCCGCATGAGCAGTCCCTAACTGATTGAACAGAACCGGTTCACAAGTTCGTTTTTTCTTTACAGGAACCTTTTCACACCATACCCTGCGCTTTCATCGCTTCTGCAACCTTCACAAATCCGGCAATGTTTGCACCGGCGACCAAGTTTCCTTTCAGTCCGTACTCTTCTGCTGCCGCACTGGCGTTTTTATAGATATTGACCATAATGTTTTTCAATTTCGCGTCCACTTCTTCAAAGGTCCATGCAAGCCGCATGCTGTTCTGGGACATTTCCAGGGCCGATGTCGCAACCCCACCAGCGTTTGCAGCTTTCGACGGTCCAAACATGATCCCGCTGTCCAGGAATACTTTTGTTCCTTCCAGAGTTGTCGGCATATTGGCGCCCTCAACAACTGCCTTGCATCCATTCTTGACAAGGATTCTGGCATCATTCTCGCCAATCTCGTTCTGCGTTGCGCATGGAAGTGCGATATCGCATGGGATTGTCCAGATGCCTGCGCATCCTTCGTGATATTCTGCGGTTGGATGTGTTTTTATGTATTCCGATATGCGTTTTCTTTCCACCTCTTTGATCTGCTTGACGGAAGCAAGGTCGATTCCATTGGCGTCATAAACATACCCGTTGGAATCACTCACCGCAACCACTTTTCCGCCCAGCTGCTGCGCTTTTTCTGTTGCATAAATCGATACATTTCCCGAGCCGGAAACAATCACAGTCTTTCCTTTTAATGACATTTCCTTGGCTTTGAGCATTTCATCTACGAAATACACCAGTCCATATCCTGTCGCCTGTGTTCTTGCCAGACTTCCTCCGTATGTCAGCCCTTTTCCTGTCAGCACTCCCGCCTCATAAATATTTTTTATTCTCTTGTACTGGCCGAACATATAGCCGATTTCTCTGCCGCCTACGCCGATATCGCCCGCCGGTACGTCAAGGTCAGGCCCAATATGTCGCCATAGTTCTGTCATGAAGCTTTGGCAGAATCTCATTACTTCCGAATCCGATTTGCCTTTGGGGTCAAAGTCGGAACCACCTTTGCTACCGCCAATGGGAAGTCCTGTCAGGGAATTCTTGAAGGTCTGTTCAAAACCCAGGAATTTGATGATGCTGGAATTCACGGTGGGATGCAGGCGAAGACCGCCTTTATAGGGTCCAATCGCACTGTTGAACTGAACACGGAACCCCCTGTTGACCCTGACTTTTCCCGAATCGTCCACCCACGGGACTCTGAATATGATCTGGCGCTCCGGTTCCACAATTCTTTCCATGATTCCAAGTTCAATATATTCCGGATGTTTTTCGAGAACCGGCACCAAAGATTCGAGAACTTCCATGACTGTCTGGTGAAATTCGGGTTCATTGGCGTTTCTTTCAACAACTCGCTTGAAAAGATCTTCACAGTATTTTTTTGCGCTTGTTGACATTGTATTACCCCCATCTTTTTATTTTGGATACTACCGAAAACAAACTCCTGTGTTTCACTCCCCCCGCTTTTCACTTCAATACCACATGTACAACCACTTTCAAATTCAAGAAATGCATTTATGATTTTGTATACATTTTGTTTTTTTTATTAAAAAATTACATTACATATTAAAATCGCACATTATCCGCTTAATTATTTACACAATTTTTAAATTGTGTATTTTTGTTGCAATATTATGATTATTCTTTTCTCTGCTTGACACTGCAATTCCTGCATGTGTATTATTTTTTTTTGCGCATTCTC
>CAZXCC010000440.1:0-1893 GCA_964638945.1 uncultured Veillonellaceae bacterium | reverse complement strand
TTCAGTTTCAGAGCGATGACAGCCAACGAATAAGAGTCATTGCATTGTCCTGCGTCCAATACTCTCGGAATACCGCCAATATCTCCCAAAGCCAGTTTATTGTAGCGATATTTCGCACAGCCCGCAGTCAAAATCACAGCATCTTTCGGCAGTTTTGCCGCAAATTCGGTGAAGTATTCCCTCGATTTCATTCTGCCGTCACAACCGGCCATGACAAAGAATTTCTTTATCGCTCCTGATTTTACAGCAGCCACCACTTTGTCCGCCAGGGCAAAAACCTGTTCGTGCGCAAATCCGCCGACAAGTTTTCCTGTTTCAATTTCTGTCGGAGCCTTCAGGGTCTTTGCCATCGCAATAATCGGCGAAAAATCCTTCTTGCCGCTTGCATCCGCCACAATGTGCGGACAACCGGGATATCCGGCCGCGCCAGTTGTGAATATCCGTGCCCGGACTTCGTCGCTGCGGGGTGGAACAATGCAGTTCGTTGTGAACAAAATCGGCCCGTTGAACGATTCAAACTCGCCGACTTGTTTCCACCATGCATTGCCATAGTTTCCAACCAAATTGTCATATTTTTTGAAAGCAGGATAGTAATGGGCAGGCAACATCTCACTATGTGTATAAACGTCGACCCCGGTCCCTTTTGTCTGCTCCAGCAGCTGCTCCAGATCTGTCAGGTCGTGACCGGAAATCAAAATGGCCGGGTTTTTGCGAACACCAAGATTCACTTCTGTTATTTGCGGATTGCCATACCTGGTTGTGTTGGCCTCATCCAGCAGCGCCATCGCCGCAACGCCGAACTGTCCGGTTTTTAACGTCAACGCAACCAGCTCGTCGGCAGAAAGTCCATCGTTAAGCGTCGCAGCCAAAGCCTCGTAAACAAATGCGTAAATTTCGCCGTTTTCTTTGCCGATATTCAGGGCATGATGAGTATATGCCGCCATTCCTTTCAGCCCATAAGTAATCATTTCCCGCAGTGAACGGACATCTTCATTCTTTGTTGCCAGTACGCCGACTGATGCAGCTTTTTCCACCATGGATTCCCTGGATGACACTTCAAAAGTCGCTGCATCATGGAATTTTTCAACAGAGACTGTTGCGCGCAATTCATTTCTGAGTTTCAACATTTTTTTTATTTCTGATTCAAAGGCATCCGCATCAAAATTGGCATTCGTAATTGTCATGAACAAACTGTTAAGAACCGCATGGTTTACAGTTTCCAATCCTTTGACGTCGATTTTTCCCTGTACCACGATTTCCGAAATGCCTTTCAGTGTGTAAATGAGCAGATCCTGTAGCTTGGCAACCTCTTCCGTCTTGCCGCATACCCCCCGAATTTCGCATCCTGTGCCTTTGGCTGTTTCCTGACATTGATAACAGAACATACTCATAACCCTTTCCCCCTTTTATATTTTAGCCGCCAAGGCTATGGAACGCTGGTAACTGTGCCAAAGCTTGGACGGGTATTCATCCAATACTTTTGGGTCCACTTGACCGAGGATCGCCAGTGGTTGTACCATGCCCAAAAACATCATCGCAGCCGCCGTAACATCAATGTCCGCATTGACCTCTCCTTTTTTCTGACCCTGAAACAACATTTTTTTCACCTGTTGCACATAGGAACCAACCGCTGCCAACATACTGTCCTTTAATTCCAGGTTCCGGTCACTGCTGAGAAGAAAGTAAAGAATCTTTGGTATAGCAGATTCTTCTTTGAGAAGTTTGACATGCAGTTCGAAAAGCAGCTTCAGTTTCGCAATAGCCGTGCCATCAGAATCGATTGCCTGCCTGATGTTATATTGCAGGCTTCGATCAGAAAAATCGATCAGTGCTGCGATAATATCTTCCTTCCCTTTAAAATGCCTGTATATTGCTGCAGGCACAAGCTTTACT
>CAZXCC010000439.1:0-1903 GCA_964638945.1 uncultured Veillonellaceae bacterium | reverse complement strand
CCAAGGGCTTTTCCTAATATTATCTGCTCAAATCGCAGGAGTATTGCAGGGAAGCAGCGAAGATTTCTCCGTAGACAATTTGACTTGGCAAGCTGTGGGGGTGCGTTCACTTCATGAAACTGAGCGAGGAGATCGCTTATCGGACCATTGATTTGATATATGCAGAGAGCGGATTGAAAGCGGTTGTCTGCGATCTTTCCGGCGTGATCGTCGCGGCCGTGGAAAAAGACCGTATCGGCAAAATTCATAACGGTGCTTGCCGCATCCTTCAGGAAGGCTTGGCTGAAGTGACGGCCACTTTGGAAGATGAGGAGCGTTCCGGTGGTTTAATAAGGATGGGCGTCCATTTGCCGATAATCGTCGGATCCGAAGTGGTGGGTACCTATGGAATCGGTGGAGAACCATCCTTGGTCCGTTCGATTGCGCGGATTTCTGTTGGCTTGATCCGTGATGACTTGTATAAGGAAATAATCAGGCAGCAAATCCTGGAACAGGACCAGCGATTCCAAACCTTGTTTGACAGTATGATCGAAGGGGTAGCCTTGCATGAAGTGATTGTGAATGAGGCAGGGAAAGCGATAAATTACCGGATTGTCGGAGTAAATGAAAGTTATGAAAAAAATGTGGGTTTGAAGAAAAAGGACATTTGCGGCAAGTTGGCGGATGAAGCGTACGGAACGCCGGAACCGCCTTTTCTGGATAGGTTTACAACTGTAGCGCTTACTGGAGTTCCGGATTCTATGGAGGAATATTTCGAACCGCTGAATAAATATTTTTCTATTTCCATCGTTCCCTGGGGTCATCATCGCTTTGCCACGATTTTTTTTGATGTCAGCGAACGCAAGCGGATGGAAAAGGAAATCCAGCTGCATTCGATTGAGTTGGAAGCCACTGTCGAGCAGCGGACGCAGGAATTGTTTGCGACGAACGAAGAACTGACCGCGATGAACGAAGAAATGACTGCGATGAATGAAGAAATGACCGCGATGAACGAAGAATTGTATGCTACAAACGAGGCATTGGCTGATGCCAACCAGAAGTTGACGGCCAAGGATGAAACCAATCAGCAGCTTTTGGCTGCACTTGTTTCGCAGAAAAGCCAATTGCGGGCGACTACTGACTTGATGACCAAAAACGGGGATGATATCGAGGCTTTGTTGAAGTCAATCCTGAAAAGCGTGCAGGATATTGCCAAAGCACAAGGTGCTTATATCGGACTGTATGATAAAACGAGGCATCTTTTCACCATCCGCTATGCCAGCGGGGTTCTGGAACCGGTACTTTATCTGTCTTTTCCGCCGGAACAGGGCCTGTTTGGTCAACTTCTGAAAAGCGGCGAAATGATAATGACAGAGAATTACAGAACGGATGCGCGACGCTATTCTGACAGCCGCTTGGATAAGCTGTCCACGCTTGTCATGATTCCGTTGAAGGCTCACGGGAACATTATGGGTGCGTTTTCAATTGCTTGGGCGGATACTGTCCATTCAATCAGCACGGATGAAATGGAAACCCTTCAACAGTTCTGCGATCTGGCTTCTTTATCATTTGAAAGAGCCATGACTCTTGACAGCCTTGCGGAAAAAAACCGACTCCTGGCGAAACTGGCAAAGATGACCGAATCATTAATAAATGACCGGGACATTGATGCCATGTTGCAGAGAGTGTTGGAAGAAGCAGCTGATCTTGTTGGAATGCGTCACGGTTTCATTCAACTGTTTGACCCGGAGGATGGCTTGCTGTACCATCGATACGCGCTAGGAAGTTATGACGGAAAAGTCGGTACTTTGGTGAAAATCTCCGGTATCACGGCCAAAGTGCTGCATTCACGGCAGGTAGTTTATGTGCAGGATTATCACAACTGGCCGGAGCGGGGTCAGGGCGGTCATCTCGACGAGATCAA
>CAZXCC010000438.1:0-1925 GCA_964638945.1 uncultured Veillonellaceae bacterium | reverse complement strand
ACGATTGCGATGTGCCTTTTTCAGAAAATCCGCTGCAATGAGCGCTGCGCCCAACGCTCCTGCAATCTGCGTATCAAAGCTTGGTTCCAGAGCCTTAATGCCTGTGAGACGTTCCACTCTCCTTACAACGCCGATATTTTTGGCAATCCCTCCGGTAATGGCAAAGTCCCGTTTCATTTTTAGCCGTTCCAATAATTTCGTTATCCTGATGGCCATGGCCAGACAGTATGCAGCGAGTACTTTTTCTTTCGTCCAGCCTGACCTCATCAGACGCATTGCCTCCGATTTGGCAAAAATCACGCAGGTGCTGCAGACCGGCAGCGGCTCTTCCTCCACATGGAAAGACAAATCGCCGATTTCTTCGATATGCACGGACAGCAGATTGGCGATGACCTCCATGCCGCGTCCCGTGCCTGCTGCACATTTGTCATTCATGAGGAAATCCTCTACGATTCCTTTTTCGTTGCAGCGAATCACCTTACAATCTTGTCCGCCCATGTCCAGGATGGTCCGCACGGTTGGACCGTAAATGAAATTGGCGCCTCTGGCATGGCAGGTTATTTCCGTGACGGTCCGGTCGGCGAACGGAACATTGACACGACCATATCCGGTTCCAATGGTGTGCCGGATATCTTCCAGGCGCATATCCGTGCCCTTGAGTGCCCACTCCATGGCCTGCCGCGCAGAGTCCGGACTGCTGGAACCGGTACGAATACTGGAGTAAGCATACAGAGCCCCATCAGCCAGGAGAACTGCCTGCGTACTTGTGGAACCAATGTCCACACCGGCCGTGATAGTGCAGCCATGCCAGTCTGGAATCTCAGGATTCACCCAGTTCGATTCCGTCCATCTCCAGAAATCCGAGGTTTTCAAGGCCCGATCCATATTTCACGCCTCCTCACTTTTTTGTTGTGAAGTTTGGGTTCCAGCCCAGCATGCCGCACCCAAGGCACTGATATAGTCGGTATTCTCAGGTACCAGGACCTTACAGCCGAGTTCCTGTTCCATACAGGAAACAAACCCGGCATTATGACCGGGGCCTCCGATCAGGACCGTGGATCCTTCAATTCTACCCAGCCGGCGTATCATGGAACAGATGCGGCCGCAAACTCCAGCATTCAATGCGTGCGCTATATTCTCCACGGATTCATTTTGATGAATCAGGGAAATTACCTCAGACTCAGCAAACACAACACATTGTGCATTCATTGGAATCATTTTCGTATAATTCAGCGACCGTTGTCCCATCTCTTCCATACTGACTTGCAGCACGCGGGCCATGGTTTCAAGGAACGTTCCTCCGCCTGCGGCGCATTTATCATTCAGTTCATAGTCGCGTACCGCACCGTTTGCATGCAACCGTATTGCACGACTGGCTTCCGCCCCCATGCCAATAATCAATCCCACACCGGTCTGTATATGCGAAACACCCATTGCAGCGGAAATCACCTCGTTGAGCAGCCCGTCCGCAAACGGGATCATATTGCGCCCAACTCCGGTCACTGCAATAAATTCCACCTGTTCTCTCTGTATGTGCGCCGCTTCCACCGCTGTTTCCAGGGCAGCAACCGCAGCCTGATGCGCATCAAAGCTGCTTGGGACCCGCGCGCATCCCAATATGGTTTTCTCCCTCAAGACAATGGCTTCCGTATGCTGACTCCCACTATCAATTCCAACTGTAATCATGATCGATGCCTCCAACGGATAGATTATTGCTTCGACTATAGCAGAAAGGGAGTCGGTAGACAATGTCCGTGTCGTTGTATTGGCTATCCGCGGGTTTCATGCATAACCAATCATCTCCTTTGTGATTTTTTTGGGGGGAGTTTTACCGAAACCGTCATGATGGCCGGCGGGTTATACGGCTTCGAAAATAGCCGCAGCACCCATTCCACCACCGATGCACATGCTGACCATGCCGTATT
>CAZXCC010000437.1:0-1927 GCA_964638945.1 uncultured Veillonellaceae bacterium | reverse complement strand
GGAGGTAATGAGAAATGGCCATGATGACAGGAGCTCAATACGAGGAAAGTTTGCGGAAACTGAAACTGAAAGTGTATCTGCAGGGAGAACTGGTGACCAATGTAGTGGACCACCCGATCATCCGCCCGTCGATGAATTCGGTCAAAGCAACGTATGAACTGGCACAGATGCCTGAATACGAAGATCTGATGACGGTAACGTCCAGCCTCACCGGGAAAAAGATCAACCGGTTCTGCCATCTGCATCAAAGCACGGACGATCTGATCAAAAAAGTGAAGATGCAGCGCCTGCTCGGACAAAAAACTTCGGCGTGTTTCCAGCGCTGCGTCGGGATGGACGCGATCAACGCCGTGGACAGCGTAACCTTTGAAATGGATGCGAAACTGGGAACCAAATATCACGACCGGTTCAACAAATTCCTCCTGAACATGCAGGAACAAGACTGGACAGTCGACGGCGCCATGACCGACCCCAAAGGCGACCGCGGCCTGTCCCCCAGCCAACAGGCAGATCCGGACCTGTTCGTCCATGTGGTGGAAAGACGTGCGGACGGCATCGTGGTCAGCGGCGCGAAAGCCCACCAGACAGGCTCTGTCAACTCCCACTGGATCCTGGTCATGCCGACCATCGCCATGGGCAAAGAAGATGCGGATTATGCAGTGAGCTTCGTTGCACCGGCGGATGCCGAAGGCATCTTCTATATCTATGGACGTCAGTCCTGCGACACCCGGAAAATGGAAGGCGGCAGCATCGACGTCGGCAACAAGCAGTACGGCGGGCAGGAAGCGCTCATGGTCTTCGACAAACTGTTCATACCCTGGGAAAACGTTCTCATGTGCGGTGAGTATGAGTTCAGCGGCGCATTGGTGGAACGGTTCGCCGGATATCACCGTCAAAGCTACGGCGGCTGCAAAGTCGGCGTGGGCGACGTGCTCATCGGAGCGGCGGCGTTGGCGGCGGACTATAACGGCGCACACAAAGCATCGCATCTCAAAGACAAGCTCATTGAAATGGTGCATCTGAACGAAACCCTGTATGCCTGCGGCATTGCCTGCTCGGCGGAAGGTTCGAAGACGGCATCCGGCAACTATATCATCGACCTGCTGCTTGCCAATGTCTGCAAGCAGAACGTCACCCGTTTCCCGTATGAAATCGCCCGTCTGGCGCAGGATATCGCGGGTGGCCTGATGGTTACCATGCCGTCGGAAAAAGACCTGCGGCATCCGGAAATCGGCAAAGTGGTCGAAAAATACTTCAAAGGCGTCGCCTCCGTTCCCACGGAATACCGCATGCGGATCCTGCGCCTGATTGAAAACCTGACGCTGGGAACGGCAGCAGTCGGATATACGACAGAGTCGATGCATGGTGCAGGTTCCCCGCAGGCCCAGCGCATCATGATCTCCCGCCAGGGCAACATCGCGCAGAAGAAGGAACTGGCCAAGGCGATCGCCGGCATTCCTGCAGGAAAATAAGGACGATGGAAAATCTGCAGAGAACCATCGAAACCAAGATACGGCCGGTGCTTCAGTCTCATGAGGGAGACATAGAGCTGGTGGAAGTCACTGCAGATGGATTTGTCAAAGTAAGGTTGACCGGGGCATGCAGCGCATGCCCCGGTGCTCAACAGACCATCAGCGAAGTGGTGGAAACCGCTCTCAGGGAATCCTGTCCGGATGTGAAAGGAGTCGTGTTGGTGACGCAGGTCAATCAGGACCTGATCGACATGGCGCTGAAGATATTGCGCAAGGACAAAGGTGGCAATGAAGGTCAGCATTAAATTTTGCGGCGGCTGCAACCCGAGAATTGACCGTGTCGGTGTGGCGGCCAAAATCAAGAATCATTTCGCGTCCGATAGAGTGGAGGTTGTCTACAACAGCCTCGAAGCAGATTGTATCGTATATGTCAGCGGATGTCCGGCAAGCTGCGC
>CAZXCC010000436.1:0-1930 GCA_964638945.1 uncultured Veillonellaceae bacterium | reverse complement strand
CCGGAAGCGCCTTTTCCCAGGTTGTCGAGTCTGGACACGACCAGCACCTGGTTTCCCTGCCCAAAAACAAAGATATCCAGACGATTTGTATCGTTACAGCCTTCCACATCCAGGAATCCATCGTCGAATGCCTCTTCCGAACCACAAGGCATGATACGGATATAGCGCTCTCCTGCATAATATTCCTGATAAAATTTCACAAGCTCTTCCGCCGTCATCGGCTTGCTCATCATCTGCGGCGTTACCGGCACAGATACTGCCATCCCCTTGTAATAATCGGCAACTATCGGCAAAAACACAGGGGGTTGCACCAGTCCGGGAATTTTTTGCATTTCCGGCAGATGTTTGTGTTGCAGTTTTAATGCATAGGGTTTGGGCACCCTGGCTTTTTTCGGGTCATATTGTTCAAACTTCTGAATCAGGCTTTTTCCGCCCCCGCTGTATCCCGTGAGAGACTGGCACGTTATGCCTGCATCCCGATTCACGATGCCGCTCTCCACAAGAGGATATACTGCAGCCATAAAACCGGTGGCATGACAACCCGGCACGGAAACCCTGCTGGAGGAAGCAATCAGGCTCCGTTGTTTTGAATTCAGTTCAGGAAAGCCGTACGTCCATACCGTCCGATGTGCTGTACTGGCATCGATCACCCGTGTCGTTTCATTGCCGATCAACGCAACCGCTTCCCGCGCCGCCTGATCCGGCAAACAAAGAAACACCAGATCGGCGGCGTTCAGGTATTGCCTTCTTGTCTCCAAATCCTTGCGTTGTTCCTGCGGGATATGCAAAATTTCAAGGTCATCCCTTTTGGATAAATATTCATGTATTTTCAGGCCCGTCGTTCCTTCTTGGCCATCAACATAAACTTTTTTCTTCATTTTCTCTCACACTCCTGAAAAAGCACTCAAGTAATTATATACATAAATTTTCGAATTAACAACCATTTTTACGCAACATGCTCTTCTTTACCCAGTCGATATATTCGCGGTCCTCGCCTTTGATATGGTCTATCCACCATTCCTTCAAAAATGCCAGAGCAACTCTGGTGTCTTTATATAAAGTCGACTGGTTCCTTACTTTTATGGTTTTTTCAATCAATTCCCGATGCGCCAGACAATGCTTTTCATAGTCGGGAAAGTTTGCATTCCGCATCAACGTTTCTTCCAATTCAAAGTGGAGGATGGAGTATTGCTCCATTATTTTAAAAGTCGGCAGCAATGCTTCAAACCCCTTTCCCTGACTGGAAAAGTAATGCAACGTGTTGATGGTGGAAACGATACCACGATGTTGTTCGTCAAGAATGGGAATTCCCAGGTCAGAGGAAGGAGTCCACTGGATATACAAAGAAGCAAGCATCGGTGTTGCACCTCCGGTTTTTGATGAGTTCCAATTCATCACGATTCTTTCCACTATTATGTTCGACACGTTTTCCATAATCCTCTCTATGGATTGCATTATTATCCAAAAAGCAAGAAAAAGACGGAAAGATTTGCATTCCAGAATAAAACCATCAATAGGATTCTCATTATGGAACCGCGAATACTATGCGGAGAACGATGATAGTTCCGCAGCAGCTTACAGTTTCCCCGGAAAGGAGGGTGTTCATGTCTTCCGTCGCAAAAACGCCTGCTCCTCCATATTATGCGGTCATCTTTACCTCCAGAAGAAGAGAAGGAGATGACGGGTATTCCGCAATGGCAAAAGAAATCCTCGAACTTGCCTCACAGCATGGCGGTTTTCTCGGAGCAGAAAGTGTCAGAGACTCTGGTGGGTTCGGCATCACGGTTTCCTATTGGGATTCTCTTGAGACAATACAAAAGTTCAGGGAAAACCTTCGGCATGTTGAAGCGCAACAACGGGGAAAGGATCTCTGGTACACGACTTTCGGCCTGCGAGTCTGCAGAGTCGAACGGGATACATTTATGTGATT
>CAZXCC010000435.1:0-1950 GCA_964638945.1 uncultured Veillonellaceae bacterium | reverse complement strand
CCCGCCTCTACTCCCAATGCAATCACCATGGGAAGCATGGCTGTTGCCATAACCGTTGTTCCGACAAAAACAAAGTGCATGAATTGCACGATAAACATTACCACCGTTAACAGCATCAACACAGCCATTCCTTTTAAGCCAAAAGCGGCAAAAGCGGTTGCCGCCATCCATTTTGCAGCGCCGCTGCTCATCAAAAGGGTTCCCAATGAAAGCCCTCCTCCTGTGATCAGCAAAACATCATAGCTGACATGAGGAGAAGCTTCTTTCCAGCTCATGACACCGATCTTTGGAAAGAAGAGAGGAACTGTCGCAATCATGCAGGCGATAGTGGTATCGATTTGAGTGATCGTGCCGGTCGCCCACAAAATCACAACTCCAAGAAAGACAACAAAGGTATAGGTTTCGGCATAGCTCATTTTTCCCATTGCTTCCAGCCTGCTTTTCACATAGGCAGCGCCGCCGGGAATTTCCTTATGTTCTGGTTTAAACATTAGTTGGATAAACGCCCACGTTAAAATTGTCATGACCAATGCAGGAGGAAATCCGATTTTCAGCCATTCAACATAGGAAATGGCCGGGCCGCCGGCTTTTTGAATCAGTTCAACTGTCACAGGATTCGGAACGGTTGCCGTCAGGATCCCTGCACTGACGGTGGCATTGGTAAATGCCAGGGTCAGCAACAAATTGGCGCCGAACTTTGTCCGCCCTTCCGGATTGAACAAAGCAATGATACTGATGCAAACAGGCAGCAGTATGGCAGTACGGGCCGTACTGGATGGAATCAGAAAAGACAGCAATGTGTTTGCCAGCATAATGCCGATCGTGATTTGAAGCGTGGAGCTCCCGACAATGTTCAGAATAAGATAAGTCAGTCGTTCAGCCAGTTTTGTCTTGATCATTGCCGCAGCCAATACAAAGGCTCCAAACATGAGAAAAACCGATGATGATGCAAAAGGAGCCAATCCCGGACCCACCTTAACAATCCCCATCAAAACAGCCAGAGGAACGATGGCAATACTTGTGGCTACCAAAGGAATTGCTTCCGTTAAATACAGGATAAAGATCCCTGCAAACAAAGCCAGCGCATGCTGTCCCACTGCGGACAAACCGGGTTGCGGCGGCAAAAACCAGACAATCAGCGTAGTAATGATGGCGATTGGCAAACCGAAATTTTCACGCAACTGATCAATCGTACTTTTCCTATGATTCGCAACCATGGTGCGCACCTCTTTCCATTTGTGTTGCTTTTCGTCTTTCGCAAAAGTCAGAAGTCGACGAAACAGATTATTTTTCCATTTCCGGATTGAAAAAGTCACCGAATAGTTCTTCGTCAGATGGTTTATCTTCCGGAATCGGAACTGACACCCACGTTGTATTCATATAATGCTTCAGATTGATATTTTCCGAAATGATGTTTCCACCCCAGGTACCGCAACCCAGACTGGAAGTCATAGGCATCCCATTGTTGAACGCGCCTGCGTTGGCCTTGGACTGGGGTTGTCGCACCATAACCCGGCTTACAGGCGCTGCCAGGGCATGTTGATGAATATGTTCTTCATTAAAAGAATAAATGCCGCAGGAATGCCCTTTGCCACCCACTTCATATATAGCCTGCATCATCTTTATGGCATTCTCAAAGCCGGCTTCGTATTTGTACACGGCCATGAGAGTGGTCAATTTTTCTCCGGAAAAAGGATACTCTTTGCCGATTCCATCGCCGTACACCACGATAAACTTGCGGTCATCCGGAATGGAAAAGCCAGCGATCCCAGCCAGTTTTTGCGGAGCAATCGCCACAGTGTCAGACAAACGATGCCCTTCCGCATCCCACATGACTGCACGCAGTTTTGCCTTTTCCTCCTCAGAAGCAATGTAGCCGCCCACTTTTTCAAGCTGCTTTATCATTGCGTCAAAAACAGTCGCCTCAATAATGAGATTGCCGTCAGCCGA
>CAZXCC010000434.1:0-1951 GCA_964638945.1 uncultured Veillonellaceae bacterium | reverse complement strand
ACAGCGACCATAGTAGATCCGCGTCCGCAACTCCAGTGAAGGACGCCCGCAGGGTAAATCCTGTCGCGGATTGCCGCCAAAGCAAGCCGACAAGCGTCGGGGAGAATCAGTTATGTTAACCCGCAAGGGCGCGCAGGAGCATAGCGACGAGCGGTAGCGGCTTAGCCGACTACTCTAACATAACGCGATTTTCCCGGATGCGTCGGCGGTGAGATTGCCGCAAAATGATGAATGGGATCGTTCCCCGGCCGCTATCGTATGCCGACGCCTCGGCTGCGATGGCGGCTTCTCCATGCAGAAACGAATGGGTGGCTAGACTGAGGCGTGATTCGGAAGCGGTGAAGGATGAGCCGCGACGATTGACGCCGACAGATTAACGAACCTGTGCAATTGCCGCGCGCCGCAGGTGCTACCATTTCTTCTTAACCACCCGGCCGCAGGACGCTCCCTATTGCGCCGACTGGCGCTCCATCGGTCCAGCTTCAAAATCAATCTTCAAAAAAACGACCGCGACCATGGCCATCGATGGCTGTGGTGGCGTCATCTTTATTCCACACACTGCGCCCTTTTACGGACGAATCATCGGCCAAAAACCGCTACCCGGTTCCGCCCCAATTGCTTCGCCTTGTACAGGGCACTGTCAGCTCCAGCGAACAAATCCGTGGCTGCATGGCATTCGGCGTTCCATTTGCCTGCGACTCCCAAGCTCACCGTGACAACGGCGCTAGCGGTGGAAGCGGCATGAACGATTTGCAATCCTTCGACGCTTTTCCGGCAATCTTCCGCAATCCTTACGGCACCATCCACATCGGTATTCGGCAAAACGATCGCAAACTCCTCGCCTCCGTATCGGGCCACCAAATCGGCCGGTCTCTTGACGTTGTTTTTGATTTGGCGTGCGACCTGTTTCAGACATTCATCGCCAGTCAAGTGACCGTAGTTATCGTTGTACGATTTGAAAAAATCCAGGTCCACCATAATGACCGACATTGTTGTATTTTCCCGAATAGAACGAGCCCATTCCCGCTCTACAAATTCATTCAAATACCTGCGATTGGCCACTCCCGTCAGTCCGTCCGTCGACGCTTGACGATCCAGCTCTTTGTTCAGTCCAAGCAGTTCTTCTTTCTCTTTTTCGATGGTATGTATCATGGGGCGAAAAATGTACAGTCCCTGCAAAAGCAGTATCAGCAACCCGAACAACAAGGAAATGCGCACAATCTTCTGTTGTTCCGTTATCTTGCGTTCACTTTCCCTTTGAAAGCGATACGTCACTTCATTGAAGGCTTGCAATAGTTTTTCGGATTCCGGAATTAAAGCTGAAGCGAGTTCTTCTTTTTGCTGCTTCCCCGTTGACTCCGGGATGTTGGCCAAAGCTACCGCATTATGCATATATTGGCGAACCTGATAATCCAGCGACGCACTCTGGCCAAAATATAATTCTTGGATTTCCGGTATCGGCGACAAGGTTAACACCTCATGATTGTTTTGCAATTCAGCTACCGCAGATAACATTTCATTCTTCAAAGCTCCTCGGGACACGGAATCGGTCGTATAGAATATTTGCATCCCCTTTAATGCAATTTCTTTGGTGAGCATCCTCTGCCTGCCGCTGAGATTGATCATGAATGCACTGTTTTTCTGTGTTTCGATGGTATATTCCAACGTTGCGGAAAGGAAAATGAAAAGAAGCGCCGTGATGGATAATGCAATCAGATACTTTGAAGTCCAGGGGCTTGAAAAGAAGGTTTTTTTCATAGATATACGGCTCCCACGCATCATGTTTTATAAGCATTGGTTAGTACCCGTCAGCAATTGGCAACATCATTATTGGACACCTCAACTAAAAAAGAACGACCGAAAGACCAGTCGTTCTTAAAAACAACCTTTACTGCCCCGCTTACGCTGTCTTGAATTTGGAGACCTGTTGGTCCAGTTCCATCGCAAGGGA
>CAZXCC010000433.1:0-1955 GCA_964638945.1 uncultured Veillonellaceae bacterium | reverse complement strand
AGGAAAACATCTGTTCGTGGAAAAACCGATCGATGTCAGCATCGAAAAAGCGGTCAAGTTGGTGAAGGCGTACCGTGATGGAGGTCTTGTTTTGTCTGTGGTATTCCAAAACCGTTTTACTCCGGCGGCGAAAAAAGTCAAGGCCGCATTGGATGAAGGCATGCTTGGCCGCCTTATCCAGGGGGATGCCTATGTAAAATGGTACCGTCCGCCAGAGTACTATAAAGTGAATGACTGGAGAGGCACTCAGGCCGTTGAGGGAGGGGGAGCGCTCATCAATCAGGCCATCCACACCATCGATTTGCTGCAGTGGTTTATGGGACCCGTAAAATCCATCTTCGGGCATGTGCGTACTGCGGTACATTCCATTGAGACGGAGGATCTTGGTGTGGCTGTACTGGAATGGGCAAACGGAGCAGTCGGTGTCATCGAAGGGGCCACTGCCTTATGGCCCGGAGTAAAGGAAAAGATTGAAATTCACGGCGAAAAAGGCTTTATTTCACTTGAGGGTGGGAATATCACAGCTTGGAAAGTCCAGGGTTGTAATGAGTCTGATTATGTTGATCCAGTCAAAGTATCGTACGGGGCAACGAATTCGCCGGCAATTTCGCATCTCAATCATAAAGCACAGATAATTGACTTTATTTCTTCTATCCGGGACAACCGGGACGCATCTGTGACCGGAGAAGAAGGTCTGAAAGCTCTGGCAATCGTACTTGGTATCTATGCATCGTCAAAACAGGGGAAATCGATTGAAGTAGGCGATTTGCCATGAAACGTTGGGAGAGACTGTCGGCGGTTACTTTGTTTCTTGTCGGTGTAGCAGGGGCTATCGGAGCGTGGCAGATCGGTTTTGGTACGTTCCACGCTCCAGGACCGGGTTTTTTTCCGTTTTGGTTGGCCATAGTTTTGTCTGTGCTTTGTCTTGTGTTTTTTTTGCGAAACTTGGGAAGCGATGCATTGCCGGTAACTTTGTGGCGCAAAGGGTCCTGGATCCGACCGGTAAAGGCTGCATGCGTGATGTTCTCCTATGTATTTCTGATTGGCTGGCTGGGATTTATTTCTTCGACTGCGCTTTTGTTTATTGCCTGGCTGCGTATCATCGAACATTCTTCGTGGAGAACGGTCGCGCTATTGGTAGTGTTCGGCACGACGTGTCTTTACCTTTTCACTTCGTTGCTTTCAATTTCCCTGCCTGTAGGCATATTGATATGATGGAGGAGCGCACATATGGTTGAAATGCAGGGTCTGCTCAACGGATTTGCGTTGGCTCTCACTCCGGTCAATTTGCTGTTTGGTTTTATCGGGGCAGTGCTTGGGACTGCTGTAGGTGTTCTTCCTGGATTGGGACCGGCAGCCACAATATCTCTCCTATTGCCGATAACTTATGCTTTGGGTTCACCGCTAACATCCATAATCATGATGGCGGGAATTTATTGCGGCGCCATGTATGGAGGATCTACCACCTCCATTTTGCTGAATATTCCCGGTGAAGCCGCATCCGTAGTAACTTGCATCGACGGCTATCAAATGGCAAAAAAGGGGCGTGCCGGCGCCGCCCTCGGAATATCGGCCATCGGTTCCTTTATTGCCGGAACTTTTGGCATTATTGCATTGACATTCATTGCGCCGCCGTTATCATCTTTTGCCCTGAAGTTCGGTCCTGCCGAATACTTTTCGCTGACTTTGCTCGGTCTCACACTTGCGGCATTTTTATCAGGCAAATCCATGCTTAAGGGGATGATCATGGCCGTTTTCGGGCTTTTGCTCGCCACGGTGGGGATTGATCCCGTGACCGGTTCATTGCGGTATACTTTTGACACCATGATTCTCATGGATGGAATTGATTTTTTGACTCTGGCGATGGGAGTTTTCGGGGTCGGTGAGATTCTCATCAGTTTGGAAGAAGATATGAATGCCGAGCTTGTGACTACGAAGATTAAGGACATATATCC
>CAZXCC010000432.1:0-1955 GCA_964638945.1 uncultured Veillonellaceae bacterium | reverse complement strand
CCGGCACGCCATCGCTGACGGCAGATTTTGAGTTTATCCAGGCCGTTTTTTGACAATTTGACCTCAAGAGAACAACTTCAGCGAAAGTCGTTGATTTTATTGGATTGAAGCGCGTTTTTTACAGGCAATTTCGCCCTGTGTCGCCCTACCCTGTTTTGGGTCTGTGTGTTCAAAAAATGTTCAAAATTTCACCATGAAAATTTCCAATTTTTCATTTTGACTGGCCGTGTCATTATAGAAGAAAAACCAGTCGATACAACGTTTTTTCGGCACAATCCTCTGTTGAGTAGAATCCACTCAATGAGGCCAAACCAAGCGAGTTTATTTGCACAACATGGTTCTTTCCTGAAGGACTTTTGCCGCGCTTGGCAAATACTGTATAGCAATTGATGAGCACTTTTTTACCGAACAGACTTCTTCAATAGTTTGTGCATAATGCGCAAGGAGCTATACCATGAACAACCAAACAGGCAGCAACTTGCAGAAAGTCGTTTGGGGTGTGGATCGCAACACCTTGCTGATCATTTGCCTGTTCGGAATCATCATTATTGGTTCAATATGGCTTTATGTCTGGAGTATGGTTGAGACTGAATATCAGGCTGAAGTCCAGCACATGGAACGGGAAGGACACAATCTGGCCAAGATATTTGAAGAACGCACCCGGCGTGTAATCGGAACCGCTGCTTTTCAACTTGCTGAGGTCAAAGATATTTACGAACAGTCAGGAAAAGGCAATGAAATATTCGTCAACCTCATGAAATATGGACGGTTGGCGCCAGGTCTATATAATCTGGATTTGTATGATGAGTCCGGAACCTTGATGGCAACCATGGGAATTCTCAGGAGTCCGACCCGCATTCTCCAGCAGGAGTATTTTCAAGTCCATGCCCAGCAACAGAAAAGTTGGATCTTTGTCGGGAAACCTGTCGTGGACCCGCAATCCAGTATGCAAACCTTCCCGGTAAGCATGCGAATAAACAAGCCTGAAAACTCCTTCGGCGGCGTAATAGTCGCAAATGTACTGGCCAACAACATCACCAGCATGTTTACCGAAATGGATCTCGGCAAAGACTTCCTGATAACTCTGGTCGGTACTGACGGCATCGTGCGTGCCCGCCAGCACCGGTTGAGCAGCGAGAATGGACAGGATATCAGCCAAAGCATCTTATTGGCAAACGCACGTACCGTTCCCATGGGAAGTTTCACCTCGTTCAGCCTGATCGACAAGGTCGAACGGATGCAATGTTATCGCGTTCTGCCGGAATTCAACCTGATTGCCAGCGTCGGAATCGCCTACGACGACGTTCTGCATAGATTTCGAACTCGACAGCAACAATACTATTATTCTGCTTTCACAGCCACCCTATTCATGGCTGTTTTTTGCACACTCCTGCTGCTGCGGGCGAAGCAGCAACGGATACTCCAGAACAAGCTGGAGAAAGCGAACAGCGAACTGGAACGCGTCAACGCAGAACTGGAACGATTGTCAGGAACCGATCCGATGACCGGCGCATGGAACCGTCGCAGCTTTACTCAGGCAGCAGAAAGCGAAATCAAGCGCGCGCAACGTCAACAGCATTCCTTATCTTTGATGATGCTGGATATTGACCATTTCAAGTGTATCAATGATACGTACGGTCATCTGATTGGTGATCAGGTGCTGGTCGAATTTGTGCAGCTGATACAATCTACCCTCCGTGATAGTGACTTTCTGGCCCGGGTCGGCGGTGAAGAGTTTGCCATCATCGTTCCCTATGCCCCTGGAATGCTGCTTTGGAAATGGCTGAACGTATCCGAAAACTGATTGCAGAACATACATTTGATAAAGCGGGAGTGGTAACTGTCAGCATTGGGGTTGCCGAATATCAAAGCGGCAATACAATTGATATTATGATGATGAAAGCCGACCAAGCGTTATATGAAGCCAAAAACTCGGCTCGCAACTGTGTTTGTTT
>CAZXCC010000431.1:0-1963 GCA_964638945.1 uncultured Veillonellaceae bacterium | reverse complement strand
AATATCAGTCCGGGAGGGACGGCCGATTTACTTGCAGCGACCTGGTTGGTGCATCGTATGGAAACTTTAAAACCGTAAATAATTCAGTGCAAAAGAGAGGCCCGGAGGAAAATCCTCCGGGCCTCTCTTGCAAGTATTACTTATGCGTCATGGGGCTCGTGGTGTACTTTGGTGCCGGTAACATCGATAAAGAATTTGCCGATTTCACCTGCAATAAAGGGCAGGATTCCAAAACCGCCGATGATTAACCAGTCATGCAGGGTTGGTTCGAAAGTCTTGAAAATAACGTGCAACGGTCCGTATAGAGCCATCAGCAGGAGGAAGAAGGAGAAGCCTACGCCGATGTTCATGAATTTGTTGCTGAACAGGCCGATCCGGAAGACGGAATACATTTCGGAGCGGGTTGTGAAGGCTCGCAGCAATTCTGCCGTAATCATGGTAGCAAACGCATAGGTGCGTGGCATTTCCAACATTTCAGCGGCTTTCTCGCCACCCATCAGAATATACTGTTCCATGGAGATATTGTTAAGGGAAAGACCATAATAGTAAGCGCCCAGTACCGAAAAGGTGAGCACGGTGCTTTGAATGCCGATCATGATCTTCATGTTTTTATTCAGCAGTGGCTCGGACGGGTCGCGAGGATCCACAGCCATGACTCCGGGCTCGGGTTTTTCCATTCCCAGCGCCAGAGCGGGGAATGCATCCGTAACAAGGTTCAGCCACAATAGTTGGATTGGCAGCAATGGGATGGGCCAGCCCAGCAGCATGGCAAAGAAGATAACGAAGATTTCTGCCAGGTTGCAGGAAAGCAGGAAGAAAACAAATTTGCGGATATTCGCAAAAATGACGCGTCCTTCTTCTACTGCCGAAACGATACTGGCAAAATTATCGTCCGTGAGGACCATATCGGCAGTTTCTTTAGTCACGTCCGTACCGGTGATTCCCATTGCGACACCGATATCGGCTTTCTTCAGGGCGGGAGCATCATTGACGCCATCGCCTGTCATCGCGACGATTTCGTTGTTCGCCTGCAGGGCTTCCACGATGGCTACCTTGTGCTGCGGGGACACGCGGGCAAAGACATTTGTATGCCTTACAACTTTACTCAACTCTTCGGGACTCATTGCATCAAGTTCGTGCCCGGCACAGACTTGACCTTCCCCTTTTGCAATTCCCAGATCCATCGCCACAGCCAAAGCAGTGTCCCTATAGTCTCCTGTGATCATGATGGGACGGATGCCTGCTGCAGCGCAAATTTTAACTGCTTCGCGCGCTTCAGGACGAGGAGGATCGATCATTCCAAGTAACCCAATGAAAGTCAGATCCTTTTCAATTTCCTGCGGATTCAATGCGGCCGGCAGCGAATCGAATTTGCGATAACCAACAGCCAACACCCGTAATGCCATTTTTGCCATTTTGCTGTTGGCAGCAAGAATGCTATCGTGGATTGCGGAAGTCAGAGGCTCTTCCTGGCCATTGGCACTGATGTTGGGACATTTATCCAGCATAATGTCCGGAGCACCTTTGACAAACGCGATGATTTTGCCGTCCGTATCACGATGGAAGGTAGTCATCATTTTACGTCCAGAATCAAAGGGGATTTCCTGAATACGCGGATATTTGGCATTGACAGGCTCAAAATGATAACCACCTTTGGCTGCGGCTACAACCAAAGCGCCTTCTGTTGGATCACCTGTTATTTTCCAGTTCTTTGCGGTATCGCCGGGTTTGAGTTTGGCATCATTGCAAAGGGCGCTGCCACGCAGCAAAAGGTCCAGGCCGGGTTGGGAAGCGGTCGCAATGGCATTGCCTTCAAAAGAATATGTTCCTTCGGGATTGTAGCCTTCGCCGGTTACTTCAAACAGGCGGTTATCGGCAAAGACTTTCACAACAGTCATCTGATTCTGCGTCAAGGTGCCTGTTTTATCGCTGCAGATTACTGTGGTGCTGCCAAGAGTTTCCA
>CAZXCC010000430.1:0-1972 GCA_964638945.1 uncultured Veillonellaceae bacterium | reverse complement strand
CAGATGAACGAACCGCCGGGAGCCCGTATGCGGGTTGCCTTGTCGGCTTTGACCATGGCGGAGTATTTCCGCGATGTACAGGGCCAGGACGTGCTCCTGTTCATCGACAATATTTTCCGTTTCATCCAGGCCGGTTCCGAAGTGTCCGCGTTGCTCGGACGCATGCCGTCAGCCGTTGGTTACCAGCCTACGCTGGGTACGGACGTCGGGGCGTTGCAGGAACGAATCACTTCCACGCAAAAAGGTTCCATTACTTCAGTGCAGGCAGTCTATGTCCCTGCTGACGACTTGACCGACCCTGCTCCGGCAGCCACATTCGCCCACTTGGATGCGACAACGGTTTTGTCCCGTGCGATTTCGGAAATGGGGATTTATCCTGCGGTGGATCCGCTCGATTCCACGTCCCGCATCATGGACCCGAACATTATCGGCGATGAGCATTATGAAGTGGCGCGCGGCGTACAGGAAGTGCTGCAGCGTTACAAGGAACTGCAGGATATTATTGCGATTCTCGGCATGGAAGAGCTGTCCGATGAAGACAAACTTACCGTGGGCCGGGCGCGGCGTATTCAGCGTTTCCTCAGCCAGCCGTTCTTTGTTGCCGAACAGTTCACAGGCATGTCTGGAAAATATGTGCCGATAAAAGAAACCATTCGCGGGTTCAAGGAAATCCTGGCAGGCAAACATGATGAATTGCCGGAAATGGCATTCCTCATGGTCGGAACCATCGATGAAGCGGTGGAAAAGGCACGCAAGCTGAAAGGGGAATAGTCAGATGTCCAAAACGATGACACTGGACATCCGAACACCTGAACGGACATTGTGCACTGTCGAGGTGGACATGGTGATAGCACGTGCTATCGACGGAGAAGTGGGAATTTTGCTCAACCATGCTCCCCTGGTGGTGGCGCTTGACATTGCGCCGCTCCGTTATCGGCAAAACGAAACGGAAAGCACTGTAGCTGTGGCTGGTGGTTTTATGGAAGTGCGTGACAATAAAATCACAGTACTGGCTCCTGTGGCCGAGACGGCGGCAGAAATTGACATTCGCAGGGCAGCGGCCGCGCGGGAACGTGCAGAAGCCCGCATTTCCCATCCGACACCGGATATTGATGTGGAAAGGGCGGAACTGGCGCTCAGGCGTGCGCTGATGCGACTTCGTATTGCGGAGCACAGCAAGCGTTGACGGAAAACGTAAGGAGTAATAGTACGATTGGACAAACTGATTATTGAGGGAGGACGCAAACTTTCGGGAACAGTAAAGATCAGCGGCGCAAAAAACGCCGTATTGCCGGTCATTGCTGCTTCCCTGTTGGCGTCCACCCCTTCTGTTATTGAAGAAGTTCCTGATTTGGACGATGTACGAACCATTGCAGAGGTATTGCGGTACCTGGGACTTACTACCCGATGGGAAGAGCCGGACCGGCTTTATGTAGACAGTACCGGAATCAAAAGCTGTGAAGCCTCATACGAGCTGGTCCGAAAGATGCGGGCCTCTTTTTTGGTTATGGGGCCGCTGTTGGCGCGTTTCCAGGAAGCGCGCATTTCCCAGCCGGGCGGCTGTGCCATAGGGACACGGCCGATTGATCTGCATCTGAAGGGTTTTGAAGCTCTTGGCGCGGAAATCATTCTGGGTCATGGTTTCATCGAGGCACGCGCGCCGAAAGGCCTGGTGGGAGCCGGGATATATCTGGATTTCCCCAGTGTAGGCGCTACGGAGAACATCATGATGGCGGCAAGCCTTGCCAAAGGACAGACGATTCTCGAAAATGCGGCGCAGGAACCGGAAATCGTCGATTTGGCGAACTACCTGAATGCTATGGGCGCCAAAGTTCGCGGCGCCGGTACCAATGTGATAAAAATCGAAGGCGTAAGGCAGCTGACCGGAACGAATTACGCGGTGATTCCCGACCGTATCGAAGCAGGCACCTACATGGTTGCTGCAGCAATGACCGGTGGCGATGTGGTGATA
>CAZXCC010000429.1:0-1976 GCA_964638945.1 uncultured Veillonellaceae bacterium | reverse complement strand
ATGCGCTCCATCCCCACTCGCGCTATTCTTTTATGGTTTCAGTATAAATCCACTGCAAAAAACCGTCAACGAATTTTCGTCAAGCCTTATATATCGGCTTTTACAGGCCATTCAACATTTTCCGGAGGTAGCGTCCCGATCTTTGCAAACCGGCAAACTCCCCGGGTAATTCCAACCGCAAACAGGCGCTGCAGGAAACAATCGGTAAGCAGGCCGCGCTCCTCTTCGTTCGAGATGAATGCCATCTCCACCAGAACAGCCGGGCAAGAGGTTGCTTTCAGCACCGTCCAGGTATCATTGGTTTTCACTCCCCGGTTTGTGGTCTGGCAGTTCATAACGAGAGCCGTCTGTATGCTGATGGCAAGATTGCGCCCCTTTTCGCTTCCGGGGTAGTACCAGACCTCCGTGCCGTGCGCCTCCGGATTTTCTGCACTATTGCAGTGAAGGCTGATGAAAATGTCCGCACGGAACTTATCAGCGACTTCTGCCCTCCAGCTGAGGCTCTCGTCCTCGATATCATCTTCCCGCGTCAACTTCACTTTGTGGCCTGCGCCTTCAAGCATATGCGCCAGGGTTTTTGCCACTTGCAGATTCACCGCCGCTTCCGTTGCTCCACCGGCGCATGCTCCCGGTTCGTCGGGGCCGCTGTGCCCAGGATCGATGCAGATTCTCATAAAACGCCTCCTTATTGCCTTTTCACCAGCTTCCGGGTCAGTGCCACGAGCAGGGCTCCCGTCCCGGATAACTCCAGGGCAATTTTGTTTTCTTCGTCTTCTACATGCCGACTCCGCATGGATTCATAGATTTTTAAAAAATGCGCACGGTCCGCTTCCGCATTGTCTCCGGTGCAAAGCTGCAGCCAGCCGATGGACTGCGCCGCCCGGCGCACTGTGTCGCAGCTGTACGCAGGAGCCCGGTACGGGCCGATATCGGTGATCAGCCGCTTCACTTCTTCCCACGCTTCGGCCGCCGTCGGCAGCTTTTCGTTGTCGGGGTCCAGCTGCTTCGCCGCCGCTATGATCTGCGCCACACTGGGGAAAAATTGCGATTCACGGCAAACCTTGATGATCGCAGCCTTTGCCACGACAGGGTCTATATCCGCGAGCAGGATCGACCAGGCATCCACAACCGGTTTGGGATCTCTGGCCTGCATCGAAGGGTAGGAACTGGACGCGAGCGCCAGCAGCGCGCAAATCTCCTGTCTTGTCATCCACTCCCCTCCCATGCCATTTCTTTCAGGGCATCCATAAAATGATTGCCGGATTTATCTGCAATATGGTTCTTTTTCCATCGCCCCACCACCCAGCTTCGGATCGCCCGGTAATCGGACTTGTATTTTTTCCCGCTGGCTCCTTTGTAATCGTCCAGCATCAAAATCATTTCCTTTGCGGCCACCTCGCCGTACTCCTCAATCAGCTTTTGGTGTTCGTCTTCCGTCATCGTTACAAACTCAGCCAATTTTGCTGAGCGAGATCGTGTCTTTTCTTCTGCTTCTTTTTTTGCATCTTGTGCTGGGTCTGTGTCTGATTCTGCATCTGTGTCTGTATCTGAGTCTGTATCTGTATCTTGCTGCCCCAGTTGTTCCCCATCGCTGCCCGAAGAGTTCCCGACGACTTCCCGACTGCGTTCCTTTCTCTTTCTTATGCTTGGTTTTTTGCTGTCAAACGTATACTGGTGTCTGACCCAGTCCTTTGGTTTATAGAACCCCTCTGCGTCAATCAGCAGACCAACTTTTGCGAGATTGTCCAGAGCCGTCAAAAAATCGTCTTTGGACATCTGGGGAGCGACCCTGCGCCAAAGAACGCCTCTTTTGTATTGAATCTCCCCATCCTCCTGGCCGCCGGCCGATGCCAGCGACCAGAGGGAAACGATGATTCGGAATTCGGTATCGCTCAGTTCGAGGATTTCCGGGCTATCGATAACCCGGTCGTAAACCCGGAACCAACCTTTGTTTTTCGGCATTTACTCGCCTTCTC
>CAZXCC010000428.1:0-1979 GCA_964638945.1 uncultured Veillonellaceae bacterium | reverse complement strand
TGTTTGCAGACGGTCTTCCGGCGGGGGATGACCGTACCCCGGACAAGACAAACCGGCCGGGCAGCAACGACTGGCCGACGCCCAGAAGTTCTTCGGAAGCCGGGTCCTTTGCCGGAACGTGGTATGCTTTTGTCGACAATACAGCTTTTACCATTATTCTTGAACAAGAAGGCCGGATTATCAAAGGGGCGCACACGGCGGTGTATGATTATGGAAGACGGGTTGATTCCAGCGTTGGCAGTGTTTCCATGCTTGGAACCATCGAAGGGTCCACCGCATTTATGGAGTGGAAGAGCGGGCTGAGCCCGGAAACAGGAAAGGCGACACTTGAATACATCCCGGGAAAACCGGTGACCCTGCACTGGAAAATCGCCGAAGAACCGCCAAAACCATCCGACCAGGCGGATGCCGGACCTGTGGAAGTATCGTATTTTTTGCCGAAAACAGCATATTTAATGCGAAAGTAGCGGAAACCGTGTGAGAACACGGTTTTCCTGCAGGGGGTGGCCTGTTGAAAACTGGGGACAGCCTTCTGTTCCCGCAAAAGAATACGGGAAAAACTAATTCCAATCTGAATTTTTGGATTGGCTTGGTAGGGCTGTGCCTGATTGGCGCGCTGTGGTTAGTTGCCATACAGTTGGTCGAGCAGGACCGTGACGACGAAGTAAAAAGCATTTTCAGAATCCAGTCCGGCGTTGCCAAAGCCATGGAGGTCCATATTCTGGACATCCTGAACGACGCCGACAGTATCTTGCTGTTTATGAAGCAATTCTATGAAATGCAGGGCGCCATTCCGGCAGAAATGCGTGAAGCGTTGAAGTTGGCCAATTTTTCCCGCTTTACCGCGCAGGCGTCCGTTATTGGACCCAATGGAGATTTTATTTTCAGCTTCCGGGAAGATACCCGGGGAGCAAACCTGGCGGACCGTCCGCAATTCCTGGCCCATGTCGGGCAAGACTCGGGCACCCGTTTCATTGGTCCTGTTCAGATGGGTCGCGTTTCGGGGCAGTCTTCATTCCACATGAGCCGCCGCATCAATAATCCCGACGGAAGCCTGCGCGGGGTTGCCTCTCTGGCCATGGGAACAGACTATTTTACGGATGTGTTCAATAGAGTAAGCCTGGGAAAAATGCACTTTCTTCTCTTGGGGAAAGATGGCATCATCCGGGCAACGGATAAAGAATCTCTCGACCTGTTGGGGAAAAATCTCACCGGAGGTCCAATATTTCAGGCGATGGAAAAATCGCCAATCGAGGGCCGTTATATTAACGAAACGCTATTTACACAGGCGCGCCGTTTTATTTCTTATCGGGCTGTCGAAGGATATCCTCTCGTGATCGGCGTTTCCGTTGACGAAGCTGTTGCGTTGGCGCGTTATTATGAGAGACGGAAAATTTACTACGGCATGGCAGTATTTTTCAGTACCGTGCTGTTTGTCGTGATGGCGCTGCTGAGCCGTATTATGAAAAGACAGGAGAAACTGGGCCGGAACATTTTGGCGGAAAAGGAACGGGCGGAACAATACCTGGCAATCGCCGGGTCGATCATTGTTGCCTTGGATAGAGTTGGACGGATCACGTTGATCAACCGGTATGGCTGCGAAGTGCTGGAATATGATGAAGCGGAGCTGCAGGGGAAAGATTGGTTTGAGACTTCCGTTCCAGAGGAATATCGGGAACAAACCCGGAAAAAGTATCAGATGACAATGGACGGAGAAAAACAGATAAGCCAGAATTTACATGATTATGAAGTGCTGAACAGAAAAGGAGAAAGGCGGATCGTATCATGGAAAAACGCGTTGCTGCGCAACCCGCAGGGCAATATTGACGGGATATTGGCCTCGGGCATTGATCTGACGGAGCGGCATCGGATGGAGCAGGCACTCAGGCAAATGGCCTCCACGGACGCCTTGACGGGACTCAGCAACCGCAGAAGTTTTCTGGAAAGCGGGCGGCATGAATTTGAAGTGTTCCGAAGGT
>CAZXCC010000427.1:0-1989 GCA_964638945.1 uncultured Veillonellaceae bacterium | reverse complement strand
TTCCAGTTCGCCCGGCGCCGATTTTTGCGTGAATTCGAAAGTTTCCGCTTGGGTACCGCCATGTCATTACACCTCCTTCACGTGCCACTCTATTTAAGAGTCATCAAAATTTAAGGTTCCAGTAACCGGCGCAAGCCAGCAAGACGCGGATCTACAATTGTTCTGTCACATTTGCATTCCGATTGATTCATATCTGCACCGCAGTTTGGACAAATTCCACGACAATTTTCACTGCATAAAGGTTTCATAGGTTCTTGAAAAATTAACGCTTCACGCAGAAATGGCGAAATATCAATCAAATCCGTCTGTAAAGAAATATCCGTTCCGGAAAGTTCTTCTTCAAACTGAAAATGTACCGACTGTTCATACGCTTTCAGACAGCGGCTGCATTCCAAAAATGCTTTCCCTGTCAACTCGCCATCAAGCCGCAAAGAGTTGCCAATATTGGTAATTTGGCCGGAAACAACAACTTCTCCCGTAACCCAGACATCTTCGCCACCAATTTCCTGAGCGTCAACATGAACAGAAAACTGCTGGATTTCACCCAATGTCTCTCTGATTCTGGAGATATCCACATTTACCAATGGTCAACCACCTTACCAATTATAGCTATGCGTCCAAGGCTTGTCAAGAAAACTTAACCGCTTACTTCACCAGAGGAGCACAAATTGTTTTTGTATCGCGGGCAATCATCAGTTCTTCATTCGTTGGAACTACAAAGATTTTGACCTTCGAGCCTTCCACACTGATCTCCTGTTCTTGACCCCGCACGTTGTTGCGTGCATGATCAATACGCGTTCCCAAGTATTCCAGACCATTGCAGATATAATCACGCATATGCGGCGAGTTTTCTCCGAGACCGGCGGTAAACACGATGGCGTCCACTCCGCCCATGGCGGCTACATAGCTGCCAATATACTTGCGTACCGTATATGCAAAGACATCAATTGCAAGTTGCGCTCTTTCATTTCCTTTGGAAGAGGCTTCCTCCAAATCCCGGAAGTCGCTGGATACACCGGATATGCCCAGTACGCCCGACTTCTTGTTCAGATAGGTATCCACCTGTTCTGGGGTCATGTTCAATTTTTTCATCAAATACGGCGTAATAGCAGGGTCAATATCTCCGCAACGTGTTCCCATGACCAAACCTTGCAGCGGCGTGAAACCCATGCTGGTATCGATCGACTTGCCATTTTTGATTGCGGCGATACTCGCTCCATTGCCCAGATGACAAGTGATGATACGGAGATTCGTCATATGTTTCCCCATGAGTTCGGCAACGCGTTGCGAAACATATTTGTGCGATGTGCCATGGAAGCCATAACGGCGCACTCCGTATTTTTCATAGGCTTCATATGGGAGTCCATAAAGAAATGCGTGTTTGGGCATCGTTTGATGAAATGCCGTGTCAAAAACGCCAACCTGCGGAACATTCGGCATAATTTCCTCGCAGGCATTGATACCGGAAATATTAGGGGGATTATGCAATGGAGCAAGTTCCACAAATTCTTCCAGTGCATCCATCACAGCCGGGGTGATGAGAACCGAGTCGCTGAATTTTTCTGCGCCATGCACGACCCTGTGACCAATAGCGTCAATCTCATCAATGCTGGCAACCACACCATGTTCTTTGTCTGTCAATGCATCCAGCACCATCTTGATTGCGATCGTGTGGTTTTTTATGTCGGCAGTCAAAGGAATCTTTCCCTTGCCTGTCGGCTGATGATTCAATATCGAACCCTCGATGCCAATACGCTCAACCAACCCTTTGGCCAAAACGCTTTCATCTTCCATGTTGAACAACTGGTACTTTAGCGAAGAACTTCCACAGTTTACGACTAGTACTTTCAATTTCTCTCCTCCTACAAACACAAAATGGATCGGACGAACCACGCCTAATAAGCAGGATAAATACACTTTCCGCCCGAAAACTAATTTCGAAGTAATTATATTACAAAAGGAACAAACAAACAATGCATGCAACAGGCA
>CAZXCC010000426.1:0-1994 GCA_964638945.1 uncultured Veillonellaceae bacterium | reverse complement strand
CCTTCTACCTAATGATGAACATTTTCGTGACCGTTGCCGTGCTCAAAATGCTTTTTCTTTGCTGTAAGTTTGGCTCTCAGAACAGCTGCGATATCGTTTGCCAAGGCTGTTTTATCGATATCATCACACAAGCAATGTTTTCGAATTACGTCAGCTACACCAACGACTTCGTCATGCGGTCCCGGCAAACTGATAAAAGTCGTCAAACCCATTTGTGCCACGCCGATTCTTACACCGTCTTTTACATGTCGGCCTGTTCCACGTTCAAATTTTACCAACCATGGAGTACTGGCCTCCGGATCAAGCTTCAACAGAGCTTCGACACTAAAATCCTTATCTTCCGCGCCGACGCCGCCAGTAGTGATCACAAGTCCGAAGCCCCTGTCAGCAGCATCAGCTAATGAATAACGCAGGGAGGAGATATCATCTTCAACAATTCCGCCAAATTTCACTTTATAGCCCTGTGTCTGCAGCAATTCCATCAAAAAAGGAGCATTTGTATCCTCTATCATCTTTGCTTTCAATTCAAAACCCGTGGAAAACACAATCGCTCTTGCCAAAATGTTTTTCTTGATTTCATCTGCCACTTCCCGAACATTGCGGGTTATCGATTTGGCTTCCGATTCATCGCAACCGATCAACCCCAGGATTCCTGCAGAATCGATGTAAGTGGAGGGAGAAATCTGCAAACCGGGGATTAGCGCCAACCGCTCCAACAGAATCTGCTCTTTGCCAATGATCTGTTCCACATCAAGTGATTTTTCCAAAATATCCAGACAGATATGTTCCTCTCTGACATCCACAACCAACACCTGCGTTCGCGGCAATTCCAAAACTTCAGCAACTGCTGCCGCCAAGTCGCTTAGATTCACCGAACTCAAGGAAACAGACATGATTTTCAATTCTGTCTTGTGAAGAAGATTTAGTTCCATATTTCACCCTCCGCGTCTGACATCAAGGCGCATATCAAGCAATGGCGCATCCAGTATCGCACAACCGATATCCAGAATATCGATGCCACAATTGGTTAATGTAGGAATATCCAAGATTTGTATTCCTTTGGCAAAGGCCAATTTGACACGACTTCTCAGCCCTTTTCCGCACAAAGTTTCATTAACTCTCTGCATGTCCACCATTCTTCCAGTATCTACCATGATAATGTCCGCCCCATGTGTCGCTGCAAGGACCGCCTCTTCCGCAACGTCTTCATACCAGCCTTTTATCTGGATACATTTCAAACTGTCCTTCATATCCCTGACAGCGGCAAGTGTTGGAGCAATACCACGCAACATGCTTACAATGTTTTTGTCCAGATATACGAAAGGTTTGTCGCTGATACGAAAAGCCGCACCGCCGCAGGTTATCGCCTCACGAACCATATGTTTGATCGCAGGAGGCATCTTTTTCCATGCTCCGCAGACAATGCTCATATCAGGACCGGCCAGGGCAACGGCCCGGCGAGCTGCGGTTGCTATGCCGGACGGTTTTGCCAGAACGCCGATGGAAAACTCTTCCGCCAGGGCGATCTGTTTGGGAGAACCGGAAAATGTAGCAATGACCGTTCCCTGTTTTACTTCGAACCCGTCCGCAACAAGATAATCAGGCTGGATTCCTATACCCTGCAAGGCTTCGGCGAGGATTCGCTCCCCGGAAATAACACCGGCCATTTCGGCAACAATATCTGCTGTATATTTTTCAGTTATCACCGAGGCCAAGAAAGTATCTCTAACATCCTGAAAAACGGGCGTATCACTCGTACTCATCCATAATACCTCCGGATATTTTTGTCCGACCAAGTTGCGCAGCAAGGAGCCCCATACGGACCGTTGTCGGATCTGCCGGGAACGGTCCGCATGAGACGTTATCTGTTTTTAAGACTTTATACCGCGCTGTTTCAGCCATTTTGGCATCAGTTCGTTGTCAACGCGGGCTGAAATCGCGGGTGCCTTTTCAAGCAGCAGCGCAGCTAAACTCTTGCTCACATTGATTCCACC
>CAZXCC010000425.1:0-1994 GCA_964638945.1 uncultured Veillonellaceae bacterium | reverse complement strand
GGATATTTTTCCACACATTTGATAAAAAAGGTACTCCCCCAGATTACAATCGGAACGCTAATCACAAGACCCAAACCTACCAATAGAAGGCTTCCGTGAGCGGCACCGGCAACCCCTAGAACGTTGTCGATTCCCATGACTGCATCCGCTGCGATAATCGTCCGGACGGCGGCGAACAGGCTGTCTTTGGCATCAATCTCATGTCTGTTGCCTTGTTCTTCCGCCAGCAGTTTGTACGCGATCCAGATCAGCATAATTCCACCGACCATCAATAAACCTGGAATTTGAAGCAGCCATACTACGCAGGACGTTGCCAACGCTCTTACGATTACAGCTCCAGCCATCCCATACATGATGGCCTTGCGTCGATGTTCGAGTGGTACATTCCTGGCAGCCATACCGATCACAATTGCGTTATCTCCCGCCAACACCAGATCGATCATGACTACCGCGAATAAACCCCACAGAAACTCGCCGGAAAACAGAAACATTGCAGATAACCCCTTTCATTTTTTCGGCTTTCTGACCAACTGTGTTCCCCGTCATAGCCGGTTTACAAATAGGCACAAACAAAAAGACCTCATTCCTTTTTGGGAACAAGGTCTTGCCTGCAACTATATGCTGCCAACAGAACCGGGGTTTCCCCGTATTGACGATTCTGCTGTCCGGCTACTCCCCCTGTAGAGAGCAGTTATATGAACTTTTATGACCTGATTATAATTAAATGATTTAACTTTGTCAATACTCCATCCTATTCCCGGTGTGCAAGGAGGTGTTGCCATAATGCCAGAGTCACCGGCATCTCCATGTCAGCATTCCTCACTGCATAAAAACTTCGCTTTATCTGCAACCCTTCAACAAAAACCTGCAGAAGAGTACCTTCTGCCAGTTCTTTCTCCACAGCCCGCTTCGAGACGAAGCCGATCCCCGTCCCATACATTACAGCGGTTTTTAGTGCTTCATTACCGCTGACATGCAGGACAATATTGCATTCTTCTGATGAAATACCTATGTTTTTCAACGCTTCGCGTACCACTTCCATTGACGCGGAGCTTGCATGTCGAAATACCAGTGGATAACGTAAAAAGTCCTTTGCGTTTAATGGAGTTTCCGCCAAAGGCATCTTTGGCGATACCACCGGAATAATTTCATCTTCCCATATCTCACATGCATGAGCAACTCCTTGCGGAAAAAAGCCAATCACGCAAATTGGCAATTTTCCTTCTTGCCACAATTTATATATCGACTGGCTATCCGCAGAAATTAAAGAAATTGAAACATCGGGATGTTCCTTGAGAAAAGAAGGTAAAACAGAAGGTAGTATATATTCCCCCGGAATAGTACCTGCCCCGATTGTTACTTTTCCACTTGCGCCTCGACGCATAGCCAGCAGTTTTCTTTCCGATTTTTCCAAAACCCGCTTAATGTCGCAAGTGCTTTCATAAAGAGCCATTCCATAGGCTGTAAGTTCGACTCCTCGATGCGTTCGCCGGAAAAGAGGGCAATCCAATTCCTTTTCCAAAGCATCAATATGGAAAGACACCGTTGGTTGCGAAAGAGAGAGTTTTTTTGCTGCGGCTGAAAAGCTCTTCTCTTCCGCAACAGCAATAAACACTGCCCATGCCTGTAAATATGACATCATTTTCACCTCAACATCCAATATATGATTTCTCTATCCTATTTTCTTTTCCTGTTTTTGAACAAATTGATTGTAAATAGAAAATAATATATGCTAAGATAGATTTTATCTATATTAATGGATTCGAGAGGTGATTTGAATTGTCTTGGTTTTGGATTTACATTGCAGGACTTTCCTTTGGGCTTGGAGCCGTTTTGCTTGTGCAGGCCGGCAATCCAGGCAATTACGGTTTCTGCGCCGCTTGTCATTTGCGTGATATTGCCGGAGCGTTGGGATTGCATCAGGCAGCGCTTTTGCAATATGCACGTCCGGAGATTTCCGGTTGGATTATAGGCGCTTTCATCATGTCAAAAAT
>CAZXCC010000424.1:0-1995 GCA_964638945.1 uncultured Veillonellaceae bacterium | reverse complement strand
TGATTTACGGCGTGATCATGGTGATTGTGCTGGGATATAGTTTTTGGGAGACGAGACTGCGATGAAATTCAGGCGGCGATACATGCGGGCTTCGGCCCGCTATTTTCTTTGAGAATCCGGCCGAAACCGGAGTTTTTTGTTGTAATACGAAAATTACGCTTCATAGTCGCATGATTCCGGAGCGTTTTAAACTATAAGTAAAAAAGATAGCCTTCTCTCTGAATGGTCGGGCGGTCATTTTCATGAAACCGAGGTTCCATCTGGCTAGAAAGCAGAAAAAAGGGTACTGACAATGGCAGTACCCTAGGCGGAAAATTAAAATGCTCCTCTTCGGCGAAAGCAGTGAGTGCAGTCTTGAAAATATTGTTGCACAGGAAAAACGAATAAGGCTATAATGCAAGGAAATCAAACGTTTCGGTGAATTGGACAAAAGCGTTGAGTGAGTTGATTTCAAGCAGTTCTTTTTGATAGATCATCCATGTTTTTCGTAAGACAGGTTCTCCATTATTGCTTGTTAGGGTAATTTTATGGAGGTTGTCGACATCGTTCAGTATCAGGCTGGGCATTATGGCATAACCATGTCCATGCAACACCATATCTTTGCAGGTATCTACACGATCAACTTCCATGCTGACGACCGGCGGAACGGTAAAGTGTTCTCGCCACCAATTATCTATGAGCAGCTTGGCGGATTCATCTGTTCTGTAATTGATTCTGGGCAGGGTGGGAAGGTCATTGATTTCGAACGAATCGATTGAAGCGACACACATCGTTTCTGCAAAAAGCAGCTTTTTTTCGTTCGGCCAAGGGTATTCACCGCGAATAAACCCGACGTGGACTTCCTGCGTGTTGACTAGATTGAGAATTTCTTTACTCCATGTTGTGATGAGCTTGAATTCAACATGAGGATATTGTTCTTTGAAGAGTTTCAAAAGGCGCGGTAGCTTGTATTTTGTCATGAAATGGGAAGCCGCAATACGCAAGGTCCCCTGCACATTGCCATGCATGCTGCTGATCCGGTCTTTGATTTCCTGAATGCGTTTCACCATTTCCTTGGAACATTGGGCCAAGTATTCACCCTGGGGCGTGAAGTGGATTCCTTTTCCGGATCGATATAGCAACTTGGCTCCCAATTCCTCCTCAATCTGGTGCAGTCGAGTCGTGAGGGCCGGTTGGGAAATGAACAAAGCTTGCCCCGTTTTGGTGATATTCCTTTTATCCGCAAGAACATGAAAGATTAACCAGTCTCGCTCATCCATCACGCATCCCCTAATTTTTACAATCATATGGTTGATTATTAATTCGCGAAATAGGATCATTTCCCTTTGTATGACATACTATTCAAATTATGAATGAATGCTTATCGTATCTATGAATTTTTCATTGTGAATGGAATTGACTATAATTTGCTCCAAGAGAGGATTTTTACGCATTTGGGAACTGGTTTGGATTATCATACGCAAAGGTAGAGAGGAAGGATTTTTTTATGGCAATACTTCTGAATCCGGCTCAGGCCGGCACCGTGGAATCGACCGATATCCTGATCATGATAGCTCCGGCGGAACCAGGGACCGGCATAACGATCGAACTAACGAGCCCGACCATGCAGCAGTACGGAGAGCATATCAAGGCATTGATACTGAAGATTGTCCAGGAACAGGGAGTGCAGGACGCTATGATTCATGCCAATGAAAAAGGCGCTCTGGACTGCACCATCGAAGCCCGTGTAAAGACGGCAATCGCCCGAGCCATGGCGTAGGAGGGGAAGAGCATGCAAAAGGAAAAACTGCGCCGAACGGTGATGTATGCCGCAGGAAACAATCCGGGACTGTTGCAGAATGCAGCCATCTATGGGGCGGACAGCGTTATTTTTGATGTCGAGGATTCTGTTTCGGTGATGGAAAAAGACAGTGCAAGGCAATTGGTTTATCACGCATTGACACGACTTACGTTTCCCTGCGAAATCGGCGTGCGAATCAATCATATTTCCACCCC
>CAZXCC010000423.1:0-1995 GCA_964638945.1 uncultured Veillonellaceae bacterium | reverse complement strand
ACCAGCATCGGCACAATCACCACTCCACCTCCCACGCCAAGCACTCCGCTGAGAACTCCCGTAGACAGTCCCATTGCCAGAACAGTTATTATCTCACTCATGACCACACCATCCGAATTCCGACGAGTATCAGCATAATGCCAAACATCCGTTTCAGTTGGGCTGCCGGAATTTTTTTCATCAAACGGGCGCCAATGGCTGCCCCAATAACGCCGCCCACTGCCAACTTAGCCGCCAGCGCCACATCAATAGTTCCATGCAGGCTATACACGGTTGCGCCCATGATTGCCGTAGGCACCACAACGGCAAGAGAAGTCCCGTGCGCCAGATGTTGGTCAACAGCAAACCAGGAGGTCAGTATCGGAACAAGAAAAATTCCGCCTCCCACCCCAAGCAGGCCACTGAGTACTCCAATGCCGAATCCAACGCCGACATACTTAACAGTAATATTCATATCGATGCCCCTTTGATATGCACGTTTTTTCACTCCACCACATTATAGTCCTAACCCCGCAAGAAGAAAAGACTCGGCTTGTCCTTTTCTCATATACGGAAAAAGCCTCCGGCTTTGAACGTGCAACAAAGCCGGAGGCTTTCGTGGCATTCATTATCTATCAAGGGAATAGGAAAATACCCGTAATTGCCACGATATTCCCTACGAAGAACAATATGATGCAAAAACCGATCAGGTCCCGGATGCTGATGTTGGCAATGGCCAGCAAAGGAAGTGCCCAAAACGGACAAACCACGTTCCAGATACTTTCGCCCCAGGCTACACCCATGATGACTTTCCATGGTTCAATGCCCAAGGTTTTGGCCGCCGGCAGCATGAACGGAGCCTGAACAATCCAGTGTCCCCCTGCGGACGGAACGAATACACTGATAATTACGGAAGAAATGTAACAGTAGAATTCAAACGTATCATAAGTTGCCAGTTGCAAAAGAGCATCAGATATTACATAAACAAGGCCGCTGCCCTTCATGATGCCCATAATGGCGGCATAAAAAGGAAACTGCAGAATAATGCCCCCGGCGCTGGTAGCCCCTTTTGTCATGGCAGCGGAATAAGAAGTCAGGTCGTCATGCATCCAGACACCAAGAATGATAAAGATGAAAATCAACATGTTCATGTTAAGGTTGAAACCTTTGGTCGCAAAAAAGTATATTATATAGATCGTTCCAACAATTGCCAGGCTATATTTTACAAACATGCTCTTATCGATACGATCGGCCAGGGAAGGATTGGCCACCGGTGCGGCAACCGTTTCTTCATCGTCTTTAAATGCAGCCGGATCGGCGATAATCATGTTTTCTTTCTTCGGAATAAGGAACAGGCAAACAAACGGGATGACGACGGCCAATACGCCCGTGATAAACAAGGTTTGAGGATTGAACATGGTCAACGACAGGGGAACAATACCAATCTGCTTTTCCAAAAAATGACCCGGTGTTGCAGAGAGTAATGGCACGGAAGCTGAAAATCCGCCGTGAGTAATGATGATACCGGACCAAGCAGCGGTAACCACGGCGCGGAAGTCCACATCCTGCCGGAGTTTTGCAATTTCACGCGCCAGCAGGGCGCCGGCAATCAAACCGAGTCCCCAGTTAAACCAATATAAGACCATGGAGACAAACGCCACGAACAATACGGTTTGTTTCGGCGTGTTCGGAATGCGGGCAATGCGACGCAAAAAGCGGGTCATGGGTTTCGCGATTGCAAAGGCATAGCCGCTGACAATCAACATCGTCATCTGCATGGCAAAGGATAAAATGCCAAAAAAATCGTCGCCCCAATACTGAATGGCTTTCAAAGGATTGGTACGAGTGATGACGACGGCAAGCACGAACACGACCAGGGTAATGATCCATGCAATAGTAAACGGATTCGGCAAGTATTTTTGCATGAGGTTGACCAAAAACAGCACCATTCTGTTAATCATAGGGTCAAGTCCAAATTTGTGTGTAAAATCCCGGTAGTAATTTTGAATTAACCAA
>CAZXCC010000422.1:0-2000 GCA_964638945.1 uncultured Veillonellaceae bacterium | reverse complement strand
CGAAGGTTATTTTGCAGCCAACTCCGGTAAACAGCCAGTTGCGCCGCAGTATGGAAATAATGTTCACCATTCTCCAACACTTCCAGCGTGCAGCCAAACTTGTCTGCGAAGGACGATACAATCTCATACTCACAGAGGTTGTCCGCACTGCCATAAAGAATGGCAGTAGGACTTTGCCAAACTGAAATCGGGTTATCTTTGACATAACAATAATAGTCCCAATACAATGGTTGCCCAACGGGAGTATCAATTTTCTGCTCTGTTTGCAGTCGCTCCTTGCTGATGTCAAACCATTTCATCATATTTTCAATGATCCGGTCCATGTCAACAACCGGTGACAAAAACAAGCTTTGCCGCAAAGAAACATCTTTATAGGCAAGCAAGCTAAAGTAAGCGCCCATGCTGCAAGCGAACAAGCTTAGCTCACTGGAATAACCGGATGCAAAGTCCATGATCCGGGAAAGATCATGAACACAATTCTGTACCTTGCATAGCGTCGGTTCTTCTTTTCTATCCCCATGTTGCGGCAAATCAAAGCTCAGCACCTGATATCCGCGGGGAACCGCCACTTCGGCAAGCAAAGAAATCGGTACATCCAGCTTATTCGACAGATTTCCGTGAACAGCGATGATCAGCTTACTGCTTTTTTTGCCCCAAAGAACAGCGGGGATATTGTCGATAAAAAACTTTTTTACTGGGACATCATCAGCACCCACATTGGGCAGTTTGGCCAATTCACTCATAACGTATCCCTCTCTGTCATCTCCACGCGCTCCACGCATCAATCCTTTGGGATGAAGGGGAAAAAACGGACGTCTTCCCGCAGCATGTGTCCCATCATCACATCGTCGACAATAAATGAAAAGAACGCGGACGGCTTAAGTTCGCCATTTTGATAATCTTTGCGAAATTTCAGAGCTTTACCGATCAACGTCTTGTGAATCTCGGCATGGTGGACCGCCTCTGGATAAGATATCGCGACAAGCGCTTTCATTTCATATTCAAAATGATACGCTACATGGTTCAGAAAACGATCCAGTTGCGCAATAACTTTTTCAGGCGCCACTGCCGCCAACGACAGTTCGATTAATCCATTAGCCAGACGCAGCAGTTCCCGGTGTTGTTCATCAATTTCTTTATTGCCGCTTTCCCATTCATTCCGCCATTGTATGTTAACGGTAGCGACAGGCAATGTATCTTGCGTATAGCTGAACACGCAGTTTCGTCCATTGTTTTTCGCCTGGTACAGCGATTCATCCGCCCTTTTGTACCAGTTTTTGAAGGATTCCGCCCGGTTTCGTTCCGCCACGCCAAAACTGGCTGTGACCTTGCCAGCCTTGACATGTGTGCATTTCTCTATCGCCGCACGCAGCTTTTCTGCAGCCTCTATCGCCCCTTCGCGCGTTGTCCGTGGCAGTAATACGATGAATTCCTCGCCGCCGAACCGCACCAGGACATCCGTGCTTCGTATATTTTCACTGCCGATCCTGGCAGTCTGTTTTAAAACATCATCTCCGACAGGGTGGCCATAAGTGTCATTGACCCGCTTAAAATGGTCCAGGTCAAATATATACAGCGATATCGGTTCCTTGTATCGGTCCGCTCTTTCAATTTCTGCGGTTATTTTTTGGTCTAAGAAATGTCTGTTGTATAGGCCTGTCAATTCATCGGTTACAGAGGTCGTTTGCAGTTTTTCATTGGTTGCCTTGAGATTTTCCGCCAGTTGGACCAGCTCCTCATTCTGTCGCTTGAGTTCCCGCTCCAGCATTTTACTCTCGCTAACATCTCTGGCTGAAGAAAAGATCAACTCTCCGCTGGCTTCAACCCGCCACTCAATATCTTTGTAAGAACCGTTTTTGTGCTTGTATCGGTTTACAACTCCATTTACATGTCTCTGTTCTTTCAGCGTCTTCAACATTTCAATGGTTTCTGACCTATCCTCAGGATGGAGAAAAGACAGAATACTTTTCCCTTCCAACTCTCTCGACGAAAAACCCAAT
>CAZXCC010000421.1:0-2007 GCA_964638945.1 uncultured Veillonellaceae bacterium | reverse complement strand
TTTTTGTTTTGTCAAATCTTCCCTGCCGCCATGGATACCGATCCAACCGCCCAGTCTCGTATTTTGAGGTGGCATTGCGCCTCTTCTATTGGCCTCAAGAATTGCCTGGTACTGTTCGGAGCTGATAAGGTTTTGCTTGATTGCCCGCTCGGCATGACTTGTGGCCGGATAGCTGAGACCCATCCAGGTACGCCCCAAATAGGGGTGATTCCCCAATTTTTCTTTATCTGTAATATAAAAAGTCCCTTCAGGCGTGCGGTTGTCCCCTTGTTGCAGTTTATCCCCATCCGGGTTGACACCAAAAGCGCAAGAATATTTTTTGATGGCCTGACCCTCTTTAAAGAGGGTCAAAGTATGCGTCGACTTACTGATAAGAAGCAGAAATGGCTCCTGCTCTGCAGAAGCTGGATTTGTCGAAGCCAGAACCGCCTGATGTCCGCTAAGTAAAATACCGGCAAGAACAATCATCAGTACGAAACGTTTCGTCATATATTCACCTCGGGATTTTGCTTTCCCATATATTTTATAAGGTTCACCGAAAATAGTAAAGAGAAACAGTCTCTTCAACCATCTGTGCCGAAAATCCTTCCTCCTACACCGAAAGCTCCCTATCCCCCTCAAGCCAGCAAAAATCGAGTTTTACCGTTCCATCATCCGCGATCTTTTTCATATGAATTTGCAAATACAAGGTTAACTGCTCTTCTTCGTCCTGATACTGAATGATCGGTTCAGGCTTAATAAGCCAGTCAAACCCTCCATCAACCGACTCATAGATATGCCATTCATCAACCGTTCCGTCAATAGAAACACTTCGAACCAATCTTTTTCCATCAGGATGGGACTTGTGATGGAATATCAACAATACGGAAGCGCTCTCTACTTCATCAATCTCAACGGTCATAAGAACAGGTTGATCTTCCATCGTAAACAGCGTCCCAGACGAAATCAAACGATATCTGCCGGTTTCGACGCTAATTTGAATATCCATGGATTCCTCCAACTCTTTTATGAACGTTTCGGAACTTCAGCCAAAAATTCCAGTCCGAACGAAATATTCATGGCCAATTCTTTCAACAAAGCCACTTCATTTTCCATAAACACGTTCGTCTCATCGGCATATACATTCAACGTGCCAAAAACAACTCCGCTAAAACTGAAAACAAAAACAGCAGATGCCTTGATTCCTGCCCGTTCTGCCAACTCGCGCCAAGGCATGGTTTGTGGATCGGCAAAAAAGTCATTGCATATGTAGGCCGTTCCTTCTTTCACAGCTGTGCCAATCGGGCCGCAGCCTTCCGGGCGCGAATCGGCAAAAATGGTAATTGACCGCACATATTCCTGCGGAACTCCTGCCCAGGCTACCGGACTCACAATGCTTTTCTCTTTGTCAAGTTCGCCGATCCAAGCCAGTTTGAAACCGCCATGCTCCACTATAATCCGGCAAACCTCGCAATACATTTCATCCTTGGACCGAACCCGGACCATTGTATGATTCACTTGACTCAGCACTTTATATAGCCGGTTGATAAGAAGAATTTCCGCCTCTACCCTCTTGCGTTCCGATAATTCAATCTGCAAAATTTCATTCGTTTTTTGCAAAGCTGCCGTTCTCTCCGCAATATGGAGCTCAAGGGTTTCATTTTGCTGCGCCAATTGCTCTTCAGCCTGTCTTCGGGCGTTGATTTCTTTTTCCAGTTCCAAATTCGTCTCTTTCAATTTTTCAATGGTACTGAATACATTTCCCTGCATGGCTCTCAGTTTTTCATTGTTGCTGTACAGGGTCTCATTTGCCGCTGATAAATTTTCATTGGCGCAGGCTAACTCTTCACTCAGCCGTTTTCGTTGTGCAACACCAACCAACAACAGGGAAACAAACAGGATAATAACCGCGCTCATGGCGCCACATACTCCATAATAAGCTGTTATTCTTTGATTGAGGTCTTTGAAAGCATATTCTTCCGTTACTCCCACAAGCACTACAGATCGGAAGAGCACACGTCTGAACTC
>CAZXCC010000420.1:0-2012 GCA_964638945.1 uncultured Veillonellaceae bacterium | reverse complement strand
CATGCAAAACAACTTGCTTTTCATGTTCACACCTCCAATTGTCTGAATAGAAATCTGGTTAATCATATTGTACATAAGTCCTTTTTAAATGTACACATGAAATAATTGCAAACAGAAGACGTTTCATGGAGCCAAGTTGCAATTGCGTTTTTCAAAGATATGAGCGCTTGCTATAATATAGATGTAATATTGAGAAAATTTAAAGACGGATTTGTTTTCGCGATAAAGAACAATCTGCCTCCAACAACCTGACTTAACGAATTGATGATTGGAGGGTGCTGTGATGAGAAGGATATCGCGCAGGGAGTTTATTCAGACGACAGCATTGGGACTCGGCGCTTTGTCGGTTTTGGATCGGTTGCCAGGGGCGGCGATGGCTTTTGACCCGGCTGATGTATTGCTGCATAACGGTAATATTATCACTGTTGATGCCAGAGATACGGTAGCACAGGCGGTGGCCCTGAAAAAAGGCATAATCGTCAAAGTGGGCAGCAACGAAGAGGCGAGAGCTTGGGCCGGGAGTGGGACAGAAATCATTGATTTGCAGGGGAAAACGGTTACTCCGGGCTTGGTGGATGCCCATCTTCATGTCATGGGTTATGGGATGCAGTTTCGCCCGCAATTTCTGAACGTAAGATTTCCGTTGACGCCGACCAAAGCAGCTTTGATAAAGCTGGTAGCTGACCGGGCCAAAACGATAAAACCCGGCGAATGGATTGTCGGCAATCAGGGGTTTGTTTTGACATTGGAGCAAACGCCGACTCGTTGGGAGCTTGACGAAGTGGCGCCGCAAAATCCGGTTCTTTTGCGGCATAATTCCGGGCAACATTCGACAGCCAACAGTCTCGCGCTAAAACTGGCCGGCATCACGGCCAATACACCCAATCCCTATTCGGGGAAAATTGGCCGAAAAGCCGGTACCATGGAACCGAACGGGTTGTTGTTTCATTATCCGGCTGAAAACATGGTGAACAGAGTAGCCCCAGGTTTTTCGGATCGTGACAACGTTGGGCTGGTAGAAGATGTGGAAAGGGGACAACTGCGTTGTCTGGCGGCAGGTTACACCAGTGGTCACGATGTTATCGTCGCTCCCCAGAAAATTGCCGGTTACTATGCTGCGGCCAAAGAAAACCGGTTAAAAATGCGAATCCGATTGATGGAGTACGTCAGTAATGAAAAAGAAGCGGAACAACTGCTGCACAAGCGCGAAGTCAGCAAAAACCCGCTGCTTGCAACCGGCGGGTATAAGTTGGCCGTAGACGGCGGTATAGCTGCCAAAACAGTGCTCATGCATGACACAAGCCTGGAGATGGCAAAACTATCCTATGTTTATCACGATCAAGCCGTATTGAACCGAATGACACGCCTATTTCACGCTGCCGGCCACCAGGTTGCCTTCCATGCAACGGGAGACAAGGCGATTGACATGGCAATCAATGCCATCGAAGATGCACTGCAGGCAGTGCCGCGGGAAAATCACCGTCATCGTATAGAGCATTGTCTGTTTCCGACGGAAAAAGCGCTGGAACGCATAAAGCAACTGGGGATTGTCGTATCGGTATCCCCGCAGTGGATTCGGTTCCATTCTGACATTTATAAGGCGATGACAGATGAGAAAACCATGCAGCGGCTTTTACCATTAAAGACAATGCTGGAGATGGGGATTCCCGTGGCTTTTGGCTGCGATGTGCCGGCAACGATCCTGCTGGAACCAAAGTGGGCATTTATTGGCGCAGTAGGGCGAACGACCAACAGCCGGTATACCCCCAATCCGGCAGAACAGCTTACGATCAGGCAGGCATTGCGGATGCACACGATGGGGGCGGCTTATGCAGGATTTGAGGAGAAAGTCAAAGGATCGCTGGAGGAAGGCAAAGTCGCCGATATGGTGGTGTGGTCCCATGATTTGCTTTCCATGCCGCTGGCGGAAATGCAGGCTCTTGCCCCGGAACGGGTGATGGTTGACGGAAAATTTGTCTAGGGCTGCATTGGCGGGACATGATAAAACCAGA
>CAZXCC010000419.1:0-2014 GCA_964638945.1 uncultured Veillonellaceae bacterium | reverse complement strand
ATGAAAAAGATCCAGGCAGCGGTCATCGGCTGCGGCGGTTGGGGCCCCAATCTGCTGAATGTCTTCTTTTCCAATATCGAAACCAAATTGAAGTGGATGTGCGACCTGAACGAGAAAAGGCTGGAGTTTCTCAAACAGACCTTTCATGATGTGCAGTCCACAACGGACTATCAGGATATCCTGAATGACCCCAAAGTCGACCTGGTGGCCATTGCTACGCCGGTTGACAGCCATTACCCGCTGGCCAAGGCGGCGCTGGAGGCCGGCAAGCATGTGCTGGTCGAGAAACCGATGACGGCAGACGTAGCCCAGGCGGAGGAACTGATTGCCCTGGCTGCGCAAAAAGGCCTGCTTTTGGCTACGGACCACGTGCTGGTGTACACGAACGAAGCGCAATACCTGCGCAAACTGATACTGGATGGGGAACTCGGCGATCTCCTGTACTGGGATTCGGTCCGGCTGAATCTGGGCGCCGTCCGTAACGACTATAACGTGCTCTGGGACCTGGCGGTGCATGACGTGTCGCTTTTCTACCATGTGATCGGCCGCATGCCGAAGGAAGTCCTGGCCGTCGGCACGAGCCACGTGTCCGGCTATCCGGAAAGCATGGCGCAGCTGCACATGTTTTTTGACGGAACCTTTGTCGCCCAGACCCATGTCAACTGGCTGTCGCCGGTCAAGATGCGGCACGGCGTACTGGTCGGCACGAAAAAGAGCGTATACTACAACGATCAGGAAGCCTCGGACAAACTGCGCATCTATGACCGTTGCGTCACCTGCAGCGAAGAAGGCAAGACAGCCTACCATCTCGGCGATGTGATGTCCCCGTATATTCAGCCTGGCGACGCGCTGCGCAACGAAGTGCGCCAGCTGGTCGAAGGCATTCGCACAGGAAAACCGCCGATTGCAGACGGCCATGCCGGCCTGCAGGTCGTGAAAATTCTTGCGGCGGCAGCGCGCTCACTGGCCTGCGGTTCGCAGAAAGTGACGGTATAAGCCATGGATTATCAGGCATTGATCGGTGATCATTTACAGACGGTACAGGCGATGCAGAAAGAATGCATGGAAGATATTTCGCAGTTTGCGGAAATGTGCCGCACTGCTCTTGCCGACGGACATACCATCTACCTGATGGGCAACGGAGGCAGTGTCTGCGATTGTCAGCATTTTGCGGCCGAGCTCGTCGGACGATTCCAGAAAGAGCGACAGGCGATGGCGGCAGTGGCTCTCACCACCGATACATCCATTCTGACGGCTCTGGCCAATGATTACAGCTTTGATGTGGTGTATTCGCGCCAGATCGAGGCACTGGTACGCAGCGGCGATGTGGTGGTCGGCATTTCGACCTCAGGCAACAGTTCCAACGTGCTGAGAGGTTTTGCAGCAGCCAGGGAACGTGGCGCGAAGACGGTCGGGCTGACCGGGCGCAGCGGCGGCAAAATGAAGGGGATTTGCGACATCTGTATCTGCATTCCCTCGGATGTCACGGCCCGCGTTCAGGAAGCACATCTTCTGGTGGAACATCTGGTGTGCCAAAGGATCGAGGAGTGACGCCAGTGGTCTTTTTGGACAGGGACGGCGTGGTGAACGCCGATATCGGGTATCTGTGGCGTCCGGAAGACTGTGTGTGGATTGCGGGCGCGCCGGAAACCATCCGCCTTTTCAACGAGCGCAGGTGGCCTGTGGTCGTGGTGACCAACCAGAGCGGCGTCGCCAGAGGATATTACCGGGAAGCCGACGTATTGGCCCTGCATGCCTGGATGAACGACTCTTTGGGACGGATGGGCGCACATATCGACGCGTTTTATTACTGCCCGCATCATCTGAAAGGTTCGGTCGAGCAGTACAAGATCGAATGCCAGTGCCGCAAACCGAAGCCCGGCATGATTCAGAAAGCCATGGCCGAGTGGCAGGGCGAGCCGGCAACCTCCTTTCTCATCGGGGACAAGGATTCCGATATGGAAGCCGCCGCAGCAGCCGGGATCCAGGGCTTCCTCTTTACCGGCGGCAATCT
>CAZXCC010000418.1:0-2016 GCA_964638945.1 uncultured Veillonellaceae bacterium | reverse complement strand
ATCTGTTTGGCTTCGTCTTCGCGGGTCAGCTTGATATTGAGAGCCATGGCTTCTTCTGCGGCAGCCTTCATGATCGCCTGGGTGTCCTTGTCGAGGGAATCCCAGAGTTTCTTGTTGACGCCGAGAACCAGCGGATCATAGGAGTAGTTGCAGATCGTCAGGTATTTCTGAACTTCCTGCAATTTGCTCGTGTAGATGACCGAGATTGGATTTTCCTGGCCGTCGATGGTTCCCTGCTGCAGGGATGTGAACACTTCCGAGAAACTCATGGCTGTCGGATCGGCGCCCATGGCTTTGAACAGGGAGATGTACATCTTCATGCCGGGAACGCGCATTTTCAGGCCCTTCATATCTTCAGGCGAAGTCAACGGTCTTTTGCTGTTGGTCCAGTGGCGGAAACCATTTTCCCCGAATGCCAGCGGCTCGATGCCTTTGGCGCGGATCAATTTTTTGATTTCTTCGCCGGGAGCGCCTTTCATGGCCTTATCCACAGCGGCGTTGTTCGGCAGAATCCAGGGCATGCTGACAACGGCCAGCTTCGGCTCGATGACCGAATAGATGATCGTGGAATGGATGGATGCGCCGGTCACGCCTGCCGCAACCTGTTCGATTCCTTTCTGCTGGTTGCCGCTGGAGAGCTGTTCATTCGGGAATGTAGTAATTTCCACGCGGCCTTTGGTCTTATCTTTGACGATTTCCGCAAATTTTTTCGCGGCGATGTTCCAGGGAGACGAGTCAGACGGAGTGGTAACACTCATTTTAATCGAGATTTTTTTGGGTTCATCCTTCTTTGGTTCCTCCTTTTTGCCGCCGCAGCCGGCAATCACCAGAGAAAATGCCATAACGAGAGTCAGAATTACGATAAAGCCCTTCTTCACTGATTTGTCCCTCCTCCTGTTTTTTGAAATCTCAAGCCGGTATCTTACCGACAGATCTCCTTGACCACGTTGACCACGTCATCAGCAGAAATTTTGACGAGCTTTTCCAGTGCCGGACTGAACGGCACCGGTACAAAAGGTGCTCCAATCCGCCGAATCGGCGCATCCAGATAGTCAATCATCTCTTCGGCCGCAAGTGCGGAGATTTCTGCTCCTACGCCGCCCTGTTTGACAGCCTCGTGCAGGATGACGAGACGTTTTGTTTTTTTCAGGGATTCAAAGATGGTATCTTTATCTATCGGGCTGATCGTCCGCAAATCGATACATTCAGCCTGAATCCCTTCTGCTGCCAGTTTTTCGGCTGCTTCCAGCGCCCTATGCATCATCAGCGAATAGGACACGATGGTAACATCCTTCCCTGGCCGCGCTACATTGGCTTTACCAATCGGAACGATGTGTTCCCCGTCCGGAACCGGGCCCTTCATTGGAAACAACACTTTATGTTCAAAATACAATACCGGATCATCCGAGCGGATCGCCGCCTTCAACAAGCCTTTGGCATCGGCGGGATTCGAGGGAATGACAACTTTGATGCCAGGAATATGCATGAACCACGCTTCCACGCTTTGCGAATGCTGGGCGGCTGCGGAACGGATGATCCCGTCCGGCGCCCTGAGCACCATGGGAACTTTGCACTGCGCACCGAACATATAGCGCACTTTTGCCATCTGATTAAACACTTCGTCCATGCAGACACCGATGAAATCGGCGAAATGCATGTCGGCTACCGGACGCATTCCCGCAAGAGCAGCACCGACTGCAGCTCCGACAATCGCCGTTTCGGAAATCGGTGTGTCCCGGACTCTTTCAATGCCAAATTTCTGGGGTAATCCTTTGAATTGGCCAAAAATGCCGCCTTGTCTGGCAATGTCTTCTCCCATTACAAAGACGCGTTCGTCGCGCTCCATTTCTTCGCTCATGGCTTCCAGTGTCGCTTCGGAAAAACTGATCTGACGCATTTACCTCACCCCGCCTTCCACATAGAAATCATTGAATAGTTCACTGTCGGCCGGGTACGGATCTTTCCGCGCGTCCTCGACGGCGGAAGCGACTTCCTGTTCCACCTCGGCATGGATCG
>CAZXCC010000417.1:0-2023 GCA_964638945.1 uncultured Veillonellaceae bacterium | reverse complement strand
CCTGCTGTCCAGTTGCCGGCGGGGAGGTTAAACAGGACGAGCGACAAGTTGTTCTTATCAAGAAGATTTTTTACTTCTTGAGCCGGGTAATCGTAGGGGAACATGAACTCAACGGCTTTGAATCCTGCCGCTGCTGCAGCAGCAAACCGCTCCGTAAAAGGCACCTCGGTAAACATCATGCTTAGATTCGCTGAAAATTTTGGCATACATCATTCCTCCAAGTTTATGATAATGTTATTTTTTCCGTGCAACCGCTTTTTTGGCTGCATGAACAATAGCAACCTTGTCCAATCCGTGTTTGCTCAGAATCGCCTCGTAAGCCCCGGACTCACCAAATACGTCGCGGATGCCAAGTATTTCCTGCGGTAAAGGCATTTCTCCGGCCAGAACTTCAGCTACTGCTGAGCCGAGTCCGCCGTAGATGCTGTGTTCTTCCACCGTCACCAGAGCGCCGGTTTTTCGGCCGGACTCCAGAATCAGAGCCGCATCAATTGGTTTGACGGTATGCATGTCGATGACTTCGGCCTTGATTCCTTCGTGGGCCAGAAGATCAGCAGCTTCCATAGCTTTGGTAACCATATAGCCATTTGCAACAAGCGTTACATCAGTGCCTTCACGCAACACAATGCCTTTGCCAATTTGATAGACCGAATCAGTTTGATAAATCGCCGGTACTTCTGCTCGGCTGAGTCGTAGATAGACCGGACCCTGTAGTTCGGCAGCGGCAAAAACTGCCTGTCGGGCCTGAAATTCGTCAGCCACGACGATAACCGTCATATTGGGCAAGGTTCGCATTATCGAGACGTCTTCCACCGATTGATGACTGGCTCCGTCATAAGAGTCGGAAAAACCTCCATAAGCGCCAGCCAGCTTTACATTGAGATGGTTGTAAGCTACCAGGCTACGGACCGGATCAGCCGCCCGCAATGCCAGCAGAAACGCAAACGTGTTCACGAAAGGTATTTTACCGCTTGCTGCAAGACCTGAGGCTATTCCCACCATATTGCCTTCGGCAATACCGATATTGAAAAAACGGTCCGGGAATGCCTGTTTAAACAGAATCGACCGACTAGAGCTGGCTACATCTGCGTCGAGTACCACAACATCGGGGTTGACTTTGCCCAATTCGACCAGTGCTTCGCCATAAGCTTCACGCATTGCTTTCATTATTGTTTTCCTCCCAACTCCGCCATGGCAATCGCATACTCTGCATCTTCTATCGCCTTGCCATGCCAGCTGTTCTTTCCTTCCATGAAGGAAACACCTTTACCCTTGACGGTATTGGCAATGATAACTGTCGGCTTGCCATGCAGGCTTTTGGCCTGATCAATCGCCGTGTCCAGTGCACGGACGTCATGACCGTCAACGTGCAGGACATTCCAGCCGAAGACTTCAAATTTCTGCCCGATATCTCCCATTGGCATGATTTCATCGAGAGTGCCATCAAGCTGCACGCCATTGTTATCGACGATGGCAATGAGGTGATCCAATTGAAATTTTACGGCAGACATCGCCGCTTCCCAATTTTGTCCTTCCTGTAATTCGCCATCACCCAGAAGAACGTAGGTGTAGAGATCCTGCTTGTCCAAACGCGCAGCGAGACTCATTCCAATGCCGACAGAAAGCCCCAATCCGAGGGAGCCGGTTGAGATATCAACTCCGGGCGTTCGTTTCATGTCCGGATGCCCCTGCAGTATGCAGCCGAGTTGGCGAAGCTGTTTCAGTTCCGTTTTTGGGAAATACCCCTTGTCTGCCAACGTGGTATACAAAACTGGCGCGCAATGCCCCTTGGACGCGATAAAACGGTCACGATCACAGTTGCAGGCATCGTGGCAGTTTGCGTTCATCTGATTGTGATACAGAACTGCAAGTATTTCCACTGCGGACAGCGATCCGCCCGGATGCCCCGTCTTCACATTGTGAAGCATTTCAATGATGTCGATTCGCATTTGCTTGGCAATGTCTTTGAGTTGTTGCTCTTTTGCCGCATCCATTGACATGGTCTAACCCTCCCTTAATCGAC
>CAZXCC010000416.1:0-2024 GCA_964638945.1 uncultured Veillonellaceae bacterium | reverse complement strand
GGCAAAGGAAAAGAATTGTTGTGCGATCCGGGAGTAAAAAAAGCATACCTGGGTGAGCGGGGATAAGGAGGATAAAATGCGAATTCAGCCTTTGTTTTTTGCCAGTACGGTTTATTACGAACAGGAGCGTTTTCTGTCTGATGCCGGCACGATGCTGAGCCTGATCCGTGATATTGTTCCGGCGACGACAGAATTGACGGAACCGGTTTATTTGAGCAGTCAAGCGGCAGTGGACGCCTATCTGGAAAAAAGCAGCCATGCGACTCCACTATTGGTGAATCTGTCCGGTGCAACCCAGCGATGGATTCTTTCTGTGGCGAAGGCTTCGAAACAAGCCCTGCTCTGGTGGTATTTTCCTGGAGATCACTTGTTTACAGCGTCTGTTGAAGATACCATCCGCCAGATCGTGTCGAAAAATGCCATACCGGCGGTGATGGATTGCTGGGCTCATCTTCGAAACCGAAATATCCGGATCGAAAGAGTTTTTGACAAAAGTTCGCTGCTGGAGAAATGCCGCCTATTGTCGGCTATGGAAAAAATTCGGGCAACCCGGCTTCTAATCATCGGTTATACCCAGCAATGGGTGGTATCGACGAGCGTTGATGAACGGTGGATTGAAGACCGGTTGGGAATACAAAGCGTTCATATCGGACTGGAAGAGTTATTCGCAGAATACCAGGAGGTTCCAAGAGATTCTGCCGTAAAGAAATTTGTTGCCGAATATCTCGGTTCGGCAGCTTCCTGCAGGGAGCCTGCGGCAGAAAGTGTGGAAGATGCCTACCGGCTGTATATTGCACTCAAAAGGTTGCTGGGACGGTATAACGCCAATGCCTTGGCAATTTCCTGCTTCTCCCTGGTAAAACAGCTTGGAGTTACATCATGTCTGGCGCTTTCCCTTCTCAATGATGAACCGGATTTCATTGCAGCCTGCGAGGGCGATCTCGACGCTGCAATATCGATGGTGGTGGGCAAGGCCGTATCAGGACAACCGGTTTTTATGGGAAATCCGGTGTATCATATGGACGATACGCTTGATATCGTTCACTGCACTGCGCCGCGTCGTCTGACAGGAGATGTGCAAACCAGCTATACTGTGCGTTCCCATCATGAAACGGGAGTGAGTGTGGCACAGCGGATAGAAGTGGTGGAGCCGCAGACGGTGACATTGTTCCGGATCGGCAATGAGTTTTCGGAAGCCACCCTGTTTTCCGCTGAGTTTCTCAGTAATCCCGACGAAGATACCTGCCGCACCCAGTTCCGCTTCCGGATCGATTCCACACAGAAAAGGATTGATGAGTCTCTTGGGTGCCATCATCTGGTGATTTTTGGCGATTATGTGGCGGAGCTGAGAACAATCCTGGAAGGTCCGCTGGGTATTCAGGTCCGGTAATCCCATTTCACTAGGGAGGGAATAGAGTGGAGATTATAAACGCACACGAAATAAAAGGCATGGAGTTTCCGGCGGGACGGTGCACCCGGGTTCTTGTCGGGCCGGAAGCTTCCCTGGAAGCCGAACGGTTCGTTCTGGGACACGTGACGATCTATCCGGGCGGTTCCGTACCCCTGCACTCCCACAAACAGGAAGAGGTGTACTATATTGTCTCCGGCCGGGGACGCATCACGGTGGATGGCGAGATCCGGGAAGTGCAGACGGGGGACTGCATCTACCTTCGTCCTCCGCTGGAGCATATGCTGCAAAATACATCGACGGAAAATATGGTGATGATGTTCTGTTATGCGCCAAAAACCGTGGCGGAACACTGGGCGCAGGAAATGCAGGAGGGTGATCAGACATGAAAACTGTTGAATGTGATGTCTTGGTAATCGGCAGCGGCGGTGCTGCCCTGCGGGCCGCAATTTCCGCCAAGGAAAGCGATGCTGCCCTATCGGTGCTGGTGGCGACAAAGGGACAGGTAGGCAAGAGCGGTGTGACTGCCAATTCGTGTTCCGATCGTATGGCTTTTCATGCCACTCTTCCCACCACGGAGCCGGGAGGTGATGCTGCATGGAAGTACCATGCCGAC
>CAZXCC010000415.1:0-2032 GCA_964638945.1 uncultured Veillonellaceae bacterium | reverse complement strand
GCCATAACCGGGCCGAATACTGCGAACGTTTTCCGCTGTAAAAGGTTCCCCCGCTTTGATGTCCTGCACTACAAACAAGGACCGTCGAAAAACCGCACTGCCTTCTTCTGTCGCCGAGACCCCGTATTGAATCTTGCCCAAAGCCCTTTCCACCGCGCGGATGTCATCATGCATCTGCCGAAATTCCGCAGGTTCCATGGAAAACGCCGCATCCGGATTGGGAATCGACCGGCTGAGGCAAAAATGCTTCTCCACTACGCAGGCCCCCACTGCTACAGCTGCCACGGCCGCCACCGAACCAAGAGTATGGTCCGACAATCCGGCCGGCACACCGAACGTTGCCGCCAAATGGGGAATGGTGCGCAGATTCATGTCATTAGGTATCGCAGGATAGGCGCTGGAGCACTTGAGCAGGCACAATCCCGGATTTCCGGCATCCTGCACCGTGCGGACCGCCCGTTCGATCTCGCCCAGCGATGCCATACCGGTGGAAGCAATGACAGGTTTTCCTTTTTCCGCAATATAGCGCAGCAGTGGGATATCATTCAGCTCAAAAGAGGCCACCTTGTAAAAATTCACACCGAGTTCCGCCAGAAAATCCACTGCTGTCCGGTCAAACGGCGTCGACAAAAAATCAAGCCCGACCTTGTCTGCCTCTTCCTTGATCCTCGCCAGCCAATCCCAGGGCGTATACGCTTCCTGATAGAGTTCATACAGCGTCCGCCCCTGCCAGGGCCCCGCATGAATCTTGAAATATTCGTTGTCACAGTCCAGAGTCAGCGTATCTGCGGTATAGGTCTGCGTCTTGATGCAGTCTGCGCCTGCTTCTTTGGCCGCGTGCACAATCTCCAGCGCCCGTGACAAATCCCCTGCATGGTTCGCCGACATCTCGGCAATCAGATAGCATGGTTGCGCACGTAACGAAAACATCATTTATTCCTCTTGAAAATCGGATTGACTTTGCAGGCATGCAGCAACCCGTCCAGAGAATTCTGATCGAGAGCCTTCCGGATATCGGCAAATCCTTTGTTCGCTGCTGCGATAAACTGGTCGATATCGGCTTCGTTATGGGAAACACTGATATTATTGATGCCGGTGGTCAGGATCCCGCCTTCCACCATTCGCTGTTGATACAATGACAGCATGTCCAGATAATCCAGACTGCCTTTGCCTTCAAACCCCACACCTCCGTGCGGCGCCAATCCGCTTACCTTGACCACCTCGCACACGCCATGGACATTGATTCCGGCTTGCAACCCATCCAAAAGCCGGTTCCCCAGCATCCAGATCCTCTCGTAGATACCGGGTTGCGACAAAATTTCGAGGGCCGCCAGAGTTCCGGCCATGGAAAGGGACTCACCGCCAAAAGTGGTGGAAATGAAAACCCCCTGTGTGCCGATCAGTTCCATCACATCAGCCCTGCCGGCCACCGCTGAAATGGGCAGACCGTTGCCCATCCCCTTGCCAAACGCAGCCAGATCGGGAGTCACCTTGTACAGCTCCGATGCGCCGCCGAGGGCATAGCGGAAACCGGAAACCACTTCATCAAAAATCAGCAGCGCCCCTGCCGCATGGGTCACTTCGCGCAATTCTGCCAGAAAGCCGTCGAGAGGACCATCCGCCTGGATCGGTTCCAAAATCACTGCGGCAAATTGCCCGGGAAACTGAGCGAACAATTTTTTCAGACTATCCACATCATTATAGGCAAAAGTTTTGGTCAGGGCGCACACGTCGGCAGGCACCCCCCGCCGGTTCGTCGTCGATCCGATATACCAATCCTGCATGCCATGATAACCACATACCGCCACCAGATCACGCCCAGTAAAGGCTCGGGCCAGCCGTACGGCAGAAGATGTCGCATCAGATCCGTTCTTGACAAACCGGACCATTTCGGCACAAGGAACGATGCGGGTCAGCGCTTCCGCCAACTCCACTTCCAGCTCCGTGGCCAGCGAGAAGGAAATGCCCTTATGCAACTGCGCAATCACTGCCGCATTTACCTTCGGTTCGTTGTATCCGATGGTCACCGGCC
>CAZXCC010000414.1:0-2034 GCA_964638945.1 uncultured Veillonellaceae bacterium | reverse complement strand
CCCAAAGAAATCGTCGTTACGTAACTACCTGTTACGTGTTTTGCTGAGCAGGCTCACCCGCCCATAGCGGGTTCCAGTTTCGAACCGATAACGATCGATGCGTCTCTTTTTTTAATGAAGGCTACAGCATCAGCATCTACAGCAATCACTCCACTTCACCCTCCTTATCCGTATTCATTATTCTCGCAATGGCTCCTAAATCCTTTGCAAGACAATTTCGCAGAGAGTCAGTGTTCAGTAATTGACCTTCGGTTTCGATCAAGTCTGCTGTCGTTGAATCTTTCGAAGACTGAACAGCCTTGATCAATCCTTCAAATCCGCCGTTGCGGTATGCATCCAAAAATACCGAATCGAAGCGCCGCATATCATCCGTCTGGTATTCGAAAACCTGGCACCACAAATTCATCCATTGCGCTTCATCATACCCCAGTTTCTGCAACAGGACATCCTTTTGGTTGCCCAGCAGAATCAATACAGCTGACAAATAACTGCGCATTGCCGATAAAACTTGGATTTTGGATGGTTTTCCCTGAAAAAGTTTATTTTCCAGGCAGTCAGAAACCCATTCGTCCGCTCCGGCAAGAGCAATAAGCATTATCCGCTTCTGGAACGGGTGCTTTCTGGAACGATCAGCAATCCTCAACGAGTACTTCTGAGTATGCCGACCAACCAAGCGATATTTCGCTCCCTTGGTCAAAGAAAATAGATCGCTGAGAAAAGTGATCACCGGCATGCATGTTCAACTCCCAGTGTATTAAAGGATACCTTTGGCAACAGCTTCTGCTTCGAGACTGGCACGGAAATCGGGATGGGCGATCGCGATCAGAGCTTTGGCCCGTTCTCGCAGGCTCTTGCCGCGCAGCTCCGCCACACCGTATTCGGTTACGACATAATGCACGTCATTGCGTGAGGTGGATACTGCCGCACCCCGGTCCAGTTCTATTGCGATCCGGGAGATCTTTCCGCCCGACGCCGTCGAAGGCAGGGCAATGATGGATTTCCCTCCAGCAGAGCGGCTCGCGCCGCGCACAAAGTCGACCTGGCCGCCAATCCCGCTGAACTGCCTGCTGCCGATCATCTCGGCATTCACCTGGCCCATCAGGTCCACCTGCAATGCCGAATTGATCGACATCATGTTCTTGTGCTGCCCGATGACGCAGGGGTCGTTTACCTGATCGACAGACAGCATTTCCACTGCCGGATTGTTGTTGACGAAATCATACAGTTTCTTCGTTCCCATCAGGAACGTGGCAATGAATTTTCCTGGGTTGATCGTCTTCTTGCTGTTGGTCACCACACCGGATTCCGCCAGGAACACCACGCCATCGCTGAACATCTCCGAGTGGATCCCCAGGTGTTTCTTGCCGCCGAGGAACAGCAGCACTGCGTCCGGAATCGCTCCAATCCCCAGTTGCAGGGTCGCACCGTCCGGAATCAGGTTCGCAACATTTTCCCCGATCTTCTTTTCAATCTCTCCGATTTGCGGAGGTTTGAGCTCGATCAGCGGTTCATCTTTTTCTACAATGTAGGTGATCTGGTCCAGATGGATTTTTGCTCCGCCGGTCCGCGGCATGCAGTTATTCATCTGGCAGATGACTACAGGGGCGCATTCCGCAGCCGGCTGCGTGTAGTCGACAGATACTCCGTAACTGCAAAAACCTTCGGCATCCGGCGGCGTGACCTGAAGCAGTACGACGCTTACCGGCAGATATCCCTCGCGGAACAGCCTGGGTATTTCTGAAAAGAAGCAAGGCGTAAAGTCCGCTCTTTTTTCTTCCACTGCCTTGCGGGTCGAACCCCCGACAAACAGCGCGTTGTGGTGGAAGCTCTCTTCCATGCCGGGCTGGGCGTATTTTGCAGGCCCCATCGCAACCATGTGGACGATTTCGACATTCTTCAGCTCCGGTGCACGGTCGACCAAAGCGGAAACAAGGGTAGGCGGTTCTCCGCAGGCATGGCCGATTACCACCCGGTCACCGGACTTTACGGCCTTCACCGCTTCTGAAGCGGTTACCAGTTTATTTTTATAGAGGT
>CAZXCC010000413.1:0-2046 GCA_964638945.1 uncultured Veillonellaceae bacterium | reverse complement strand
GTTTTGCACGGCCTCGCTCACAATCAGATCCGGCTGAGCATACGGGCTCTTCCAGTCATTCAACGCCAGCGCCTGCAATAGCGCAGTATAGGCAGGATTGCTACTGGTGTCCACATCCGGCAGAAAGTTAATGACCGGAATGCCAAAGTTTTCTACAGTGATTTTCGCTGCTTCTTCGCCGTAGTAGAACGCCAGGAATTTGTAAACGGCGTCCGTCTTCGCCGGATCATCGGCAACTTTCGCGCTGACAACAAAAGGTGCAGCCGATACTTTCATCAGAACCTTCTGGTCGCCAACGCCATCCGTGAATGTTGGGCCCCACCAGAAACCGGCATTTTCGCCAAGCGCTTCACTGATTGCCTGCGCATCCCAGTGACCGGAATCAAACATTGCGGACTGACCTTGCAAGAACATATCCTTTGCCTGGAAATAATCAATCGTTGCGATATTTGTCGGAAATGCGCCTGCTTTACTCAATTCTGCGATCTTTCCATAAAATGCTGCAAAATCAGTGTTGTTGAACTTATCACTTCCGGCTAAAATATTGTCGATTCTGTCATAATATCCATACCGACAATAGGCGGTAAGCCACGCCCAAACACTGAATGGGCTCTTCGCACCTTGAGCAATCGTAGCCACGTTGTGGGATTTGAAAACCGCAACCATACTCATCAGTTCGTCAAAAGTAGTCCCCGGAACTGGTTCCGCTACTCCATACTCCTGAAATAGCGCCTTGTTGTACCAAAATCCGGTTACAAGAGGTTGATATGGCAACCCATATTGGAAACCATCCGCATTTGCGGCGTCCTTCATGCTTTGCGGAAGATAATCGGATACTACCGGATTACTATCCAGAAACTCAGTTAAATCAAGAAGGTATCCGGCTTCCTGCATTTCTTTTGCCGGCGCTGGGAGCATCCAGAAGATATCCGGAAGTTCTCCCGTCTGGCTGAGCAATTTCATGTTCTTTACATGCTCGTCTGTTTCTGCGCCAATAATATTTACTTTGATGTTGGGGTTAGCTGCTTCAAATGCTTTGATGATCGCCCATGTCGCAGGTTCCTGTGCTTGTGTATCCGCAACATGCATGCCCAGACTAATCACGACCGGTTCCTGTTGTGCAGAATCTGTTGTTTCCGTGCTTGTTACTGCTTCTGTGGCTTCCGGTTTCTCGGTTGTACTCGTTGGCGCTGGGCTCGAACAACCAACAAAAGCAAGTATCAGAGTGATGCAGAGAATAGAGACTCCAATCTTTTTTAACATTTTCCTTCCCCCTTAAATTGTTTTTGCCTCGAGACGCATTTTGCGACATGTCAAGCGGTTAACATATTGAGTAGACATTTTCAAAGATGTGTCAAGCGGTTAACATAAATGTATCGCATTCAACTTGTTCTGTCAAGCGGTTGATATACTTTTTTTACAGCGTTGTCCCGCCCTTGATTAAAGTGACATCATGATAGACATTTCGAGCGTTTGGTGATTCGCCATCAATAATCGCACATAGGGTTTCAACGATTGAGTTTGAAATGTCCCGATATGACTGCTGGATGGTAGTAAGCTTTGGATAGGTTAAATCTGCAATATCCGTTCCGTCATAGCCGATGATCTTTAATTCTCCCGGTATATTGATTCCTCTCTCATGTGCTGCTTGAATAACTCTTGCGGCGATTGTATCGACAGCAAACACCCCATCAATCTTGACCTCACTGCAAAAAAGTCGATTGGCAATATTCCGGTATGCATCTGTTGAAAACTCCCGGCTTTCCAATTCCAAAGTAATGCAGTTGCAGTTGTTCTCTTCCATTACATGCTGAAAGACTTCATGCCGTCGATGAGAAGTAGTTTTTACTTTCCTATTTCCCATTATTTGTACTACATTCTTACACCCATTTTCTATAAGCGTCTCTGCGGCGATTTCTCCTCCTTTTTCATGATTAGATGAGATATTTATAATTTCCGGTCCGAAATCCATATCTATTGATACAATCGGCAGATTTGCTTTTAAATAGTCATCCGTCTCTAATAAATGGCTTCCGATTATGATGC
>CAZXCC010000412.1:0-2050 GCA_964638945.1 uncultured Veillonellaceae bacterium | reverse complement strand
GCGTGCATAAGATGGGTGAAGTGCATGACGGCGCGGCGACGATGGATTGGATGGTGCAGGAGCAGGAGCGCGGTATTACCATTACTTCGGCTGCAACCACCTGCCAATGGAATGGGCATCGTATAAACATAATTGACACACCTGGACACGTGGACTTTACGGTTGAAGTAGAAAGATCGTTGCGCGTGCTTGATGGTGCGGTAGCGGTATTTTGTGCAAAGGGTGGCGTCGAGCCGCAATCAGAAACAGTGTGGCGACAGGCCGATAAATATCAGGTGCCTCGGATCGCTTATGTAAACAAGATGGATATCATGGGCGCAGATTTTTATCGTGTTGTTGATATGATGAAAGCCCGTCTTGGTGCGAATGCGGTACCAATTCAGCTGCCGATCGGTTTTGAGGATACATACCGAGGCATGATCGACTTAATCGAGATGAAGGCGATCGTGTACGAAGATGATTTGGGAAAAGTCAGCGAAACTGCTGAAATACCGGATGACTTGAAAGACCAGGCAGAAATATTCCGTCAGAATTTGCTGGATGCAGTGGCTGAAGGCGATGACGAACTGATGATGAAATACCTGGAAGGCGAAGAACTGACCAAGGAAGAAATCATGGCAGGAATTCGCAATGCGACGATTGCATGTAAGATGACTCCGGTGTTTTGCGGATCGTCTTATCGAAACAAAGGTGTGCAGCCATTGTTGGATGCAGTTGTTGACTACTTGCCGGCTCCTACGGATATTCCTCCGATTAAAGGGATTAATCCGGATACCCACGTTGAAGAATATCGCAATGCGGATGATTCGGCTCCGTTTTCCGCGCTGGCATTCAAGATCATGGCGGACCCGTATGTCGGCAAGCTGACATTTTTCCGTGTATATTCGGGGACAATGACCAGCGGATCGTACGTATACAATTCGACAAAAGGGAAGAAAGAGCGCATCGGACGTATCCTGCAAATGCATGCGAACCACCGGGAAGACATAGATATTGTCTACACAGGGGATATTGCCGCAGCTGTCGGATTCAAGGACACGGTCACGGGCGACACCCTCTGTACGGACAAAGACACGGTCATTTTGGAATCGATGGTATTTCCGGAACCGGTTATTTCCATCGCGATTGAACCCAAAACCAAGGCTGACCAGGAAAAAATGGGCGTTGCCCTACAGCGCCTGGCAGAAGAAGATCCGACATTCCGGATGCATACCGACCAGGAAACAGGTCAGACCATCATTGAAGGAATGGGCGAACTTCATCTGGAGATCATCGTTGACAGACTGCTGAGGGAGTTCCGTGTGGATTGCACTGTGGGCCGTCCTCAGGTTGCTTATCGCGAAACGATCCGGAAGACCGTCAAGTCCGAAGGGAAGTTCATCCGCCAGTCCGGCGGTCGCGGTCAATACGGTCACTGCTGGCTGGAAATCTCGCCGCAGGAACCGGGACAAGGCTTTGTCTTCGAAAACAAAGTTGTCGGCGGAGCGATTCCCCGTGAATATATCAATCCGATTGAAGCGGGCGCCAAAGAAGCCATGGACAGCGGCTCCATCGCGGGATATCCGATGGTGGACCTCAAGGTCACGGTGTATGACGGTTCGTTCCACGATGTCGACTCTTCGGAAATGGCTTTCAAAATTGCCGGATCTATGGCTTTTAAAGCAGGGGTCGCCAAAGCGGACCCGGTATTGCTTGAGCCATACATGAAGGTGGAAGTGATTGTTCCGGAAGATTATATGGGCGATGTAATCGGCGACATCAACTCCCGGCGCGGCCGGATTGAGGGAATGGAAGCCAGGGCCAACGCTCAGTCGATCAGGGCTTTCGTGCCACTGGCGGAAATGTTCGGTTACGCAACCGACCTGCGGTCCAAAACACAGGGACGTGGCAACTATTCAATGGAATTTGACCATTATGAAGATGTGCCGCGTAGCATCTCTGAAGCGATTGTAAGCAAGATGAAGGGTTAATTATTCTAAAGTGATCGATTTTATGAAGGAGGACGGAAAAAATGGCTAAGAAGAAGTTTGAGAGGACAAAACCACACGTA
>CAZXCC010000411.1:0-2053 GCA_964638945.1 uncultured Veillonellaceae bacterium | reverse complement strand
ACCGGCGACCTCTTGAATGCCATTCAAGCGCTCTCCCAGCTGAGCTATACCCCCATGTTACCGACGAATGTTATTATATAGCAGGATAAGCAACACTGTCAATACTTTTTGTCCTATTTTAGTCCGCAAAGACACGGGAAGGTGCGTCGGCCCATAATCGTTCCAGATTATAGAACTGGCGCTCTTCATTGACAAAGATATGTGCCACGAAGTACCCATAGTCAAGCAATATCCATTGTGCTTCCCGGTAACCTTCCTTATGCAGGATTCGGATTCCCGCTTCTTCCAGTTTCTCTTCCACTGCATCAGCAATTGCCTGAACCTGAGTAGTCGATGTACCGCTGGCAATTACAAAATAATCCGTTACAGGCAATGTCTGCCTCATGTCCATTATGATTATATTTTGGGCTTTCTTTTCGCTGGCGGCAGCTGCCGCAATTTGAGCAAGATCTGCTGAACTCATGGTATTTTCGGTCATCCTCGGCCTCCTAGTTGTTTTCGAATTTCATAGCGAACTTCTATTACCTCATATATATTTCGCGACAGTTGTACGGTTTCCTGCTTACTTTTTTCCGGCCGGACCGGCATTTGGCGACGGAGCAGCAATAAATAGCCGTTCCACCACTTTTTGAGTTTCTTCCATATCCGGCGCCCAATAGCTTAATCCACCGATATTGGCAAAGTTCCCCGGTATCATATCCGATTGAATCTGATTATTTTTTAAAGCCGGCAACGCCACAAATATATCCTTGAATGACCATGGCGTCATATTGGTCTGTACGCTCTGCCCCAGTATCCCCATGATTTGTGGCAGACGGATGAGATTTCCCGGTCGTATCGCCTGGGCAGCCAAGGCTTTGAGAAACTTTTGCTGCCGCACCACCCGCCCTATGTCACCCATTTCATCATGGCGAAACCGAACATATTCACCGGCTTGTTGTCCATTTAGATGCTGATACCCTTTTTTTAAGTGGATTTTCAGATTTGCATACGGATCTTCATAGTTCATATCCGCATCCACAATCAGGTCGACTCCGCCCAAGGCATCCACAACACGGATGAAGCCTTGCCAGTCAGCCACCACATAATAATGAACCGGTATTTTGAGAAAATCCTCAATCGTCGCTTTTGTCAGTTCAACTCCGCCATATGCAAAAGAATGACCAAATTTGTCAGCGGAGCTGTGCCCAGGAATAGCCACCCTTGTGTCGCGCGGAATAGAAAGAAGACTGACAGACCCTGTCCCTTTATGCACACCAGCCAAAAGCATGGAATCAGAACGGTGCGGGCTGTTTTTCGGATTATCAGTCTCGCCGTCGTCAATCCCGACAAGCAAAATATTAATTCGGTTACCCGATTGTCCCGGGCCCCAAACATTTCCATACAAGGCCATATTACGTCCGATATAGGCAGCGCCGGCAAAAGAAGCAACCACAAAAAGCACCAAAAACAATCTGAAGAAAAAATGGGCCCAGCGAAACCTCTTTTTCCCTTCCATCTTCGCCTGCCCTTTTGTTGTCTCACTTGCCATTACGTTTTGCTTTCATCTCCATCAATAACGAGTTTCGCCCTGCTACAGTATCCGGATGAAGCAATCCTTCACCGGCAACAACATAAACAATAGTTCGATTGTAAGCCTCCAGCAGTGCCTCATCCAGTCCAGCCACAGCCATTTCGCGAATTTTTTCCACACCGGGAAAATTCCGCCCTGGTTCGATATAATCTGCCAAGTACACGATTTTATCCAAAAGTGTCATGTCTGCCGCACCAACAGTGTGGCGACGAATTGCCTGCAAAATCACAGGATCATCAACGCCAAAACGCTTTTTCGCCCAAATGGCTCCGAGTTGCGCATGCAACAACGCGGGCTGCACCAATTCCAGTTCACTCGGCTGAAGCCCTTCCTCCCTTATGGCAGACAGTAGCGCTTCCCCTTTTAGAGCTCTGGCACAATCATGTAATATGCCGGCAATTCTAGCCTCTTCAATATCAGCACCCCAGCGTTCCGCCAGCCGGACAGCAGTTCGGCTCACATCGCGACTGTGCCGGAATC
>CAZXCC010000410.1:0-2060 GCA_964638945.1 uncultured Veillonellaceae bacterium | reverse complement strand
GGAGTGTACATCGCAAGCGTAGCAACTGCGGCGCCGGGCCACGCGCCCACCTTCCACCCAATCAGTGCAACCAAAAGAGAACTCGGTCCGGGTGCGGATTGGGCAATGGCGTAAATTGCAATAAAGTCGGCATCACTCAACCAGTTCTTAACCAGAACGACATGTCGATGAATATCAGGAATTACTGTATTGCCGCCGCCTATGGACAATAAAGAAAGCGTTCCAAAAAAAGAAAGAAGATCATATAAATCCGCACTACTCATCGTTTTTCCCCTTTACCGCAAAGACACTGATAGGAACCAGCAACGCAAGGGAAAACAGCAGAGGCACCCGAAAAACACCAATAAGCAGAAAAGCAACTGTCATGACAGTGATAGCCCAAAATCCAAATGTCTGACGCAACAGCATTTTGACCCCCAACCCGATCGTCATGCCTGCTGCTGCAGCAGCCACTCCGGCGAGAATGGGATGTAAATGCAGAGTCTGCCCATATGAAAAATATAGGATGCCCAGCGACACAACCAGCAAGAACGGAACAATAAGCAATCCGCAAATCGCTGCTGCCGCTCCCGGGAAACCTCTCAGGCGCGACCCCAGGTAGACTGCAAAATTGACCATGTTGGGTCCCGGCAATATCCTGCAAAGAGCCAGCGTGCTCAAAAATTCCCTGTCATCCATCCAATGCAGTTCTTCCACAACGACTTGCTGCGTCCACACTGACAAACCGCCGCCAAAACTGGACAAAGATATTTTAAGATAACTCATTGCGATCAATCGAAGGGAGGGTTGCTCATTCATGCTGCAACTCCGGAAGTTTGTCTTTTTCCGCAGTGCTCATGGCAAATGCCGACAGAGGGTCCGGGACTTTAAACGGCCGCGCTTTGTTCCAGTCCGTATGAAATTGCCTATGCAGACGGTCCACTGCCTGAGGATGTTCGGTAATGATGCCTATTTCGCGCCTCAGGTCAAAGGCGCTGCGGTCCAAATTGAAACTGCTGAGCAAAAGACGTTTTTCATCTGCAACAATCAATTTTGCATGCAGCTTCGGTTTCTTTTGGAGTCGCAGCTTAATTCCGCTCCGTTGGAGAATGCGCCATGACGAAAAGCAATCGAGAAAATCCCACTGACTGAGTCCGCTTCCACCGCCGCAAATGAACCGCACACGGACACCCCTTGCGTTTGCTGCAAGCAAGCGGTCAAGAACAGGAGCATCAACCAATTTCGGGTGATGAATATCAAGAGTTTTCTTTGCCATGTCTAGGAAGTTCAACGTTTTTTCACGCGAATTGACATTGCTCCAGAGTAACGAGGAATTGGGGTTCGGCAGAAAATCCTCCTGCTTCCAGTCCGCTTCATAGCATTTCCGAACCTCTGCAACAATATCAGGATCGTTGGTTACAAGAGCATAGTCGCGAACCTTGGTAAGACAGGAATTACAGATATTGAACGTTGCGATTAATACTCTACTTTTATCAACAGTGATCGTTTTTTCATGCGATACGATAAACTTCGGATGAGTCCATTGCACTTCCACTCCGGCCTCTTTGAATATAAAAAAGGTTTGATCGTTGACACGGGAACCATCGGACCTTTTCGGATTCAGCATCACACGAACGGCAATGCCGCGTTTTTGCGCATTCATCAATTCCTCTATGACCGCGGGGTCTGTTAATTTAAAATGCTTGCAATCGATCGTTGTAGTTGCGGAACGTATAAAAGAAAGAACCTCATTGATGCCATCATTTGGCAAAATTATGGGTTTCCATTCAATCATGTCTGCTTTGCCCAAACCGACATCATTCCTTTGCTATGCTTTTTTACGATGAAATCGCAACTCCGCTAATGGCCTCTTTCAGCGTACCAATCAATTCACAGTAATATTTTACCATCATATCCATCATGTTCACAGCAATTTTCTGAGGATCGGCGGAAAATATTGTTGAAAATAAGTGAATCGCCGTTTTACTTGACTTGCCGCAAGAAAATCGTTAGAATATAGTTTGTCAGTCGGGGCGTAGCTCAGTTTGGCTAGAGCGCTACCTTGGGGTGGTAGAGGCCGC
>CAZXCC010000409.1:0-2064 GCA_964638945.1 uncultured Veillonellaceae bacterium | reverse complement strand
ATATCATATGCATATTTATTTTCCATTTCCTGCGGTGAATAACCGAGCATCTCACGAAAATGACTATTTACCTCAAGAATCCGTCGGGTATCCGGATCGATTAACACAATCGCCTCTGATGACTGCTGCATAAGTGCACGGTATCGCTCTTCACTTTCCCGCAACGCTGCATTTGATGCTTCAATTTCTTCGATATACTGTCGCTGTTGCCAAGTTTTCAGTGCCAATTTTGAAAGCTGTGTGCCAATAAGATGCAATGCCCCGCAAATCTTTTCAAAATGCGTCAGTGACATACGCGGCACTTCTGCCAGCGCCTGCAATGCTTCTGTTTCATCAAGACCAATTTCTCTTGCAAACAGACAAAAACGTTTTTCATCATAATCAGGTTCAACAACTTGTCCGATTAGCCATTTTGCGATCGTACGCTCCCCGACGGAAATACTTGTACCGCCATCCAGCAGCCCACCGCTCAGACAATTCCCAAAAACGGGGCCAGAGGGATGATATGTTCCAATCATGGTATCAGAATGCATACAGCGCTCTCTCCCCTTGGGGCAACTGCGGATAAGAGAACAAAGCCTGCTAAACTGACTGGGTTGTGTAATAGGCAAACCCTTCATGTCAGTAATCAAAGCCGAAACCCCTGTTGCTTCGGCAAAAGCATCCTGTATATGCTGAATTTCCTGAAGATCGAAAAGATCTTCAAAGCGCAGTCCTGTCATATCTGTTTGAGGGGGATTTTTCTGCCGGAACTTCTCGGTTTCGTCCATGAAGTATCTCCAATTCTAACCATTCTTCGCGCATACTTACATTTATTAAGAAAATTCGACATCCCGTAATTATCCCCTTCCAAATGGCAGATATCTCTGGAGAAAATGACACACGAAATGCAAATTGCAGGAAAAAACAATCAGAACAGAGAACAATTTTATAACGGAACTGTGTTATAATAATTTTCGTCATTCATTAATTTTGAAAAAGAGGTGAGCCCATGCGGAAAATCCGGGTGCTCGTTGTGGACGACTCGCCCTTCAGTCAGGCAGTCATTAAAAATCTCCTGCCTGAAAATCATTTTGAAATTTGCGGCTTGGCTGCCAACGGACAGGAAGGCATCGGAAAATACTTTGTCTTAAAACCGGATGTTGTAATCATGGATATTACCATGCCTGACATGGATGGTCTTGAATGCAGCCGGCAAATCCTTCTGCGAGATGCAAATGCCCGGATTGTCATACTGAGTTCCATGAAAGATGACGCTTTGATGTCTCGCGCCCGTCTGCTCGGCATCCGCTGGTTCCTCCAAAAACCCGCAAGTAGCGAAGATCTCTGCAGCATGCTGCGAATGGCGGTCAGCCGTTGTGCAGCAGAATGGTGGTCATTATATCAGGAGCAGCTTAAACTTTCCTTTGAAGAGTTTCTGAACAATTCACTCGCCCCGGAAACCTGTAAATTCAATGTATCTGAAAATCCACCGGAGTCTCTTGATTCGCGTGGCATATGTGCCATTGTCGGCATTACAGGGACTCGCTCGGGCCGGGTTATTATGGACACTTCACATGAAACTGCCGCAAATTTCGCGCATGCGATGCTCGGGCATCCCGCATCTCCCGAAGAAGCGCTTGCCGGAGTTGCAGAGCTAGCCAATGTAGTTTGCGGTCGCGGCATTTCTCGTGCCAATCGGATTGCCAAAGGACTTGACCTTCGAATCACTCCTGCCAGTCTGTTGGAAGGAAAACGGCTGATCATTTCCAACCTGCCGAAACATCAGATACTCTCAGTAACCGCAGATACCCCCATCGGTTCATTTCTGATGAGTATGGAAATGACGGAGGTCTGATTATGGATGCCCGCTATATAAATCCAATTATTGATGCGTTTCGCGAAATTTTGCCCCAGTTGGGCTTTGCCGATATCCAACGCGGCAAAGTCAGTATGGGTACCAATTCCGTTGAAAGTCTTGGAGTCACAGTTATCATCGGCATGACCAAAGATTTGCGGGGCAGTGTTGCTTACAATCTCTCCGAATCTACTGCAATGCAGATCGCAAGTACCATGATGGGCGGC
>CAZXCC010000408.1:0-2074 GCA_964638945.1 uncultured Veillonellaceae bacterium | reverse complement strand
CGATCGCAGTCGTTCTCTTTTGCCTCGTGATTTCTCTCGTTGCTTTCTGGCAAACAAAGGGACCCCAGGTGCTTGATGCGATCAAAGATGTAATTTTGGTCCGGTCCGGGCAGGTGCTGAATGGCCGTTTGGCAGCCGAACGTCTTGACTTTTCGCTGTTGGGAACAACCACGGCGCACAAGCTGGTCGTGTATGACATGCAAGAGAACGTGATTGTTTCCTGTGACAGGGTGACGATTGATTTTGGTATTGCCGACCTGTTGCGCGGCAACTTTGCAGTGGAAAGAATCAAGCATGTCACGCTCGAGGGTGCGCGCATAGACTTGAGCCAGGACGCCACGGGAAAATGGAACATAGAAGGGTTGTTCAAACCGATTTCCGACGACTCCCAACATTTTCGGGGAGAAGTGAAAGTGAGAGGCGGTTCTGTATCCGTATCCGGACAGAAAGGCTTGACGCGTCTGGAACAAGTGGAAGGAGCCTTGGATTTTACTTCATACCCGGATGTCAGGGCGCTTCTGGCGGGACGGCTGGGGGAGTCCAATATCACTGCCGAAGGATACTGGAACGCGTCAGGCGCCATGAAGATGAATTTGCATGCGGATCGATTGGAGAGCCGTCAAATGATGATGGTTATTCCTTCCGTTGATAAGTTCGCTTTTCAATCTGGGTATTTGTATGACTTGAAAGCTGTGTTGCACCGGGACAAGGGCCCTGTGAAAATTGAGGCCGATGCGTTTCTTTCCGGGCTGGACGCAGAAATTGCCGGTGTAAAGATTACGGACATGCAAGGAAGAATCCGGTTTGCCGACAATATTTTGGAGATTCAGGATGCAGGGTTGCTTTACGACGGACAAAAGCTTGCGGCGAACGGCACAATTGATTTCACGGCATCAAAGCCCCGTTTTGATTTCACAGTCAAAGCAGAATCCCTCGATTTGAAGGCGTTGTTACCAAAATCTCCGGTTGTTGGCACGATTTCTTTTCAGGTCCATGGGAAGGGTTCTCCGGAAGAGCTTGAGGTCAGCGGCAATTTTTCGATACCGGCTGGAGCAGTTTCTTCCACTTCTTTCACGGATGCAACCGGAACATTCGATTTTGCAAAAAACATACTGACTTTTAAGACGGTCAACTTGGAGAGCCTCGGTGGCAGGCTCTCGTTGTCTGGAGCATGGGACCTGAAAAATGCCTTGTTTAAAATGGATATTATGGGAAAGAACCTGGCGGCAGAGGCTCTTTCTGGCGGTGAGATATTGGGAAGCATGGATTTGCAGGTCCGGGCGACAGGCAAAGATGCCGCCGGTGCAGAGGTGCAAGGAAAATTTTCAATGCCGACGGCGACAATCAGCGGCACCATTTTTGAGAAAATTGCGGGAAGTATGCGGAAAATCGGGCAAAGTCTGGAGTTCACCGATTTGAATTTCAGCACTTCCGGTCAGAAAATGACGGCAGGCGGCAAGATTTTGTTTGGCGGGACGGAACCGGAGCTGGATTTGCACCTGCGTTCGGACGGAATCGAGATTGCCGCTATCAAGCCGGGTGTTCCGATAAGCGGGCAACTGGCGTTTCAGGCGGTGATCGCCGGGACTCTGAAAAAACACGCCATTGCCGGTTCAGTTCAATTTCCTGACGGAAAGTTCGGTAGTCTGGCCGTGGTTGATACGGAAGGCGACTTTCATTTCGCAGAGGATGTCCTGACACTGAAGGACTTTCAGCTGGGCTTGCTGGATGGTTCAATGTCAATGCAGCGGTTGACTGTAGACGGAAAGATTCTGTTGTCGGGAAATGACCCCGGACTGGATCTGCGCGTGAGTTCCCATGCGATTGATTTGGCTGCAGTCAAACTGGAGGTGACCCTTGCAGGGAAGTTGGCGTTTCAGTCAGTGGTTTCAGGGACTGCCAAAGATCCGGCCATTATTGGTTCGTTCCAAATCCCTTCCGGACAAATCGACGGTGTGCCTTTTGCCGATGGGACCGGAGACTTTCGTTTTGCGGGAGATGTCTGGGATCTTCGCTCTATCCGGCTCAATGTATTTGGTGGTTCCGTCACCACAGAGGGGACGATTTCAAATAC
>CAZXCC010000407.1:0-2084 GCA_964638945.1 uncultured Veillonellaceae bacterium | reverse complement strand
GGTTATCCCATTTTCCCCCACACTAAATCCCGATATTGTATCAAGCGTACGCAATACCCAATCTCTGTCCATCGTTGACTCCTCCCTCAGTTCTCCTGCTCCATCATTACTTTTATGTCAGAAAAGATACCACCATTAATAAAAGAATTCCACCTGCTGCAATTCCACCTATCAGCAGTGCTGTCCTGTTCAATTTATTGACCTCTGCTTTGTTATGAAACCTTTTTCCTTTGTTTTTGGTGATACTGGACATCATTCATCCCCCTCAAATTTGATGTTGGATGATACGCCGTTTTGTCTTCCTTGATATTTCAAGATGTACCCGCATTCTTCCTGCCAATGGGTTTCACCAAAGTCGGTCGGACATCAAATTCCGACCGACTCCGTCATAATTCATGCAGCTCTTCCCAAAGAACCCTTCAATGGGGATACAACCCCTATTTTTTGAAAAAATTCAAGGACTGCATCGTACCAGTTGTCTTGCGCTCTCACAAAAGATGAATGGCCATCGTCCCCGAAGGCCGGCAGTGTGATAAATTCCACCTTTGCTCCACCAGCCTGGAAAGCTTTCAAAAATTTTTTTGCCAGCTCCTGGCCAAAATAAAGGTCGTTTTCTGAATACAGCCAAAGCGTAGGCACCCGGAATGTCTTGCCGTATGTTCCGAAAGAGGCCACCAAATTGTCTTCATCTACTACCTCATCAGGTCCAGTCGATCCTCTGCCTCCAGCAAAATTGACAACCCCCACAACCCCCGGCAGATTCAGAGACCCGGTCGCTAAAACACTATGACCACCAGTGGATTGTCCAAGCAATACAATTCTGTTTTTATCAACAAACGATTGCTCCTGCATGTACTTGACCGCCGCGCCTATATCTTTTGCAGCTTCCAGCCCGTCTTTCACATAGTTTCGAGTGTCGTTCGGGCCACGATTGTATTCACTGTATGTCCCTTCAGAAACCCCAAAACCGCGCCGCACCACAAATAGAACAGCCAAGTCCATTTGGGCGAATATTTTCGAATTCTTTACGAAGTATGTATCTGCCGTAACTTTTTCCCTGTCCGCCACTTTGCGAGCTGTTCCATGTGTAATAACCAGAGCAGGAAAAGGTCCTTCTCCTGGCGGCTTATACAGCATGGCATCCAGATGGAGCGTTTCTCCCATTAACACAAGCGGAACATTCACCCGTTCATATTCTATCTCCTGAGCCGCATACGTTGAAGGAACAAATGACAACACCAGCAACAAGGATATGAATAGAATCTTTTTCAAAAGTATCAGCCTCCCTGTTTTTCATGTTCCAATATCAGTCCTCTTGCCGAACTGGTGCAAATATAGAATCCTTCTTGACTTCCTACTGGCTATTATATAGTCTGGCATAATCGCCATTCAACTCCATCAATTGTTCATGAGTCCCGCGTTCAGATATTTTTCCCCTGTGCATGAATAAAATGCAATCCGCTCCCACGATTGTCGACAAACGATGTGCAACCACCAACAGGGTTCTATCTGCAGCCGCGCTGCTTACGGCGTTTTGCACCTGGCTTTCCGTTTGGCTGTCGATACTGGAAGTCGCCTCGTCCAATATCAGAATATCTGCTTCTGTGGCAAGCGCTCTGGCAAAAGAAAGCAATTGCCGTTGCCCTGCTGACAGCGTGGAGCCGAGATAACCCGCCTGCGTATCATATCCCTGTGGTAATTTTGCGATAAAACGGTCCAGGTGGGCAGCCTGAGCCGCAGATTTGATTGTATCCAGTGAAATCTTAGGATCGTACAAAGAAATATTTTCTGCGACGCTTCCCTTGAATATATGAACATCCTGGAACACGATAGCCACTCGATGCCGCAGCACTTGCTGCGGCAATTCCCTTATATCTACACCGTCAATCAAAATGCGACCCCGTTGCGGTTCATAAAACCTGAGCAGCAAATTCAGCAAAGTCGATTTCCCAGATCCGGACAATCCGACAATTCCAAAGAAACTGCCTGCCGGAACATGGAAAGATACTCCGGACAACACCCAGACATCTGTTTCATACGCGAACCATACATCTTCAAACTCGATTTCTGCCGCAGGGTAACGC
>CAZXCC010000406.1:0-2085 GCA_964638945.1 uncultured Veillonellaceae bacterium | reverse complement strand
CCCCGTTATGATACTCTTGTCCGTTTGGCAAAGTCCACCGGCAATCAGGATATCCGGATGAAAGCGATGCACGAGGCAGAAAAAATCCTGATGGACGAAGCCGTCATCGCACCCGTCTACTTTTATACCAGGGTAAGCATTGTCAAGCCGAACGTCAAAGGATATTATCATTCTTTGCTCGGTCACGTCTATTTCAAGGAGGCCTATTTGGAGTGATATTCATTGTTTAAATTATTATTGGGACGATGCATTTCGACGTTGCTTGTTCTATGGGTCATCGTGACTGTCACGTTTTTGTTGATGCATGCCATACCCGGCGGCCCTTTCACTGCGGAAAAGGCCCTGCCGGAAGCTGTTCTCAAAAATATCGAAGCACGTTATCATTTGAATGATCCTCTCCCAAAACAATATTGGGACTATCTCGTCAATTTGCTGCAGGGAGATTTGGGACCCTCTTTCAAGTACGAATCCCGCACTGTCAATGAAATCATCGCGGAAAGCTTCCCCGTATCCGCTGAGCTGGGCGCTGTCGCTGTGGCTTTGTCGGTTTTAATCGGCATCCCCGCAGGTATGCTTGGTGCGCTTTACCAAAACCGCTGGCCGGATCATCTGGTCATGTTGTTCGCTACTGTGGGAATCTCAGTCCCCAGTTTTATCCTTGCCACCCTTCTGATATATGTTTTCGCGCTTTGGCTGGAATTATTGCCTGCCGCCATGTGGGCAGGCCCGGAATTTACCATTCTGCCCTCCCTGGCACTTGCAGGATTGCCTATTGCCTTTGTCGCCCGCCTTACCCGCTCCAGCATGCTGGAGGTTCTGTCACAGGACTATATCCGAACAGCCCGGGCAAAAGGTCTTGCCCCGTTCAACATTATGTGGCGGCATGCCTTAAAGAATGCCATGTTGCCCGTCGTCACCTATTTGGGCCCCATGATCGCCGCAATCTTTACAGGGAGTTTCGTCATCGAGTCCATCTTTGCCATACCTGGCCTGGGCCGCCACTTTGTTACAAGCATATATAACCGGGATTACACGGTAATTCTCGGAATTACCGTGTTTTACAGCGCTCTGCTGGTAATCATGAACTTTCTCGTAGATCTCGCCTATGTCTGGCTTGATCCGCGAATCAAACTGGATGGGGAGGACAAGCATTGATGGATTTTTCTCCGCTGCAATGCAACAAAAATAACGTAAATCTCATCCATCGACCACATATCAGTTTTCGTCAGGATGCCTGGCTGCGGCTGAAAAAGAACAAAGCATCCATGGCTGGATTATGCATCATTATTATTGTCAGCCTTCTTGCTGTTTTCGGCCCCATGTTGTCCCCCTATTCCTACTCAGATCAATCTTTGGCCGATGCGAATCAAAATCCGTCGCCTGCCCACTGGTTCGGCACTGACAACCTCGGCCGCGACCTGGCCACGCGTGTATGCTATGGCGCCAGGATTTCCTTGTCCATAGGCATCGTCGCCAGCTTGATCAATTTGGGAGTAGGCGTACTGTACGGAGGGATTTCCGGCTATTTCGGAGGTCGCGTCGATAGTGTCCTAATGCGGATCGTCGATATTCTATACGGCATTCCGCTGCTTTTGTACGTCATTCTTCTGATGGTAGTGCTGAAACCAGGCCTACTCAATGTATTTATCGCTCTCGGACTCGTATATTGGCTGCGCATGGCCCGCATCGTCCGTGCCCAGGTCCTTAGCCTGAAGGAACTGGAATACGTCACGGCAGCCCGTGTCCTGGGCGCCAACCACACCCGTCTCATTTTCGGGCACTTGCTGCCAAATAGCCTGGGACCCATTATCATCACACTGACCCTCTCCATCCCGGAAGCGATTTTCATCGAAGCATTCCTCAGCTTTATCGGCCTTGGAGTATCGGCCCCCATGGCCAGTTGGGGCGTATTGGCTTCCGAAGGCGTTGTTACGCTGCGTTCCTATCCATTCCAGTTATTATTCCCTGCTGTTGCCATAAGCCTTACCATGCTCGGATTCAATTTTCTCGGCGACGGCTTGCGGGATGCCCTTGATCCGCGGATGCGCCGCTAAATCATGATAGACTGTTCGGAAAGGACCGATT
>CAZXCC010000405.1:0-2097 GCA_964638945.1 uncultured Veillonellaceae bacterium | reverse complement strand
CCCGTAGTAGCCTGATACTGTTTTTCCCTGAGCAGAACCTCCTGCTCTTTTTGCTGCCTGAAACCGATTTCCTCCGCCAAAGCACGGTTCGCATCGACGAGCGATTCATTCATGGCGACCATTTGCTGATTCAAAGCCGTCAGTTCCTGGTTGGCGGCGAAAAGCTCCTGCGTGCGCTGCTCCACTGTCTTCTCCAGCGTATCAGCATGCATTCGCAACTCCTGTTCCATCTGCTTGCGGTCCGATATATCCTCCACTTGTGCAATGATATAGAGTGGCTCTCCACTATCATTACAGACTAGCGAAGCGCTTACCCTCGCCCAGACAACTTTTCCGGATTTTTTATAATATCGTTTCTCAATCTGATAAGAACTGATTTCCCCGGACAACAAACGGTGCAGTTGCTCTGACATAACAGGCAAATCCTCCGCATGCGTCAAATCTACCATATTCATGGTCAACAGTTCTTCCGGATCATATCCGAGCAAACGGCACAATGACCGATTTACCTTGATACAACGACCGGACGGTAAAAACATGACCATGCCGATAGCGGCATAATTAAAGGCATTGGCAAATCTGAGCTCGCTCTCGCGCAGAGATTCCTCCGCCTGTTTGCGTTCAATTGCCATCGACACCTGTACGGCGATGATGGAGAGAATTTCAGCATCTTCCGGCTGGAAGAGCTGTTCTTTTGCATCCACAGAAAATAAAGCAATGATACCGAACACTTTGCCTGCCGACGTAATCAGCGGTGCTCCCGCCCATCTGCTGAATTCGACCTTCCGCGTCCAAATCTCGCCGCTTTCCCTAAGCTTCGCAATCTCAGGAGATGTCAGGCATACCACCCGGCGTTGACGCATGACGTAATCCGTCAATCCTTTGGCAGAAGTTCTTCTTTGAGGGATAATGTTTGTCTCATCCACGCAATAGGGTCGCAGAACTTCTCCTGTCGCAGCATCCTTAAGGGAAATGTAGAAATTTTTCGCCGGCAGAACTCTTTTTACTGATTGATGCACTTTCCCATACAATTCTTGCAGCGAGGATGACATGGCCGCATCGGCGATTTCACTCAACACTGTTTGTATTGCGGTGCTGCGGCGCAGCTTGTTCTCTGCATTTTTGCGGTCGGTAATGTCGCAGCTAATGCCGACAAGGCCGATCACGTCACCGCTTTCGTTGTGCAAAGGAGCTTTGCTAATAAGCAGTGTTCCGAGCTCCCCCGAAAGCAACCTTGTTGGCTCCTCGTAATCAATCAAGGCGCTGTCATTTTCTATAACATTCAGGTCATCCTCCAAATAGAAATCCGAAAGGTCAGCGGGTCGAAAGTCATGGTCGGTTTTACCGATGACTTCCTCCTGCGTATGTGCTCCCAACGCTTTCACATGGGCTTTATTGCTGAGCGTAAAACGGCATTGCCTGTCTTTGACAAATATCCTGTGCGGTATCGTATCGATCAACGTCTCCAGAACGTTCCGCTCTGCCGCCAACGCACGCCGCAGCTCATTGTTCTCTTTCTCCAGTTCGTTTTCCCGCTGAAAACTCACCCTGCACCTCCCGAACTATATATGGTTTATTTCGTTATTTCCTCCACAAACTCCTGTACATTTTGCAGGTTCAACCGCAATGCATTCCATGAAAAGACGCAAAAAGACACTTGGCATGCATAGGCCAAGTGCCTCCAATTTTGGTGTTACAGCAGGGTTACATACCCACTCTTTGTACTGTCATGACTTGTCCCGGCAGATCATCATCACTTCACTTCCGCTGCGATTATAGTAAACAACATCGCTAAACAGCTTCATGATGAGTACGCCGCGACCGTTTTCACAGGACAACAGCTGCTCTGCAATTTCTTCATTCGGTCGTTCATTATACTTTTGCAAGACGGACTTTACGTCAAAACCCATCCGGTCGTCTTTTACACGCAGAATGATTCGGCGTCCGATGCGCTTGATGGAAAAATGCCCCTCTCCCGATCCATGCATCAATACATTATTGATCGCTTCATTCAAGGCGATTTCCAGGTGAATAGCCTGAGTGCCCGCCATATCGGCCAATGTGTTGCGAACGGCACTTTGCAGCTTCTCCACATCA
>CAZXCC010000404.1:0-2130 GCA_964638945.1 uncultured Veillonellaceae bacterium | reverse complement strand
AAAGCGGCGCATTGTCCTGCCGCAGGGATTTCTCGTAGCCTTCATTCCGTCCGAAGGAAGCATTCAGTGCAGCCCATTCCGGATGCTCCGCCCAAACCCGCAGCACATCCTCCAGATGAAAATCCGGTTTCTGCGCCTGCAGCGCACCAACGAGCTTTTGCAGCAGGGCATAGTCCGCACTCTCGTCCAAAGTCCAGCGAAGCGCCGACAAATCTTGTCCATGGACCACATTTTTCCGGGAAAACTTTTCCGGATGATTGCGAATATACGGTGTGACATGTTCCCGTTCGGAAGAGAGCCGCGCTTCCTTCCAGGCTGTCTGCAATGCCGAAAACTTAAAAACCTCCACATCCAGGCCGTCAGGAAACGTAGGCGGCTGCACATTGGAAACATAATCCGCCCCGCTCTGAATAAACACATTCACAACCCGGTCGATTACTTCCGGATCGATCAGAGGGCAATCGGCGGTGATCCGCACGATTCCGTCCCCCGGCCCGGCTCCGGCAGACTGCACCGCCTGCCAATAACGGTCCAGAACGTCCGTTTCACTGCCGCCAAAGCAGGCAATCCCTTTTTCCGCGCAAAACCGGCGTATCGGTTCATCTCCCGGCGCATCCGTCGTCGCCACCATGACTTTGTCGACCAATTCAGCCTGACTGACTCTCGCAACTCCATGCCATAAAACAGGGCGTCCCGCCAAATCGAGCAATACCTTGCCCGGCAGGCGGGACGAACCCATGCGTGCCTGAATCACTGCCAGAATCATTGTCTTCCCTCCAATAACAGTCCCATCTGCACTCCATCGACATAATGGCCTTCGTAGAACCAGTGTTCCGCAAACCGGCCTTCTTCCACAAAACCTGCCCGCCAGAACGCATGGATGGATCCGACATTTACAGCGTAAATCCCGGCCCACAGTTTGTGCAGATGCAATGTTTCCGCCGCATACCGCGCAGCCAGTTTCAGTGCCTCCGCGGCATAGCCCTTTCCCCAGCAGTTTTTGTCGCCGATGATGATGCCGACGTCTGCCATGCGATGGACCGGGTTGATGTGGCCAATTTTGATATTGCCGATGTGTTTGTCGGTTGCCTTTTCGACGATTGCAAAAAAAACACTGGACGCATCGGACTGCACCGACTGCACATAAGCCCGGATATCTTCCAGCGAATGCTCCTGGAAACGGCTCTCCGTGTAGCGCATCACTTCCGGATCGTTCATCCAGCCCCGGTATGTCTCATTGACATCAGAGAGCTCTATTTTTCGCAGCCGAAGCCGTTCGCCTTCCATCATCGCTTCACACCCTCACATTCACACCGCTGTTCGAAAGAAAAAAACGCGCCTTGATCGGACTCTGGTCGGTAAAATGAAAGATACTGGCCGCAGAAACCGCTGAAACACGGGTCTCTGTGAGCGCCCGATAAAAATCCTCCAGCCTGCCGGCGCCTCCGGACGCAATGACAGGAACCCGCACACTGGCGGCCACTTCATCCAGATATTCCAGATCGTATCCCTCCAGCGTCCCTTCCCTGTCGATGCTTGTCAGCAGGATTTCTCCGGCGCCCTGCATCACACAGCGCCGAACATGCTCCAGAGGGTCCAGACCGGTATCGGTGCTTCCCGAGTCGATCCATACCGTGCGTACTCCCGCCTGATTGCTCTTGTAGTCGACACTGACCACCACGCACTGGTCGCCGTAAAGTGCCGCCGCTTCCCGGATCAGCTCCGGCGTCCGCACTGCCGCCGAATTGATGGACACCTTGTCGGCGCCGATATCGAGGAAAGACCTGACGTCTTCCACGCTCTGCACGCCGCCGCCCACTGTCAGGGGCATGAAGCATTCGCACGCCGCCGCTTCGATGATGCGGCAGACCTGCTCCCGGCTTTCCCGGGTGGGCCGGATGTCGAGAAACATCAGTTCGTCGACTTTCTGGGCGTTATAGACCTTGGCTGCCGTCACCGGATCGCCGACATCACGAAAACTGCCGAAATTTCTGCCCTTGACCATTCGCCCGTCCTTCAGCAGCAGGGATGGGATGATACGCTGCTTCAGCATGGCCCTCCCTCCCAGTCCGCAAAATTCTCCAGGACCGTCAGGCCGTTTTTCTGGCTTTTTTCCGGATGAAACTGCGT
>CAZXCC010000403.1:0-2144 GCA_964638945.1 uncultured Veillonellaceae bacterium | reverse complement strand
TTACTATTATTACTTTAACATTGAAAGAAGCATTCGTCAATTGGCAGCATCCCGCAGAATGGTTGACGTCGTCCGTATCTAAATATACAATTTCAGCATGCGGAGTCAAGCGCGCTTATTCAAGCCAGGCTTCTTTAAAGTAAGGGACCCCAAGAATCGACCGCACGACTCCTTTCACTTTCGGGCTGAGCATTACAGGATTGCTTTGAAAAAAGACAGGCGCAACAACTGCCTCATCCATCAGGATTTTTTCGGCAGCATGAAGTATCTGCATTCTTTTGTTTAAATCCACCGTGTTTTGCGCTTCCGCAATCAGCTTATCATAGGCTGGATTTCGATAATCCGGCGCATTGTTGCTGCCGCCGGAGACAAAAAGATCCAGAAAGGTCATGGGGTCAGGGTAATCGCCGCTCCAACTTTCCCGTGCCAATTGAAAATTGTGGCGGTCCAGCGTATCCCAGTACACTTTCCACTCCTGGTTCGATATCGCCACCTGAATGCCGAGATTCTTTTTCCACATCTCCTGCAGCGCTTCGGCGATTACCTTGTTGGCTTCACTGGTATTGTACAGGAATGTAACGGCAGGAAACCCCTTTCCTTCGGGGAAGCCTGCTTCCGCCAACAACGCACGCGCTGTGGTTGCATCATTGTCTTTCAAAAGATTTCCCGCTTTGGTGCGGAAATCTTCACCGGAAGTCCCTTCGACGATACCGGTCGGCACAAAAGCGAGAGCCGGTTGCTGCCCACCACGCAGCAGTTTTTCAGTTATTGCCGCGCGGTCAATGGCCAGAGTGAAAGCACGTCGAACCTTCGGATTATCGAAGGGCGGCTTCCCGGAGTGAAAAGACACGTATGACGTGCCAAGAAACGGGTACACCTTGACCTTGCCCTCTTTTACAAGACGGGGAACCTCTGAAACCGGAATGCTGTCCCCCATGTCCAGCTGGCCGCTTTCAAACATGGACAAGGCAGTCGATGCATTATCCAGCAAAAACACTTCCAGTTTGGCTGATTTTACTTTTGCTGCATCCCAATAGTGTTCATTCTTAACCAATTCCATCCGGCTCGATTTTACCCAGGAGACAAGCCGGAACGGGCCGTTGCCGATCAGGGTCTGCGGTTGGTTGGCCCATTTCTCGTTGCCGGACACCGTTTTTTTATGCACCGGGTAGTATGCGTGAAAAGCAGCCAATGAGAGGAAATATGCCGTCGGCCTTTCTAATTCAACTTCCAGTGTCCTGTCATCTTTTGCCCGCACACCCACTTCTGACGCAGTCGCTTTTTTTGCAGCATAGGCTTCGCCGTTTTTCAGGCAATACAGCATATAGGCGTTTGCACTTGCCAATTCCGGGCTGAGGCTGGTTTTCCAGGCATATTCAAAATCCCCGGCTGTTACCGGATCGCCGTTGGACCACTTTATTCCGTCCCGCAGATGGAATGTGTACTTCCGACCATCGGGCGATATCTCCCAACGTTCTGCTGCAGCCGCAACCGGCCGGTTTTTTTCGTCCAACGTCGTCAGTCCTTCAAACAATTGCGCCTGCACTGTCGAAGCAGGCAAGCTGGTGGACATACGCGGGTCTGCCGATTCAGGTTCCGCCGACACAGCATAGCGGATATGCCTGTTTTCCGCACTTTTCCTGCTTGTGCTGCACCCTCCGGCAACAACCGACCCCAACACGAGCATACATAAAAGAACAACTCCAACAAATTTGACGCGCAAACAGGTTCACTCCTTTTTTCACAACCACTTTCCACTCATAAGTATCGTTCAGGAAACGGAGATATAATATGGATAAAGACTTCACTGCCCTGCATGCACAAATCACGGCATTAACAGAGAACGAGCCTGGTATTTTTGCAGTAACGGTAATCGATCTGCAAAGCAGCAAAGAACTGAATATAAACGCGAGACCCATGCGGTCCGCCAGCTTGATAAAACTGTTCATTATGGCCGAAGCTTTCGCAAGAATGGCCGCCGGCAGCCTGCTGCCCTCGGAGAATATTTCTTTTACGGAAAGCGACATCGTCGGAGGCGCGGGGCTATTGCAGCAATTGCCTGCAGGCACTTCCCGCACCGTACTTGAGTTGATAGAACTGATGATAACAGAAAGCGACAATATCGCCACCAACCTGTTGATTGA
>CAZXCC010000402.1:0-2148 GCA_964638945.1 uncultured Veillonellaceae bacterium | reverse complement strand
ATTACGCTGGGAGGAAATTGTCATATATCGAATACTGTTGATGGCGTTTGCAATACTGATGTTTGCAACGAATTTTCCTACCGCGCATGCAATTAACCGTATCATGGGGTTGGATGCGCTGGGCTTTGAAAGTGATGTGGAAATCACCGCACCGCGATCTTTTGCGGCTTTTGATTTCCCGATTCCCCGAATGGCCCAGTTGCAGTCGGCGACAGCAAATATTTCCATTACGGCGAATTCCCAGGTAAATAATGAAGCCTTGTTTTTCTTTTACTTCAACGATAGATTGATTGAAACACGAACCGCAAAGGAACTTCGCCAGCAAAAGAACCTTGTTCTGAAGTTGCCTCTTGATGGCGTGTTGCGTGATTCTGTCCAACTGCAGATCCGGTCCAATATGTTCATCACAGATGACGTTTGCAAAGATTTATACTCCGGCGGCCTCTATTTTACGATTCACAAGAATACAGCCCTGAATCTGACGTACGATATGCTTCCCATCCGCACAGTGTCGGATTTTTTCGGAAGCTTTCAGCAGGCATTGCTTTTGGTGGTTCCCGATAATGCGGTACTGGACGAAATGGTTCCGGCTGCCTGGGCATACGGCCTGTTGAAGAAGACCTATCCTTTGCTGGATATCCAGTTGGTTCGGGCCAATGAGCTTGCCAAAATGCCGCCGGTTCCCCGGATTTGGGTCGGGCTTGGCGCGAAATTGCCGGCATATTTTAAAAACGCCGCACCGGGAATCACTTTGGTTGACTCGAATACTTTGCTTTTTTCCGCGGAAGATTTGCCGAAACTGCGGGATTATATAAAGCAACTTGCCGACTTACAGGTGTTTTCGCTGAATCCGACATCTAGCAAGCGCATAATTGTAACGCCTGTAAATACGCCTGCCGGAAAAACCGATGATGCAATCGCATTCGGAAGCAACATTATTCAGGAAGGAATCCTGACTGTTCCTGCCAATTTTCCGTTGTATCCGGCATTGCTGCAAAAGACGCCGGCACAGTTGGGCCTGCATCTGGAAGGCGCCCACACCGTGACCTATGAATCGGAACGCCCGGTTCGCATGGACGTTTTTCTCAATAGCAATCTGGTGCATAGTTCTGTCCTCAATCAGACCGGACAGTTCAAAAAGGATATTTTGTTGTCGAATTCCCTGGAGCTTCGGGCCCGGAACATTCTGAACGTACAGTTTGTTTATCCCGACTCCCAGGGCCAATGTCTGGTGCGGGGCAAAGTTCAGTCGGCACAGATTTTTCCGACCAGCTACATGTGGGGTTCAGGGGAATACCAGGCCAATCGGCTTGCATGGTCCAATATCGGCTTGTTTTTTGGCCGGCCGGGAACGATAATTCTTGATGAATCGCTCGGAACGAACACGCTGAAAGTGGCCGGAGAACTCGTTTACTTTCTCAATCAGCAACTGCCTTCCGGTTTTTTTGCTTTCCCTGACGTTAAGCCGTTATCAGCGCAGGGTGAGACTCCCGACAGCGGCTATGTTCTTGTCGCAGGTCTTTCAGAAAAGATCCCGGAAAAATTGCAGGAGCGGATGCCGATTTCTCTGGGCAAGGATTTTACTGTATATCGCAAGGCCACACAGTCGACTTTGTATGAATACCAGTCCGAAGTGAATTCTGTTGTAGGCCGGATCGGGGAAAATAAAGGTTCTCCGCTGATTCTTCTTTCTGCCAACCTCGATAGTTCGCTGCTTGTGGAATCTTTGAAATTTATCAATCAGTCGAAAAATTACGAGTTGTTGAATGGAAATGTATTGATCTATAAGCAGCCTAAACGTCTATTTTCTTTCGATTTGCGCGATAGGACCGTGAAGGTCGAGAAACAGGACACGCATGGCGCACTGTTTGATTATTGGGAAAACAACCGTCCCCTGGTTCTGATTTCTCTTAGCGTGGGAACCTTGCTGATTCTTATCGGTCTATTGTTCCGACAAATTATATCCCGCAGAAAAAGCAACAGGGAGGCAGTCCGTTCCGAAAAAGCGTATACGCCGTTCAAATGAGGCAAAAATGCAGGGATGGATGGTGCTTGAAGAAGATCAACATCAATAGGGCGCGTTTCCGTTGGAACCGTGCTGTATTGGTATGTCTTGCGGTTTGTTTGACTCTTTTGGCAGAAATTTCC
>CAZXCC010000401.1:0-2187 GCA_964638945.1 uncultured Veillonellaceae bacterium | reverse complement strand
GCCAATTTAGCCCGTTTTTTTCTGCCGATAAATATCGCATCCATATTTTTTTCCTACGTTGCTGGAACCCTCAATATGGAAGAATTGTGGCTTCACACACTGCTCGCCATCCCTGCGTTATGCATGGGTTTTTTCCTTGGGGAAAAAATGTTTACCCGGATTAGTGTTTCCGCCCTGAGAACCGGTTCTTTGTGCATGATTCTTGTGAGCAGCGCAGCAATCATATGGTCGGTTTTGTCAAAGATTCATTGACTTCCTGCTGGATAAACTCTACGAAAAAATTGACGGCTATTTTTGTTTTCCCTTCACATAGATGGGGCGGATCGTTCGGCCGAAAGCCCTGGGGCCTTAGTTCTTTGCAACGCAAACTGCCGAACCTCTGCTCGAACCGGCCTGCAAAATCATGACAAAGAGCGATAATTTTTTCATTGCCGATGGCTTTCGCGCTTCCATATATTCCGATAAACATCAGGCTTCCTTCCACCAGACCGCACTGCGCGCCATACTTTCCTGCACCATGCATGCCGGTCGCAGCTTCAATAACCTGTGGCTGTATATCCACATGAAATATCTCCGCTGCCGTTTTCAACACTGTCGCCGCACAGTTGAAATCATCCTCCCAATAGTATTTGTGAACTCTTGCATCGATTCGTTCCTTCATCCTGTTCTCGCCCCTTATCGAAAATAGTTCCAGAGTATTCATCACAAAAGACTTAATTGAAAATAATTATTATTTACAATTATAATCCTCTACGGTATAATAAAGACAGAGACCGAGTTCTTTTTGAAAAGAGTGATTCAAATGACAAAAACATTTTGCTATGAAGAGTTTTGTGGAAATGACGATACGATTCACGTGAGAACATGGATTGTGTTTGCGCTTGCAGTTGCGGTGGCAATCACAGCAGCAGCAGTGATAAACGGTGCCGTCAACGAAGCCAGCTTCTTGACGTTTCCCTTCACCCCGCCGGAATTCTAAGATTCAACCGGGACAGCGAACAGGATCCGTAAGGGTCCTGTTTTTTTCAAGAATACCAGCTCCTATTGCCTGGGGAGGGATCACGATTGAAGCGTGGGGGATACCGTTTCTGTAAAATCTTCCTGATATTCTCTGTTCTTCATTTTGGGTTTGCGGAACCCGTGTCTGCAGAGCAGGTGCTGGGAATTCCCGTACTGCTGTATCATCATGTGACTGATCAGGAACCGTCAGGCCCGCTCACAGTATCTCCGAAGGAATTTAAGCGGCAGCTCACCCTACTGCGCACACATGGCTTCCAAACCATCTCCTTGGAGCAACTGGGTTCCTTCATGCGGCGCGAACAAGTTCGCCTCCCGGTCAGACCCATCCTCATCACCTTTGACGACGGACACGAGGATATCTTTTTCCAGGCGTTCCCCGCCTTGAAGGAAGTCGGTTACAGCGCGACAATCTTTATGGTCGGAATCAACTTTGACCGGGTCAACCGGTTGACCGTTGCACAGATTCGCGAAATGAATGCGCACGACATAGCATTCGGCGCACATTCGATGACGCACCCGGACCTTACCAAAACCAACTTTCCCGGATTGCACCAGGAAATAGCCGGGAGCAAAAAAATAGCCGAACGGGTCCTCCGAACGGAGGTCAGCTACTTTGCTTATCCGGGTGGATTCTATAATTTGGCGGTTTGGGAACAATTAGAAATGGCAGGCTTCCAGGGTGCGTTTTGTGTACTTTCTGGATTGAACCGCCCTGAAAGAGATAACAGATTTCTGTTGCGGCGCATTCCTGTTTTTCGTTACACTGATTTTGACCGCCTGCTGGAGAAACTGGAACATCCTCCGGCAAACCCGTCTCTTTTGGATTATTGAACCATGCTTACCGTAGCAATTTCCCTTTTTGCAAATTGAATTCTTCCTCGGTGATAAAGCCGCTTTTCATAAGTTCAGCCAGCTTATTGATTTCATCCGCGACATACGGGTTTTCCTTGCAAATTTCCCCTTGGCTTGCTGCAATTTCTGCTTCATTGTCAGCCTGCTGCATCAAGATGCAAAGGCGGCTGTGCCACTGTCTGGCAGCAGCCAGGGAAATATTATGATTCACTGAACCCCTTTCAAACTCGCTGTTCGAAAATGTCACCGCATGATTGGGGTTTTGCGTATCGGCAACCATCACATGCAAGGTGATTTTTTTCACTGTTGCAGGCG
>CAZXCC010000400.1:0-2190 GCA_964638945.1 uncultured Veillonellaceae bacterium | reverse complement strand
CGGACCTGACGGATACCGAATTTGTCCCTCCCGGCCTGATCCGCAATGTGTCGGCAATCACCGGCGCCTGTATGGCCATCAGCGCCGAAAAGTTTTTTTGTTGCGGCAGTTTTGACGAGGCTTACCAGGTGACCGGCAGCGATGTCGAATACTGCCTGCGCATGATGAAGGCCGGTCTGCGCAACGTGTATCTGGCGCCAGCCTGCCTGTACCATCTGGAGTCGCGTACCCGCAGCACCGGCGGCCCCGACCCGGACCGGCAACGATTTCGCCGCCTGATTTCTCCGTTCCGTTGGCAGGGAGATCCCTTTTTCAACGCGAATTTATCTTTGTTTGACAATTGTGGTAAAATGAGAAGCCGATGGGAGTGATCTACTGTTGCGTCTGGGGATAGACATGCAGTCCGCTGTCGACGACCTGCGTGGCATGGGACGGGTCGTACGCAGCCTGCTTTCCTGTTTTCTCAAGGAATTTCCGCAACACGAGTATGTGTTGTTCGCCAAAAATGCATCGCAGATCGATCCCCTGAAACACCTGGTACAGGGCATCGCACCGGAGTTTGAAGGATTTCAGCTGACTTCGCTGGCAGCTCTGCCTTCCACGGAACTCGATGTCTGCTGGTACCCCTGGAGCCGGATCGACATCCTGCCGAAATCCGGCCGCAAAATCGTCACAATCCACGATATGGCGCGATTTGCCTTTCCGTACGCCGGTTTTTTCCGCCGCTGGGATCAGCGCAAGGACGAGCAACGCTATCATCAGGCTGCCCGGCTGGCTGACCAGGTCATCACCATCTCTGCGTTTTCCGCCGGCGAGATTGAAAAATACCTGAAACTGCCGGCCTGCTCCATCCCGGTAATTCCAAACGGCATCGACACCGCGGCATTTGCCCCCGTACCCGACGAGCCTTCCATCCTGCCGCCGGAGTATGCCAAACCGTTCCTCCTGTTTGTCGGGGCGGACAATGAGGCAAAAAACCTGCCTGCCCTGCTTCGCGCCTTTTCCATTATCAAACGCCGCTATGCCTCTCCTCTGTCGCTTATCTGCTGGGGTGCGGGCGAAGCCGGGCGCAAACATCACCACGAATTGCTGGAAGAAGGCGATATCGCGGAGGATGTCTTTTTCCCGGAGATGCAGCGCGATGATCTGCTGCTGCGCCAGCTTTACCGCAAGGCAGAAGTGTTTGTTTTTCCTTCCATCTATGAAGGGTTTGGCCTGCCGCCGCTCGAAGCCATGGCAGCCGGTACGCCGGTCGCCTGTTCGCGCTCCGCTTCCCTGCCGGAGGTAGCCGGCGAAGCCGCCATCTATTTTGACGCCACTTCCCCCAAACATATCGCGGAAACGGTTCTCCACGTGCTCTCCGATACCGCTGTCGCCCGTGCGCTGGTGGATCGCGGGCACCAGAGGGTCCGGGAGTTTTCCTGGTCGAAATCGGCCGCAGGACATATGAAAATTTTCGAAGGGTCGGGTTCTATTTCATGTCGATAAAAATCAGCGTACAGATCTGCAGCTACAACCGCTGGCACTTGCTGAAGCGCTCCCTGGAAGCACTGTTTGCCCAGGATCTGCCGAAGGATGAATATGAGATCGTGTTTGTGGACGACGGCAGCACCGACGATTCTTTGTCCATGGCGCAGGAGTTGGCGAAGCATGCCCCCTGCCGCCTGAAAGTGCTGACCAAGCCCAATGACGGCCTGTCCCGGGCGCGCAACCTCGGGATCCGCAACTGCGAAGGCGAGATCCTCCTGTTCATGGATGATGATACTTTTGCCGACCCTGCGCTGCTCAGGGAACATCTTGCCGTCCATGCCACGCATCCGCGCGCCGTGGTGATCGGCTGGGTCAACCATATCGAGGAGCTGGACCCGCAGGGACCGCGCAAATACGTGATGGCCGATTATTCCCGCTCCTTCTTCTGGACCAGCAACGTATCGGTCCGCAAAAAGTATGTCGATGAAGTGGGCGGTTTCGATGAAGATTTCCGGGAATACGGCTGGGAAGACATGGAGCTCGGCTACCGGCTGAAAAATCTGGGTCTGGAACGGCTGACCAATGAAAAAGCCATCGTGTCCCACTATAAGCCGCCAAAACAGAAGAAAGACCTGCCGAACATGCTCCGGCAGGCTGAGTCTAGCGCCCGCAGCGCCCTGATCTATATCAAAAAGCGACCGAGCATCCGGGCACGTATGG
>CAZXCC010000399.1:0-2203 GCA_964638945.1 uncultured Veillonellaceae bacterium | reverse complement strand
AAATCGAAATCACGGAGAATGTATTGATTGATTCGCTGGACGACAGCACCATAAATTGAATGCGTTGAAAAACCATGGGTTAAGGCTCTCGTTGGACGACTTCGGTACGGGGTTCTCTTCCTTGACATACCTGCGAAACCTGCCTGTAGGGACGTTGAAAATTGACAAATCCTTCATTGACAGAATGCTGGAAGACTTGGTGCAGGAGGGCTTTGTCAGATCCATCATCGATATGGCCCATGTATTGGGATTGAGAGTCATTGCGGAGGGCGTGGAGACAGAAGCGCAACTACAGAAGTTGACTCAATTTGGTTGTGACTGTGTGCAGGGTTATGTATTTAGCCGGTCGGTTTCACAGGAAGGAGCACTCCGCTTTTTTGATTTGCATAAAATGAAAAATGTCTTGGCATAGAGTTTGTATTGGGCCAACAGTACGTCTGCTTGCCTCTCGTATGCAAAATAAAAAAATGGCACATGACTGAAAAAAGAACAGTTATGCTTTACATAGTATGCAATGAAGGGGAAATAGGGGGAAAAGAATATGACACTTAATCTGAGAAATCGAATGATGCTGTACCTTTCAGTTCCTATAGTGCTGGTTCTGGTTGTACTGTCGGTCTTTACCTATTATCAGTCATCCGCTGCACTCGATTCGCAGATTCGCCGGACTTCGGCGTATCTGGTCGAAAGTTACAGTAATGAAATTCAAAAGCGCCTTGCAGAGAAAGACGGCATTGTGAGCGCGTTGGCCAAGGAGTTCAGCGTATTCATGCCTGCCGAAGCTGATACAAAAAAAATACTGGAACACATTGCCAAGAATACGCCCGGCGTGCAGAATGCTTTCATGGGGTTGGCGGATCGTCGATTTATCGATGGGTCCGGTTGGGTGGCGCCGGCGGATTACGATCCCCGGACCCGGGACTGGTATAAGAAAGCTGCAGAAAGCCAAGGTATCTATTATACTGACGTCTATGTGGATGCCATCACAAAAAAGCCGGTAATCAGCGTTACCCAAGCCATCCGCTCCGGCAACCAGGTTGTGGGCGTTGTAGGCATTGATCTGGCACTGGATGAAATTCAGCAAATCACAAAGGGCATCAAAGTGGGAAAAACCGGCACGGCCTTCCTTCTCAACCGGGAAGGCGGATACGTATATCATGAGACAATGAATCTGGAGCATAATATCTTCAAAATCCAAAACGGGGTCTTTGCGGCGCCCGGCAAGGAGTTTTTGTCAGGCAAACCGGTTTTTCAAGAATTCACATTTAACGGCGTGAAAAAGATCTATGCATCGACCCCTGTGGGGAAAACAGGATGGGCTCTTGTTGGCGCCACACCGCAAAGTGAACTGTTTGAAGCGATAGTAAACATGGGAATGTTGTCTGCGGCTTGCAGTGTAATTGGTTTGCTGTTGCTCCTTGTGGTGATTTTCTTCATAGCCCGCTCCATTGCCAATCCGATCAAAGACATGGCCGGAGTTGCACAACAAGTTTCAGAAGGCAATTTAACGGTACAGATCCGCAGTACCAAAACGAAAGACGAAATCGGCGTTCTTTCCGACAGCTTCCTCAACATGATCAATGGGCTGCGAAACTTGGTGAGACAAACGCACCAGTCAGCAGAGCAGCTGGCTGCATCCTCCGAAGAGTTGACGGCCAGTGCGCAGCAATCCGCGGAAGCGGCAGGCAATGTGGCGTCTTCCATACAGCAGGTGGCGATGGGCAGCGAAAAACAAGTCAATGCCGTAAACGAAACCTCGGCAGTAGTGCAGGAGATTTCTGCCACACTGGAAGAAGTGGCAGCCACAGCGAACGAGATGGCTGTCATGGCGGAAAAGACGACGAAAGCGACCCAGCAGGGCCAGGTTTCGGTCGACAGGGCAGTAACCCAGATGTCGACGGTTGGCAAAGAAGCGCAGGGAGCGCAAAAAGCTGCGGAGGAACTGAAAGCGGGTTCTCAGCAAATCGGCGAGATTGTCGGCTTGATCTCGAGTATTGCCGGGCAGACGAATCTACTGGCTCTCAACGCTGCGATTGAAGCGGCTCGGGCCGGTGAAGCAGGACGCGGGTTTGCCGTAGTGGCGGAAGAGGTCCGCAAACTGGCTGAACAGAGCGAAGATGCAGCCAGACAGATTACTGCATTAATCGGCAAAAACAATGAAAACATCGGGCAAGTGGTGGGGACGATCGATACTGCAATCACT
>CAZXCC010000398.1:0-2212 GCA_964638945.1 uncultured Veillonellaceae bacterium | reverse complement strand
GCATGGTCGATCTGATGGAAGGTGTGCCATTGATACCAGTAATGATTGGCCTGTTCGGTTTTCCGGAAATCATTTACGGCCTGGTTTCCAGCACTGCCAGGGCGCAGGTGAAAGCGTCAGCCCTGGAATTCAAGAAAGGTTTCGGCATTTTGCTGAAAAATAAATTGAACATGGTCAGGTCTTCAGTGATTGGCGTTCTCGTAGGAATTATTCCCGGAGTCGGTGAAGACGTGGCGGGCTGGCTGTCGTATTGGGCGGAAAAAAATGCCAGTAAGAATCCGGAGAAGTTCGGAAAGGGTGCCTATGAAGGGGTTGTTGCGGCCGAATCCGGTAACAACGCCTGCATCGGTGGTGCAATTATCCCTGTTTTGTCACTGGCCGTGCCAGGAAGTGCGCCTGCAGCGGTTCTGCTGGCGGCTCTCTGGCTGCATGGCCTGCGTCCAGGCCCTTTATTGATGAGTGAAAGCCCCGGTTTCGTCTATACCATCAGTATTTATATGGCAATCAGCGCCATAACCATGGTCATCCTTGGACTGATCCTTTCCAAGGCAACGGTCCGTATCCTGGCAGTGAAAAGTACGATTTTGATGCCGATTGTCTTTGTATTATGCACAGTCGGAGCATTCGTCATTGATAACAGCATGTTCGATATATACTTGATGTTTGTATTTGGCATCGTAGGTTTGTTGCTGCGGGAGATGGCATATCCTGCGGCCCCGTTTTTGCTCGGCATCATCCTTGGTCCGATGGCTGATAACAATCTGAGGCGTGCGCTGATTCTATCGAATGGAGACCCGACTCCTTTTTTTACAAGACCCCTCAGTATCATTTTTGTTGTTATGATTTTGCTGCTTGCACTCTCGCAGTTAAATGCTTTCGGCCGGTTGAAAAAACTGCTGGCGCATGATGAATTCAAAGAGTAAACCTGACAGGAGGAATGGACGGGTGAAAGCAATTCGTGTTGGTCTCGTTGGCAGCGGATTTGTAGCGGAACTGCACATGCACGCCTATCAACGGGTATATGGTGTGACGGCACGTGTCACCGCCGTCGTTTCGCGTGGTGACCATGTGATCGATTTTGCGAAACGGCATCAGATTCCGAAAGTCTATCGGGATTTTACTGAGCTTTTGCAGGATAAGGAGATTGACGTTGTCGATATCTGCACGCCTGCGGTCGCCCATGCGCCGATGATTATCGCGGCGATGGAAGCAGGACGCGACGTGATCTGTGAAAAACCTTTTACCGGTTATTTCGGGCAGGCTGGCGATTCGACGCCTGTTGGCAGAAAGGTATCAAAAGCCTTGATGTATGAACGGGTTGTGGCCGAAATGACTGAAACAAAAAAACGCATGGAAGCCAGCGGAAGACTGTTCATGTATGCGGAAAATTGGGTGTATGCGCCGGCTATAGCCAAAAGCGCCGAAATTCTTCGCAAAACCAGGGATAAGATTTTGTTTATGAAGGCAGAGGAGAGTCACAGCGGTTCGCATGCCGATCACGCAGCGCGTTGGGATATGACAGGCGGCGGAGCACTGATACGTCAAGGCTGTCATCCTTTGTCCGCAGTGCTCTATCTGAAACAAGTGGAAGCGAAGGCGCGCGGCGAAAAAATCGGCATTGCTGATGTTACGGCCGATGTCGGCAATATTGGCGATGCTCTGTCGGTACAGGACCACAAGTATATCCTTTCCCACCCTGTGGACGTCGAGGATTGGGCCATGATGAACATGACGTTCACAGATGGCAGCAAGAGTACTGTTTTTGCCGGAGACATGATCCTGGGCGGAGTGCGCAACCTTGTCGAAACCTATACAACCGGCGGGATTCTCAATGCCAACATGTGCCCCAATACCGGTATGACAACCTACCTAACAGAGGAAGAAAAACTCTCGGATGTCTATATTACCGAGAAGGTGGACAGAAAAACAGGGTGGCAGTTCGTATGTCTGGAAGAAGAATGGACCCGCGGCTATCTGCAGGAAATACAGGATTTTATGGAATGCGTGGCCTATGGACGCCAGCCTCTTGCCGATGTGAATCTGGCTTTTGATACGATACAGGCGACATATGCCGCATACTGGTCGGCGGAAGAAGGAAAACGGATCAAATTATAGAAACGGGTTGGAACCGGTCCTGAAAATGGGCCGGTTTTCTTAGTACAGGGTTTTCTGCAATTCTGGCGAAGTACTATCGTGAAAATCGAGGCTGGAG
>CAZXCC010000397.1:0-2237 GCA_964638945.1 uncultured Veillonellaceae bacterium | reverse complement strand
CGAGTAAAGAATATCTGAATGAGTTGTCCGCCATTACCAAAGGCATCCGGGAAGAGTGGCTGAAAAAAGCGCCGCCAGAAGCAAAAGTCATCGTCGACGAATTCAATAAAAAGGTCGGACGAAAATAGTAATAAGAACAAGAGGAGTCCGACGGGAAACTGGTCTCGTCGGCTCCTCTTTTTCAATGGGGAGGAAATACGATGGTGGGTTTTGTCCGTTTTTGCGATCGCCTGTCGGTTGCCTGCGGTGTAGCGTCAGGATTTCTGATGATTGTATCCACGTTGCTGGTATTGGCGGAAATATTTGTGCGGTCGGCTTTTTCCAAGACGCTTTACATCACGGAGGAATATTCCGGCTATCTGGTAGCGGCAATGACTTTTCTGGCCTTGGCCTATACGTTGAAAGACAAAGGCCATATCCGCATGACTTTCCTGCACACCATGGCCAAAGGCCGGGCCAAGGTGTTTGTTGATATTTTTGCGTACAGCATCGGATTTGTCTTCTGCGCCCTTCTGACCTATACGGCGGCGGATTTGTTTTGGGACTCCGTAGTGACGCAGAGCCGTTCCATGCAAATATCCCAGACTTACCTGGCAATTCCTCAGTTTTTTATGCCGTTCGGCGCACTGGTGATGGCATTGCAGTTTGCGGCGGAAGCCATGCGTTCCATGCTGCTGCTCCGGTCGGGTCGCGTGGGCGATGTAGAAGCCGAGTCTACTTTGCTGGGGCGATAGGGAGGTAAATTCATGGACTTATTTACGGTTTCTTTTTCCTTGTTGGCCTGTCTGGCAGCCTTCTTGCTCAGTACGATCTGGGTGGGAATCTCCTTGTTCCTGGTCGGCTTGGCGGGTTTTGTCCTGTTTACAGGAAGCCCTACGCTGGCGATTCTTGGCAACATCACCTGGAACAGCACGAGCGGTTCGACAATGCTTTCTTTGCCGTTATTCGTCCTGATGGGCGAAATTCTGTTTCGAAGTAAAATTTCCGAGAACTTGTTCAATGGTTTGTCGCCCTGGATGGATCATCTGCCGGGCCGGCTCGTCCACGTGAATATCGTGGCCTGCACGTTGTTTGCTGCGGTCAGCGGTTCTTCCGCCGCGACAACGGCCACCGTCGGCAAAATTACCCTCCCGCAGTTGCTGAAACGAAATTATGATCGGTCCCTGGTGCTGGGGTCGCTGGCAGGAGCCGGAACTCTGGGGATCATGATCCCGCCGAGCATGATGATGCTCGTCTATGGAATTTTGGCGGATGTCAGCATCGGCAAGCTTTTCATTGCCGGGGTCATTCCTGGCCTGATTTTGGCGGCGTGTTTCAGCGGCTTTGTGGTGTTGAGATGTCTGGCGAATTCCCGTTTGGCTCCTCAAAGCGACTTGATTTACACGTGGTCGGACCGGTGGAAAACAATTCCGCAGTTGTTGCCGGTCATTTCGTTGATCGTGATGGTGCTGGGCAGTATTTATCTGGGCTGGGCAACGCCGACAGAAGCGGCTGCCGTTGGCGTGTTGGGTTCGGTCTTTTTTGCCTGGCTGACAAAAAGCCTGGACAAGAAAGTGCTTGCGGAAGCGCTGATGGGTTCGGTCAAAACCAGCTGCATGATCATGTGGATTATCTGTGGCGCTTCGTTCTTGTCGGTGTGTGTCGGGTATCTCGGCATTCCGACGGCGCTGACCGCCTATATTGGCACGTTGGGACTGTCCAAGTACATGCTGATTGTGATCTTATCCATCATGTACATCATTTTGGGCTGCCTGATCGACGGTTTTTCGATGATTGTCATGAGTCTGCCGATCGCGTTGCCGCTGATTAAAGCCGCAGGATTCGACCCGATCTGGTTTGGCATCTATTTGGTGGTAATGATTGAGGTAGCGCAGATTACGCCGCCTGTTGGATTCAATCTGTTTGTCATCAACGGCCTGGTGGGAGATAATCTGTTTACAATCGCAAAATATGCATTGCCCTCCTTTATCATCATGATGGCTTTCACTGCGCTTATCACTGTATACCCGGAGATCGTCATGGCGTTACCCCGCCTGATGATTAAATGAGACAGGAGCGCCTGCGGTAAATAAAAACCTGCTTCCGTGCCTTGGAGAAGCAGGTTTTTATTTTGCGGCTGGCGTATTTTGTTTAAGGGAGTCTTTTGGGAAGGAAATTTATCGTGAATATTCAGATTTTTGGAACGAAAAAGTGCCGGGATACGCAGAAAGCGGAGCGTTATTTTAAAGAGCGCCGGA
>CAZXCC010000396.1:0-2259 GCA_964638945.1 uncultured Veillonellaceae bacterium | reverse complement strand
CTGTTTAGCACTCATCCGCCGACCGATGCCCGCGTGCAAAAACTGCAGGCGCTGGCGGTGACGATGAGAAGATAACGCATCTATTTGATTTGCGGCCTTCTATCTGAATTTGATAGAAGGCCGCAAATCCCAAACGCCGCATATTTTTATTTACTTCTATATTTTGTTTTGACATAATGTGTAGTACAGGAACTCATTCAGCAGAAAGGGAAATGAACGGCCCGCTGAAAACAACGCCCCCTGAATTGTGAGAAAAAGCAATTTTGAGGAGGAAGTGTGATGAGTTATTTGATGATTGCCAAAATTCTCGTCTTGACCGGCACACTGCTCTTTCTGATTGATTGGACAACCAAAGAACTTGTAAAGGTTGAGCACAAAAATAATCTGGCTTTAATGCAGGAAAACCAACAGAAATATGCAGATTTGATAAACGAAGTGGATACCATGCTGCATAAAGTCAAAAGCTTGAATGATTCCATGACCGCCTCGTACGAAAAAATATTGATAACGAACGGCAGACTGTATAATGATCGGATTACGACAGGTTCAAAACTGGTTCTCAATATGGATACCCTGGTTTCCAAAAGAACAGCGAACATAACATCCAGAACCTATGACAGGCTTTCCCTATATGATTTTGACATTACAACACCAAGCGGATTGACCGCAAAAGAATTGGACCTGTTTTTACAGGGGTCAGGATTGCAAGGACTGGGCGCCGCATTTATCAAAGCCGAACTTCGGTACGGTATTAATGCGGCGTTTTTTGTTTCGTTGGCCATTGAAGAGTCAGCCTGGGGGCGCAGTGGCTTTTCCCGGGAACGAAACAATATTTTTGGGTGGGGAGCCTTCTCCAACAATCCCAATGCAGCGCTTTGGTTCAACTCCAAAGAAGAATGCATTATGACGGTCGCAAAACATCTGCGCGAAGATTATATCGACCATCGGGGTTTAAAGGTCATTTCATCCATCCATCCCCGATATGCGTCCAATCCGGGTTGGGGACAAAACATCATGCGTACCATGAGGGCGTTGGCAAGCAACTGACAGTCTGATTGACGGGGCATGACAAATCCGGGTACAATAAAAGACATGCGTGTTTCTTCTTTGGTGGGTATTTCGGTACAGGAGATGAAGAATAGAGTGAAATTGGTTGAACTGCGCGTTGGGAATAAATTGGACCGACAGGAAGTCATCCTCTGGGTGCAGAAAAGTTCGCAGTCTGCGAACGGATCCTGGTTTGTCAGGGGATCGGTGGAGGACCCCAGCGGATCCATGGGGTTCATTTGTTTTAATGCGGAATCCGTGGCACGTGTAAAAGAACTGACGGCTGCCGTACCGGCGATGGTCAGCGGGCAAATCCAGGCCGACCGTTATGGCGGAGAAGGAAAACTGCAGCTGCTGGCCGAAGTGATCGAGCTGATCCCGGCGGGCCGGGATGTATCTCATCTGCTGCCGGTGACATCCAAGGATATCGAGGCATACAAACTGAAATTCGCCACATTGGTGACGCAGGTGAAGCGTCCTCCCTTGCGGGAATTGTTGCATGAAATCTTCAGCGGTTCCCGATGGGAGCAGTTTGTCCGCAACCCGGCGGCAAAGAGCTTTCATCACGCGTATATCGGCGGATTGCTCGAACATTCCGTGGATGTGGCGGAAACATCGCTTGCCATCGCTGCGACCGTCTCCGGAACAGACAGGGACCTGGTGATTGCCGGAGCATTGCTGCACGACATCGGCAAACTGGAAGAGATATCGCCGGACATAGGGTTTGCCTATACGGAAGCCGGTCACTTGCTGGGCCATATCACGGCAGGCGCGCTGCTCATCGATTCGGTGGCGGCAAAAATACAGTTTATGACCGAAGCAGACAGAAAATCATTGTTGCATATTGTACTGTCGCATCATGGGTCGCGGGACAAGGGCTCTCCTGTGGCTTGCGCGACGCAGGAAGCGGTGATCGTGCATTATGCCGATGAACTGAACGCCGTGCTGCAGCAGTTTGACAACGGCAGTGAAAAAGAAGGACAGGGCTGGAGTTTTAACAAGATGCTTGGCAGCATGATCCGCGTGAAATAACCGGAAAGTATTTGACCGGATTTGCGATGTATGGTATCCTGATAACCCGAATACAGATTTTGGCTGTGAGTAGGAAAGGCGATCGCGGCTGCCCCTGAGGCAGTCGAGGAAAGTCCGGGCTCCATAGGGCAGGGTGCTGGATAACGTCCAGCGAGGGCGACCTTAGGGCCAGTGCCACAG
>CAZXCC010000395.1:0-2281 GCA_964638945.1 uncultured Veillonellaceae bacterium | reverse complement strand
CCATTTATTCAGTAAAAACAAGGGGTTTCGCCATTTGCGGCGAAGCCCCTTGTTCTGTTATCAGGGTCGAAAAATGGCCCGTGATAACATTTTGATAACATAGGCTGTTATCTGCCCCAAATTGCATTACAGGCAGTGCTGGCTCCCGGCCGAAAAGCTTCGTCCGTTGGATGCCCGTAGATGTCTGCTGTCCATTGCTGGGGCAATCCTCTTCACTGGGTGCTGGATCGCCTGCACTGCGCTATCGATATCACCGGCCTCACACAGGAACAGATCGATGCCTATATCGCTCTGGCTCGCTCCGGCACAGTTCCTGTATCATTCAAGAAACTTCACCATGATGATTGGATCGGGTCCGCAATTTTTGGCAACAAGAGTGAGCGCATCCAGTTCTATGACAAAGGCCGCCAGATGAACAGGAACCATCCAGACGCCGATGAAGCGGTTCTGGCAGCGTTTCAAGGCGTGCTGCGTGTCGAAGTCTAACTCAAGAGTGATTGCTTATCTCGCATCCTCAAAAAAGCAGGTTGGTCGTACCGGACCTTGGGACAGTTCCTGCAACCAGGTTTTGCTGAAGCCATCGTCAGACAGCGTGCTGGTGAAGTCATCGGTACCGGTTCGTATCGTAGTGCAGGACGCGCTCGGCAGTCTTTGGCAGCGGCAAAAACGAACGCAGTTATCAAGGCACCTCAGTACCGGAAACTGAATGGCTTTATTGCGTTTTTGCAAGGTCAGGCAAGCCTTCACTCGGCCCGTGAACAATGCAAAAATGGTGCAGGTCCGGTTTCAGTCGCCACATTTGATTCCTACGTCCGGCAACTAGCAGAACAGGGGATTAATCTACCCGTGATTCCTACAGGATATGCAGTCCAAGATCTGATGCCATTGCTGCCGCATGTCGAAGACTGCAAGGCGGATACATTGAATGAATGGCTGGAGCAGTGGAAATCAGCACGGAAGAGCAAGCCATTGTTGATTCCGTCTGCGGTGGTTCCTGGTATTGACCGCGTGAGACCTGTATTGCGGCTGTGTAAAGTTGCAAGTCAGATACCCTCGCAAACCAGCTCTGCAGAAATTCAATCAGGTCAGGCATTGAGCGTGGAGGAGGGAAAAAGCGGCAGTGCAGTGATGGAGAATCATACAGAAGTGGTTCTGTTGTGCAAGAATACAATCAGTGCGCGGATACGTCATCACAGGCTGTCCATTCCTGTTCTGAGGATTGTTATGCTTCCATTCATCCTCATGAGGGGATATGGAACGAATGTTTTCCGCCTTCGACGCGGACCACCATGCCGGGGCGGTATCAACCTGGACAACGGTAAGATTGAAGAAAGAGCCGATGCGTCGGTGTGCGCGGGCCCTGGCTTATTATAAAATGCCTGCGTTCTTCTCGAAGTGAACTTTTGCAGGGTTCATCTAATTTGGTTTATGAACTTGATAAAGCCACCAAGCCACCAATAAATTTGTTCGCGTCACAGGATTGGCAAAATCGGCCTGAAGGAGTTTTTCCAATCGGTCTCTGCGGTAGGCGATCGTTTTTCGATGGACAAGCAATCGGCTTGCCAAACAGGAAACGGAATCTGTGGAAAGAAGTGCACCTAATGTCTGCAACCATTGGGTTTGGCTGGGAAAGGGCAAAGCCAATAATGGACCCAAGTGTGCCTCGATGAACTCCGCTGCGCTGGATTTATTGATACCCACTAAGAATTGCATCACACCGAGTTCTTTCCAGTGATACACAAATTGGCCAGGACTGATAAATGGACCAAAAATGGCGCTCTCGCGGGCTTGCTTGTAAGGCGTCACGATGTTCTCCGGGGTTAACCACACATCAGACACTCCCAGTTTCACCCGTTGGAAAAAGTCTTGTTTTATTGCTTCTTTCGAAATTATTCCAACAATATCCACTATCTGTTGCACAGCGCTTTGATTGGAGGAGAGTGAAACCAACCCCGCGATTCCGTCTCTACTTTCCCACACCGCTGTATTATTTTTGTCCACTGCCGAATGCATGCAGCGGATCATCCATTGTTTCAATTCAACATTCGCCAACGATTCTTCATTGTGGAGGAAATCATCGGACCGGAAATGTAAAAAAAGACATACAATTGGTGCTTTGATCGCAATCCCTACTGAGTTTGCAAGCTGCGAAATTTCAGTAAATGTAAATGCTTTCTCCAGTGCATTATTGAAAAACACGGATATTAACATTGAGGTATGGACTTTTTCCAAATCCCTCTTTGCGACCAGATCGGAAGAGCACACGTCTGAACTCCAGTCA
>CAZXCC010000394.1:0-2285 GCA_964638945.1 uncultured Veillonellaceae bacterium | reverse complement strand
ACAAGCCCATATTCGACTATGAAGAACCGACAATGCTGCCATCAGGAGAAGCGGGCACATTGCTCGTAAGCAAAGTGCCCTTTCACAATGCGTCCGGTGATGTGATCGGTCTCATTGGGATATGCCGTGATATCACGGAGTGCAAGCGGACTGAACAAGAACTGCAGCTGTATGCGGGAAAATTGGAGAAAATGGTGGAGCGGCGTACACAGGAGTTGTCTGCCGCGAATCAGCAACTGACGGCGATGAATGAAGAACTGACGGCAATAAACGGGGAAATATACTCCATGAATGAATCACTGGAGGATACGAACCGGACATTGGCTGCCGAAGTAAGAATCCGGCAACAAAAGGAACAGGAAGTACTGCTCAGGGAAAAACAATACCGGGCTACAGTCAACCTTCTGACAAGCCCGGTCGATGATGTCCATGGACTTCTGGAATCCATCTTGCAGGATGCCGTTCAACTGGTCCAGGCACCCGGAGGTCACATCGGATTGTTGGATGAAAGCGGCAAGAGTCTCGTTGTTCGTCATGTCACCGGCGACGAAAAATTTCTATATATGCATTCGCGTCCGGCAGACAGGGGAATGACGGGGGAAGTTTGCCGAAGCGGCGATTTTGTCTTAGTGGAGGATTATCGGCATTTCTCGGATCGCATCAGCGAGCCTGAGTATGACAGGTTGAGAACAAGCCTTATGGTTCCCCTGAAACAGAGAAACGAAATTAAAGGCGTACTTGCGGCTAACTGGCAGGATGAGGTTCATTCGGTCACGCAAGATGACATTGAAATATTTCAACAGTTTGGCCTTCTCGCTTCCATTGCATTGGAACGAGGCAATGCTAGCGCGCAGATTGCCTGTCAGAACCAGCTTCTGCAAAAATTGGCCGAAACAACGGCATCTTTGGGCAATGAACTGAACCTGAACAAAGTGCTGCAGAACATATTGGATCAGGCAATGTCCTTCATGGGCATACCCCATGGATTTATCGCTCTTTCCGAGCAGGAAGGGAGACAAGCCTATATCCAATGCGGGTCGGGACGGTACGAGCGTCTGATGGGCAAGAGTGTGAGGTTTGACGGGAAGGGCCTGATTGCAGACGTTTTGAGAACCGGCCGGCCGATGATCATCAACGATTATCCCAACTGGTCGCGGCGGCTGGAAGGAGATTTGTTTGAGGACATCACTTCAGGCATGCAGGCTCCGCTGATCCTTGACGGCGAGACGATTGGCAGCATCGGATTAACATCTTTTGGTAAACTGACAGCCATTGATCAGAAAAAACTGGATGTGTTTGAACAATTTGCCACCGTTGCGGCTATCGCCTTCAAGAATGACCTGGCTCATCAGAAGATGCACCACCTGGCTTTTCACGACACCCTTACCGGCCTGCCCAACAGGGAACAGCTGAACAGGCGCTTGGAAGAAGAGTTGAAACGGGCACGACGCGGAGAAGTTACCGGTGCTGTCATTTTTATCGATCTGGATGACCTGAAAATGGTAAATGACCATTTCGGGCACACCAGTGGTGACCATGTCATCATTGAAGCAGGGAAGGATATCGTCGGAGCGGTGGGGGAAGCATCTTTCGTGGCCCGAGTCGGCGGAGACGAATTCGTAGTCATAATATCGGATAAAGAGGATTTAAAATGCATTGAGCAAATCACAGAACGCCTTGTCAGTACCATCCGCCGGGAATACAGGATCGAGAGCCAGAGCATCCACATGACGGCCAGCATCGGAGTAGCGCTGTATCCCGACGACGGGGTTGTTGCCGGGGAGATTATGAAAAAAGCGGATATTGCAATGTATGCCGCCAAGGCGGCAGGCAAAAACTGCCTTCGGTTCTATGAGGCAGAGATGAAAAAAAACGCTTATGAGAAACTGGTCATGACCAATGCCTTGAGACATGCGCTGGAACGCGGCGAACTTTATTTGCATTATCAACCGATGATTAAACTGGATAGTTTTGAAATCATCGGATTTGAGGCGCTGCTGCGCTGGCAAAGCCGGGAGCATGGCATGGTGCCGCCGACTCGATTCATTCCCATGGCAGAACAAAGTGGACTGATTCTTCCTATTGGCGAGTGGGTGTTTGGGGAGGCTTGCCGGTTTGCACGAAAACTCGCAGACACGGGCAGAAAGAATGTTCATGTGGCGGTGAATGTTTCGCCGAGGCAACTGGCAGACGATGGCTTTGTGAAAATTGTGCAACGCTCCATCAAGGAGGCAGGCATAGAACCGGATACAATTGAAATCGAAATCACGGAGAATGTATTGATT
>CAZXCC010000393.1:0-2286 GCA_964638945.1 uncultured Veillonellaceae bacterium | reverse complement strand
ATGTTCCGGCCCCGCTTTAAAATGTCTGACAGTAATCTGTTGACAAAGATTCTTATTTGGCATATTATCATATTAAATGAAAAATATTATCAATAAAAACGGGGCGATATGATGACAAAAACACTGGACGGATTAGTGCAGGGTGAAGGCGGCTTGATTACAAAAGTTCAGGGCGAAGGAACAATAAAACGTCGGTTGATAGATATGGGGCTTGTTGCCGGCACTTGGGTGAAAGTTCTAAAATATGCTCCATTAGGTGATCCCATTGAGATTCGGGTAAAGAATTTTAATCTGGCCCTTCGAAAATCTGAGGCGGTTTTGATTGAAGTGGCTGTGGACTGAAAACGGCAGGAAAAAAGAAGAGAACGGAGAGAAAACGAAGATGACAACGGCATGTTTTACAGTGGCGCTGGCGGGAAATCCTAATTCCGGCAAAACGACAATATTCAATAATATTACGGGAGCCCGACAACACGTCGGCAACTATCCGGGAGTCACGGTAGAACGGCGCGAAGGCTTTCGCCGCTATCAGGGACAGGATCTTTTACTGGTGGATTTACCTGGAACGTACAGTTTGACCGCAAACTCTCTGGATGAAGTAGTGGCGCGCAACGTCATTATTGATGAAAAACCGGATTTGATCGTAAATATTCTGGATGCATCCAATTTGGAACGAAATTTGTATTTGGCGGTTCAATTGCTGGAATTGGAGCGACCCGTTGTATTGGCCCTCAACATGACGGATGTGGCGGAAGCAGCAGGGGTCAGGTTTGATGACGAAATGCTGCGCCGTCGCTTTGGCATACCTGTCGTGCGTACCGTCGGCAACCGCAATCAAGGAACGGAAGAACTGCTTCAGACCGTAGTTAATGCTGCAGCAAATTTAAAATATAAACCCTTTTCCCTTGGATACGGAGATGCAGTGGAATCTGCGATTGTTGAGGGAATCGATGCACTGACTGCTCTGACAGATATTCAATATCCAAGACGTTGGCTGGCGATAAAATTGCTGGAAAATGATAAAGAAGTGCGGGAAGCCGTCGAGAAATTGCCTGGCGGTGAAAAAGTTCTGGATATTATGACCGCGGTTCGAAATAAAACAATGACCGTATTGGGAGAAGAAGTGGAAATTGCCATGGCAGAACGCCGTTACCGTTTTGTGCATGAATTGTATGGTGAATTTGTGGATGACAAAGTACGGAGTGAAGAAAGTCCATCCGATAGGATTGATCGAGTACTCACGCATCGTGTGCTTGGGTTGCCGATATTCTTTGGCATCATGTGGCTTTTGTTCAATATGGTGTTTACTGTCGGCGCCGTTCCTCAGGACTGGCTGAAAGGAAGCGTCAAGTGGCTGGGAGAGACTCTGGCGGCATATTTGGCGGCAGGGGAATTGAGTTCTTTGTTGATTGACGGCATTATCGGCGGTGTTGGCAGCGTGATTACGTTTTTACCCAACATCCTGCTATTGTTTTTTGGCATTGCTTTGTTGGAAGACACTGGATATATGGCGCGGGCGGCTTTTGTGATGGACCGGATCATGCGCGCAGTAGGGCTGCATGGCAAATCATTTATTCCATTGCTTTTGGGGTTTGGCTGCAACGTTCCTGCCATTATGGGAACCAGGACACTGGAAAACAGAAGCGACAGAATGGTGACGATTTTGGTTTCACCGCTGATGAGCTGCAGTGCCCGATTGCCTGTCTATACATTGTTGATTGGCTCATTTTTTGCAGAAAACATGGCTGGCAGCGTCCTTTTTGTCATATATCTTCTCGGAGTATCACTTGCAATCGGGATGTCGATGATATTTCGAAAATGGCTCTTTCCAGGCAGCACAGAAGCTTTCATCATGGAAATGCCTCCATACCATATGCCTACGTTGCGCAGCATCATAACCCATATGTGGGAACGAAGCATATTGTATTTGAAAAAAGCGGGGACATTGATACTGGCAGCATCCATTCTGATCTGGTTTTTGACAAATTATCCGAGTGAAGTGAATTATAGCAAGGACTTTGAAGCGGCAAAAGCAGAAATCGCCGAGCAGTTCGGTCCGGACACGGCAGCGCCTTTATTGGCGCAATTGGAGAAAGAGCAGGCCAGTGAAAAATTGTCCCGTAGTTATGCCGGACAATTTGGAAAGAGTGTGGAACCTGTTATTAAGCCACTCGGATTTGACTGGAAGATTGGTGTCGGGCTGGCGTCGGCGGTGGCAGCCAAAGAAGTTTTGGTGAGTACCCTGGCAACGATTTATAGCGTGGGCGCAGCGACAGGGGGGGAAGG
>CAZXCC010000392.1:0-2306 GCA_964638945.1 uncultured Veillonellaceae bacterium | reverse complement strand
CCCAAAGAGCCACCTGTAAATCCCAATCCTCCCTCTATCACAAATCCTCCAGATAATCAGAGCCCGCCAGATAATATAAATCCGCCTAATAACCCAAACACACCGCACAGGCAAAATCCGCCGAGAAATCAGCAACCACCCAAAGAGCCACCTGTAAATCCCAATCCTCCCTCTATCACAAATCCTCCAGATAGCCAGCACTCTCCGAACAGACAGTCTCCGTCAAATGAACAGGCGCCTCCCGAGAACATAAATTCACCAAATACGCAGACCCCACCCGATAACACACCCCCGCCCAGATAGAGTAAGGTGTTTCCCTTCGTACAATATGGCGCAAAACATAAGCCCTCCTGCGAAACCGGCAGAAGGGCTTATGTTTTGTGTGGAACAGTCACTCTCTATTGTCGGAGGAAATCAAAATCAATTTGTCGAACTTTTTATTCAACGACCAAGCATTCATCCTTGAAAAAACGGCTGAGCAAAATAGTACTACAGGGATAAGGAGTATCGGGTGAAAAAAAACTTTTTCTCCATTTTATGCCTGATGTGTCTGTATCTTCTTGGAAGTACAGCATATGCCGAAGGAATCTGGCAATCACACCCTGTGACCGGATGCAAAGCCTGGAACTCCAGTCCATTAGCGGACACAACCTTTTCCTGGACAGGGGTCTGTAAAGATGGCTTTATTGACGGAACTGGAACCCTGCAATGGTTTGAATCCGGCACGCCTGGCGACAGCTATGCCGGCCAAATTTCTCGAGGAAAAGCCCACGGCAAGGGGATTCTCACACGGACATTCCCCTCTGCGCGCTACGAAGGAAGCTTTCTCAATGGTCAACGTTCAGGCAAAGGAGTTCAAAGCTTCGCCAATGGAGACCAATACGAAGGAGACTGGAGTAATGATCAACCCAACGGCAAGGGGGTCTATGTCTGGATTAACGAAGACCGATATCAGGGAGATTTTGTCGACGGAAAGGCTCAGGGCAAGGGCATCAAAACCTGGGCAGACGGAACCCGTTACGAAGGAGATTTTGCCAATGGGCAACCGCATGGTAAAGGTGTCCAAACCTGGACCAAGGGTGCACGTTATGAAGGAGAATTCTTCAACGGGCAGATGCACGGATATGGAATCATCACTCTCCGGAACGGCCGGGTGTTTCAGGGCAGATGGGAGAACAACAATTATCTGGGTCCGTAAACGCCCAATCCATCGAAAAGGATGAAATGGATGAAGGGGGGAGTGCGCGAATGCGAATAATTCTTGGAATGCTCTTATTTTTGACTCTATGTACTTCCGTTGCCTATGCAAAACCGGAAATTGTTCTGAACATCCCGGAATATACGCTTCGCCTAATCGACGGAAAAACAATCCTGAAACAATATGAAGTTGCAGTCGGTACTCCTATAGAACAAACGCCTGTCGGTAAATTTGCCGTCACATTTAAAGAAATCAATCCTACCTGGTATCCCGCATCGGGATTTGTTGACAAAACTCCTGTTCCGCCGGGTCCGGACAATCCATTGGGAAGTCGCTGGATTGAATTCGCTCCTGGTTTTGGAATCCATGGCACGTATAAGGTTTGGACCGTGGACTACCCTGTTTCCGGTGGATGCGTGCGAATGTACAACCCTGATGTCGAGGAATTATATGCACTTGTGGATGTCGGCACACCAGTAACCACGATCTACGAAACGATAACATTCGCAGAAAAAAAAGACACCCTGTATGTCAGGATTTTCTCTGATATCTACGAAAAAAACACAACAACACGAGAAAAATATACGGCGCTGATTGCGCCGTATAAAGAGGAATATAAAATTATCAGTGAGCCTACCTGGCCGGTGAAAGTCGATTTTGCAAAGCCCTTTGAGCTCAAAGTCGGCGTACGTAAATCAGGTAAATGATTTTCTCTGTAAAAATCACCATAATTCCCTATATATTTACGATTTGATGATCACTTTCGTTCCCAGTGTTATGATGGAATACAGTTCTTCCAGATCAGAATCCAACATGGCAATGCAGCCTTCCGTCCAGTCAATTTTTTGTTTTGTCAAATCTTCCCTGCCGCCATGGATACCGATCCAACCGCCCAGTTTCGTATTTTGAGGCGGCAGCGAGCCTCTTCGGTTGGCATCGAGAATTGCCTGGTACTGGTCGGAACTGATAAGGTTTTGTTTGATTGCCCGCTCGGCATGGCTTGCGGCCGGATAGCTGAGGCCCATCCAGGTACGTCCCAAATACGGGTGATTCCCCAATTTTTCTTTGTCTGTAATATAAAAGGTACCTTCCGGCGTGCGGTTATCTC
>CAZXCC010000391.1:0-2313 GCA_964638945.1 uncultured Veillonellaceae bacterium | reverse complement strand
GGCAAAGATGTTTCCTTGGCTGCTGACGTACAAAGAAGTTTTGTGCCAAGCGGTTTTGTTGACACATTTGTCACTGTAAAAACCATTTATGTGCCATATCACATGGTTAGCGGCGATTTCTTCGACTACACGTGGAATCAGGAACATAAAAGGTTTTCCGGATTCATTCTTGATATTTCCGGCCATGGAATAGCGAGTTCGTTGCAAGGAATCGCAGTCAGCACATATTTCAGGGATGTGCTGGAATCACAGATGAATTTGCCGGCAAAACTGCAGTGGATCAATCAGCATGTGCTTCGTTATTTTACAGAAGATACATATGCGGCTGCCCTTTGTTTTGAATTCGATTTTTCGAGGCAGACCCTGAATTTTGCGACTGCCGGTGTTTATGGATTTTTGTCCCATTCTGCGGCTTTGCCGACATTTGTTAAAAAGGCAGGATCACTGATCGGGATTTCCACTTCGCCGGAATATACGGAGTGGTCGGTGCCGATATGCACTGGCGAAGCGTTTTATTTCATGAGCGATGGGATTTTGGATCAGATCGAAAAAGCTGCTGTTCTTTCTGTGGAGGATTATGATCAGACTGTCGAAATGCTGCGAAGAATAGCTGAAAATGAAGACCGAAAAGATGACTGTTGCGCAATTTGTGTTCGTGTAAACGGAAAACCGTCATTTCCTATCCGATTCGATTTTTATCGACCTGGCGAATATAGAAGGATTCGATCCCGAATTCGCGACTTATTGTATCGTGTTGCAGGTGAATATGCCGGACATATTAACGTAGCTGCCGGCGAAGCTTTGAATAATGCCGCTCGGGCATCCATGGACGTGCAAGTGAAGTTAAACGTTTTGGGTAATAAAATTGTAATTCGTGTCAAGGATGGCGGCCAGGGCTTTGATGGGAATGCGAGAGTGGCGGAGTATGCGGCCCGGCACTCAAATATCTTTGAAGAGCGATTGTACGCGGAAGACGGGCGAGGCATCATGATCATGGTTTCTTGGATGGATCGGGTTCTATATAACAGACAGGGAAATGAAGTCATGCTCATCAAAGAACTGCGAAGACAGCAGCATTCGCAATAAAAGGGTTGAGGAAAATATTGCATGTTGAAAAAAAGTTCCTGCGTTGTAAAATATGTTTATGATAAAGTAATGACGGGGAAACAATATGGAGGAGGAAAATCTATGAAACGCTGGGTCATTCTTTCCGCGATGGTCCTGACCATAACACTGCTTTTTGGTGCTGCGGCAAATGCCGCAAAATTGGTGAAAATCGATGAGCTGAAAATCGAGGCAGATAAGAACGTTTCGCCAATGGATTATGCTTTTGGACAAAAAGCGATGACCGGCCGCCTGGAATTTGGTGCATTGAAGAACCTATACGGGAACGGTGCTGGTTTCATTGTGTACATCGATACATCTGAACAACGCAACAAATGGCTTGCTTTCAAAATCGACAGCGGGAGCATGAGTGCCAGAATCGTCGGCCAGTCATCCGGCATCATTTCGTTCCCACCCTCCACGATAAGCAATTCGGAACCGCTGGTTCTCGAAATTCAGGACGATGCGCTGACAATCAAGGCAGGCAAAATGAGCAGGACTGTCAAAGGAGTGACCGGTTTCAGCGGTGGGCTGACAACGCAGTCGATTGAAACGTTGTTGAAAGTATATCAATGGCAAGAGGAAGAATAGAAATATCAATTGATATGAAAAAATAATTTAATTCAGATTTCATCATTGTAACCGCGAAGTGGAAGCAAGCCTGAAATTTAAATTTCTGAGCGGCCTTTTAATAAAAGGCGGGCAGAAGATGGCAGTGCTGTGAAACAAGTAAAATAAAGATTTTTTTTCATTATTGCTTAAAAAAAAAGAGGAATATTTTCAGGGTTGGCGAAATAAGGAAACAGGTCCTAAACCCAAATATAAAGGAGGTATGTAACCAGATGAACAAAACGGAACTCATTGCTTCGGTAGCTGCCAAGACCAAGATGACCAAAAAAGCCGCAGGTATTGCCATTGAAGCTGTTGTGGCCAGCGTTGAAAAAGAACTCGCCAAGGGTGGCAAAGTTCAACTCATCGGTTTCGGAACATTCCAGGTTCGGGCCCGCAAGGCCAGAAAGGGCCGCAACCCTCAGACCGGAAAACCCATTCAGATTCCTGCATCGAAACATCCAGTGTTTTCTGCTGGTAAAGCATTGAAAGATGCTGTCAACGGCAAAAAGAAAAAATAGGTCTGAATAAGTAAGTTATCATAACTTAGGACCGAGGGGCTTTGCGAAAGTGCAAGGCCTCATTTTTTTTGACGCATAC
>CAZXCC010000390.1:0-2331 GCA_964638945.1 uncultured Veillonellaceae bacterium | reverse complement strand
GCTGTATTATTGAGGGGACAGTGGAAAACAGCATACTGTTCCGTTCAGTAATTGTAGAGCGCGGCGCCGTGGTACGCAACTCCATTTTGGTTCAGAACAGCAAAGTCGGGCAGAATGCGAAACTGGATTACGTATTATGCGACAAAGATGTACGAGTCACGGCAGGGCGATGCCTTACCGGTTCAGCCGACAGGCCTGTGATTGTCGAAAAAGGAGCAGTGAAGTGACATGATAAAAGTTTTGTTTGCTGCCTCGGAAGCGGTTCCGTTTGCAAAAACAGGCGGATTGGCGGATGTTGTCGGCACTTTGCCCAAGGCCTTGCAAAAACTCAAGGTGGATGCAAGGATTATCGTGCCTTTGTATGGAGATGTCCCGGAAACGTTTCGTCTGCAAATGCGGCACATAGCGACCGAAACCGTCCAGCTGGGCTGGAGGCGCCAGCATTGCGGCTTGTTTCAAATGGAATACGAAGGCATACCGGTTTATTTCGTAGACAATGAATATTACTTCCGCCGCAAGGGACTTTATAATTTTTATGACGAAGCGGAACGGTTTGGTTTTTTCAGCAAGGCAGTGCTGGATGTACTGCCGAGGCTCGACTGGATACCGGATATTATTCACTGCCATGACTGGCATGTCGGTATGATTCCTGTTTTGCTCAGATCGCAGTATTGCCGCGCTCCATGGTGTTCCACGATAAAAACCCTCTGCACCATTCATAATCTGGAATATCAGGGGATTTTTCCGCAAAACGTACTGGGGGATATGTTCAATCTGGATCATGATGCAAAGGCAGTCAAGGGACTGGAGTTTTACGGCATGATCAACTTTCTCAAAGGCGGACTGGAATATGCCGATTATATCGGAACAGTCAGCCCGAGTTACGCCAGGGAAATTCAAACCCGCTATTGGGGGGAAAAACTGGACGGAGTGCTGGCCCGTCGCAGTGACAGACTGGTTGGCATTGTCAACGGAATTGACAATGAATTATATAGTCCGGCCAAAGACGCCGCATTGTTCGCCAATTTTTCCACCCGCAGTTTAAAAGGAAAAGCGGTGAACAAGTCGCGGCTGCAAGAGAGTCTGGGGTTGGAACAAAAAGCGGATGCCATGTTGATCGGGATTGTTTCGCGGCTGGTGAAGGCCAAGGGCTTTGAACTGGTGCAGCGGGTCCTGGACGAAATCTTGGCGGAAAATGTTCAATTGGTGGTGTTGGGGACGGGAGACCCCCACTTCCAGGACGTGTTCCGCGATGCTGCGCGACGCTATCCGGGCAGGGTGTCGACGAACATAGGGTATGACGATACGTTGGCGAGGCGCATCTATGCGGCGTCGGACCTGCTGTTCATGCCTTCCCAGAAGGAACCCTGCGGGGTCAGCCAGCTGATTGCCATGCGATATGGCTGTATTCCCCTGGTACGTGAAGTCGGAGGACTGCAGGATACGGTGGACACTTTTAATCCGGAAACCAATGAAGGAACCGGTTTTTCCTTCACGAACTACAATGCGCACGATATGCTGCATGTCGTCAGGCTGGCCGTACAGGTCTTTCACGATAAAAAGCGCTGGACCAAGCTGGTGAAAAGCGCCATGCAGGCGGAACACTCCTGGAAGACCTCGGCCAAGGAATACCTTGAACTATACCGAAGAATGCTGAAGGAGGATTTCCATGTTTCAGAATAAAGCGGAATTCATCACGGCATATCTGGAAAAATTTCAAAGTGTGCACGGCAAGGGATTGGATGAAGGTTCCATCAAAGAAAAATACGAAGCACTGGCAAGTCTGGTCCGAGACCAGATCGCGCGAAAATGGGCCAGATCCAATCGCGAGTACCTGGCGCGGGGCGCGAAACAGATTTATTATTTTTCGATTGAATTTCTGCAGGGAAGGATTTTATTGACCAATTTGATCAATAACGACTTGCTTGAGCCTGTGAATGAAGGTTTGAGCGACTTGGGGATCGACCTGACGGAACTGACGGAACTGGAACCGGAGGCGGGCCTCGGCAGCGGCGGATTGGGACGGCTCGCATCCTGTTTTCTCGATTCCATGGCATCTCTGCAGCTTCCCGGTCATGGCTGCGGAATCCGATACCGGTACGGCATGTTCAAGCAAAAAATTGTTGACGGGTACCAGGCGGAATTGCCGGACCCATGGCTCAAGGACGGAAACTTCTGGGAGTTTCGCAAAGCGGATAAATCGGTAGTCGTGCGGTTTGGCGGGAATATACGAACCGAAGAAACGGATGGAAAACAGGTGTTCCATCATGAGAACTATCAGTCTGTGCTGGCGGTTCCCTATGACATGCCTGTATCCGGGTACCGAAACAA
>CAZXCC010000389.1:0-2350 GCA_964638945.1 uncultured Veillonellaceae bacterium | reverse complement strand
ATTCCGACACGCTGCAACCCGCCAAGTCTCCTCTTTGCGGCTACCGCCTCTGCAAGAATCAAATCTTCCGGAGTGGTAACTTTAAAATTGAAATATGATCCTCTGACCATTTTGACCGTTCCACCGAGCCATTCGATCAGTGCTGCATCGTCCGTGGTCAAAAATCCTTTGGAAGCAGCTTGTTCATGAGCCCGAGCAAGCAATTCACGTCGAAACGTCTGTGGTGTCTGAATCTGCCACAGAATGCTGCGATCGAGGGTTTTTGCCACACATCCCTCATTGTCTGCTTCCTTGATGGTGTCCTTTACCGGGACAGCCACAACAGCTGCGCCAATCTCAGTTGCCGCAGCGATCGACTGCTCAATTTCTTTCCGTTCGACAAAGGGTCTGGCGCCGTCATGCACCATGACGATATCAACAGCCTCATCCGTCCGTCTCACTGCATTCAGAACAGAATGCTGCCGTTCCGCACCGCCAGGCACCACTTGCCAGGGAATGCCCCGCACCGTTTCTTGCAGCAACATCATAACCTTATCCTGATTGTGTGGTGAAACAGTGACAAGAATCTGCTGCACTTCCGGCACGGAGATAAACGCTGTCAATACATGCCAAAGCACCGGTTTTCCCGCAAGCAGGGCAAACTGTTTGTCGATACCGGCGCCCATCCTGGCCGAGCTTCCGGCGGCCGCAATGATGACAGCAACCGTTGGATTTTTCGTCATCGCATCTCTCTTTCGCCTACTCAGGAAGTTTTGGCTTTCGCCCAGGAGTCGCGCAGTGATACGATGCGGTTGAAGACCAACGCTTCCGGCCTGGAGTCCTTATCCATGCAAAAATATCCCTGACGCAGGAACTGGAACCGGCTCCCTTGCTGCGCAGAAGACAGCACCGGTTCAGCCATCGCCGCCGGCAATACGACAAGAGAATTGGGATTCAGGGCGGACTGGCCTTCTTCGCCGTTAATATCGGTCGCTGTGTCTTCGGTAAACAAATGATCATAGAGCCTGATTTCAGCCGGAACCGCATGAGACGCAGAAACCCAGTGCAAGGTTCCTTTCACTTTGCGTCCGCTTGCAGCGCCGCCGCTCTTTGTCTCCGGATCGTAAGTGCAACGCAGTTCAAGTATTTCCCCTGTATTTTCATCTTTGACAACTTTTTCGCATTTTATGATATACGCATGTTTCAGCCGGACTTCACGCCCCGGTGCAAGTCGGAAAAATTTCCCCGGCGGCTGTTCCATAAAATCATCCTGCTCAATAAATATTTCCCGCGAAAAAGGCATTTTTCGCGAACCCATTGCAGGATTTTCCGGGTTGTTTTCCGCTTCCAGCTCTTCCACCAGACCTTCAGGATAGTTTTCGATAACAACCTTTAACGGTCTGAGCACCACCATAGCCCGGGAAGCACGCTCGTTCAAATCTTCGCGGATGCAGTGTTCGAGCAGCTCCAAGTCAACCATGCTGTTGCTTTTTGCCACTCCGATGCGCTCACAGAAGTCACGCAGGGCTTCCGGTGTATAACCGCGGCGGCGCAAGCCTGAAATGGTGGGCATCCGAGGATCATCCCAACCGCTGACTTTTTTTTGTTCCACAAGTTCCCGCAGCTTTCTTTTGCTCATCACGGTATGGGTGAGGTTCAGTCTGGCAAATTCGATCTGCTGCGGGCGATAAATATCCAACGTCTCCACACACCAGTCATATAACGGCCGGTGCGCTTCAAATTCGAGAGTACAGATCGAGTGAGTAATCCGCTCAATGGCATCGGAAACAGGATGGGCATAGTCATACATGGGATAGATGCACCATGTATCCCCGGTACGGTGATGTGTAGCCCTCAAAATCCGATACAGAACAGGGTCCCGCATATTTATGTTGGGTGAAGCCATGTCGATTTTGGCCCGGAGTGTGCGGGCGCCGTCCGGAAACTCCCCGGCGCGCATACGTCTGAACAGATCCATATTTTCCGCTACCGAGCGATCGCGGAACGGGCTATTGCGACCCGGTTCCGTGAGAGTTCCGCGATATTCGCGCATTTCCTGCGCACTAAGGTCGCAGACATAGGCCTTCCCGAGCTCAATGAGTTTTTCCGCATAATCATATAGCTGAGGAAAATAGTCGGAGGCGTAATACATCCGGTCGCCCCAGTCAAAACCCAGCCATTTTACGTCTTCCTGGATCGAATCGACATATTCGACTTCTTCCTTACTGGGATTCGTATCGTCAAACCGGAGATTGCATAATCCGCCATTCTCTGCGGCAATCCCAAAATTGAGGCAAATTGATTTTGCATGTCCGATATGCAGATATCCGTTGGGTTCCGGCGGGAAGCGGGTGTGGACGCGGTTTCCATG
>CAZXCC010000388.1:0-2357 GCA_964638945.1 uncultured Veillonellaceae bacterium | reverse complement strand
TCGCTTCCTCGACCGGCACTTCGAGCGCCGCCACTGTGATGTCCGCCCGGTTCATGATGTGATACCCGATCATCTGGCTGATATCCATCTTGTAGATATGGTCGCCGCCGAATATCGCAATATAGTCGGCGTCTGTCGCTTCCACAAAATGCAGGAACTGATATATCGCATCAGCCGTTCCCTTGAACCACTCTTCGCTTTCGCTGCTCGTTTCCGGCGATATCGTGTCAAAAAATTCGCCATGCCCGATTAACCGCGACCAGAATTCCTTGATGTGCTTGTTCAGGGGATAGGCCCTATATTGCGTCAGGACATAGACTTTCTTTATTCCCGAATTAAAAAGATTGCTCAAGACAAAGTCGATTATTTTGTATTTGCCGCCAAACGAAACGCAGGGTTTGGGCCGATGGGTCGTAATATGGCCGAGCCGTTCGCCTTTACCGCCTGCAAGAACCATCGCAATCGTATTTCTTGTGACGTTTCCCATTGAGTACATGGTCATACCCCTTTCTCTGTTTGCGCCAACGCTGTCCGGCATATTTTTTCCTAATGAATGTATTTGACCCCAAACAGCCGATTCCTTTTTTAGTAGATAAGAAAGTTTTACATTTTATCTTATCGACATAAGCGCAGCCTCGACTTTTGCTGTCGCCAGAGGCTCGGCGAAAGCCGGGTTTTCTAATTGTTGCATAAAGTTGGCCAACTTTCCGGCCGCTGTTTCAAATCCCGGTTTTTTCAGCCTCTTTCACTCTTTTGCACATTGTTTCAACTTTTCCGCTTTTTGAGAAATCCCTGTCTGAATACTGTAAAATTATGATGGATACAGTTCCTGTTCTCGCTATGAAATGGAATTTGCACAGAAAGGATGAAGTGTATGAGCAAAATTGAGCAAATTACCAGGGATTCCTGGATCTTAAGCACCTTCCCCGAGTGGGGAACCTGGCTGAATGAAGAAATCGATGCGGAGGTAGTTGCTTCAGGCAGTTTTGCCATGTGGTGGCTGGGCTGCACCGGCATCTGGATCAAGTCAGAAGGCAACGCCAACCTTTGCATAGATTTCTGGTGCGGCAGTGGCAAAAGAACAAAATCCAAGCCGTTGATGGACCCGCATCATCAGATGGCCCGCATGACAGGCGGCAAAAAGCTGCAGCCCAATTTGCGCATGACCCCCTTTGTGCTTGATCCGTTCGCAATCCGACGCATTGACGCAGTGGTATCCACCCACGACCACAATGATCATATCGACGTGAACGTAGCAGCCGCCGTCATGCAGAACTGCGACTCTTCCGTACCGTTCATCGGACCAAAAACCTGCGTCGACCTCTGGATCAGCTGGGGAGTTCCGAAAGAACGCTGCATCGTCGTCAAACCGGGTGATGTCGTCAAAATCAAGGACACCGAACTGCTGGCCCTGGAATCGTTTGACCGAACTGCTCTGATAACCCTTCCCAAAGGGGAAACCCTCGCAGGGAAAATGCCGGGCAACATGGACGAAAGGGCTGTCAACTACCTGGTCAAAACGCCGGGCGGCAACCTGTACCATAGCGGTGATTCTCATTATTCCAATTATTATGCGAAGCATGGCAACGACCATCGCATCGATGTCGCGCTTGGTTCATTCGGCGAAAATCCACGCGGCATAACGGATAAAATGACAGCCTCCGACATTCTCCGTATGGCTGAAGCCCTGAATACGCAAGTCGTCATTCCTTTCCATCATGACATCTGGTCGAATTTCCAGGCGGACCCTGCAGAAATCAGCGTCCTGTACGACATGAAAAAGTATCGTCTGCAATACAAATTCAAACCTTTTATTTGGCAAGTCGGCGGCAAGTTTATCTGGCCGGGCGACAAAGACAAACGCGAATACCATTATCCCCGCGGTTTTGATGATTGTTTCACCGGCGAGACCGATCTCCCCTATCCGTCCTTTCTGTAACCGCACCCGTACATATGATTCGCGTCCCGGGATGCTTGGTGTTCCCGGGACTTTTTCTATATTTCTTTACACAAACAAAGGATTTTCCAATTCCTTCGTTGAATAAAAATATTGTTTACCCGTTATCTGAAAAATGCAAAAATGCCATGAGGGCAAAACAATTTGTCTGGGGGTATCGACGTGAGACGCGCCAAAAACGCGCCACAAGAATCCACCTTGCCGACATCCTGCGATTTTGCGAGAACGATTCTGGACCAGGTCCGCGATATTATCTTGATCGCCGGCATGGACTCCAGAGTTTTGTATGCCAATCCAGCCGCCCTTGCTGCGTATGGATATTCAGAAACGGAAATGCTTGCGCTCTGTATGAATGATTTGACGCACCAACATTCCTTCGATGAACATTCCCCGTTTTTTC
>CAZXCC010000387.1:0-2385 GCA_964638945.1 uncultured Veillonellaceae bacterium | reverse complement strand
CAATTCCGGTAGTGATTTTCTGTGCTGCAGAAATCATTGGAATATCTGCCAGATACATGGTCAAGAGAGAACTCAAGCCCATGGCAACTGCGATAGGTGTGCTACAGAGCATGAGCAGGAGAAAGGTGACCGTCAGAATAGCAAGCATTTCAAGCAGCCTCCTTGCCATACAAAGTTTTCCAAATATTTTCGAACGTGAACAGTATGCTGAATATGCCAAAAAGGCAGATAGGCAGGTATAACCACATATAGGATATTTTCATGGTCGCGAAAACATTGGATCGGCCAAAATGTATCATGTCATAACCAAAATTGCTTAATACAATGAAAAAAGATAAGTTGAGAAAGTGAATTACGAGGTCTAATCCTTTGCGAAACGGTTGGCTTAATTTTTCGTATAGGAACTCTACGCGGATGTGAGTGCAGTGCGCAAAACCGCAGGCTGCTCCCAGATAGGCAATCCAAACGAAAAGAATCCGGTTCAGTTCGATGACCCAGTCAAAATTGATAGAAGCCATTTCCCGCAGCATTATTTCCGCCACGATGGAAAACAACATCACGATCAGCATTCCCGCAAGTAGCTTTCGAATCCCGTTCGCAAGAACCTTGTTCAGGGTTGCGAGAAGCAACATAAGCAATCTCCTCCTGCAACAATTTGCCATAGAAGAGGAGGGTTCCAACGCATGGGCGCAGGAACCCTCCTGTCACTGTGCGATGTCAACCGCTACTTTACAGCTTTGATCTCGTCAATCAGTTTTTGATCGAACCAGGGTTCTTTGTTGAACTGGGCGTAAATGGCAGGCAGATTTTTCATGAAGCTGGCACGGTCCGGAGTCATGTTGACGTCGACACCGGCTTCTTTCATAACTTTAAAAGCATCCTGGTCCGCTTTTTCGATTGCGTCAAAAGACCAGTTCGTGGCTTCGATGGCAGCGTCCTTGATCACTTTTTGCAGATCAGGCGGCAGCGAGTTGAATTTCTTTTCGTTCATGGCGGCGGTGAGACCCATCCACATGTAGTTGATCATGGCGAAGTTCGGCTGGACTTCATAACACTTGGTTGCTACCGTATGATAGGGTGCATTGTCCTGTGCTTCCACGACGCCTGTCTTGAGGCTCATGTAAAGTTCGGATACGGGAATCGGCACAGGAGTGGAACCCCAGCTCTTCCAGACTGCCAGATATGTCGGCATTTCGGGCAATCGGATTTTCAAACCCTTCACATCGTCCACGGTTTGAATTTTGCGTTTGGAACTGACCTGGCGCATGCCATTGTCACCGGTTCCGAGATAAACAAAGCCCTGTTTGTTGAGGTCTTTGAAAATCCGCTCCCCGATCGGGCCGTTGACGACTTTGCGGGCCTGTTTTGCATCGGTGAAAAGGAAAGGAAGATCGAAAATCTTCACTTTATCATAAAAAGAACTGTACATGCCTGTGCCGGAAATGATTACGTCAATCGTGCCCATTTTGGCGGATTCGATTCCTTCGCGGTCGGAACCGAGCTGACCGCTGTGCTTGACAGTGAATTTCAGGCGGCCGTTACTGTTTTTTTCTGCGATTTCGGCAAACTTGATCAAGGTCTGGGTGGGAACCGAGGATGGTGGCATGGGGTTGTAAGCGATCAGGTTGATCGGCTTGGCGTCCGCTGCAGGTTTTCCGTCCGCAGCCGGTTTTGTTCCGCCGCCGCAACCGGCCAGCAGCGCTACAATAAATAGCAGACAGACGAGCCAAATGAGTGAGTTCTTTTTGTGAATCACAATTTCCCCTCCTACGTTAACGTTTGCGTTAATACCAACGTAATTTTATCACTGCCATATTATTCCGTCAATTGAATTTTGTTTGAAAGATCAAGGGTTGCGCCAATAAAAAGAAACGTTTGCGTGGTTGCACATTGCGATATGGAAAGCAGTTTTTTACGGAAACGTTTGCTTTATAAAAAATATACTTGCGTAAAAAAAGCCTCTGCTGCAGAGCAACAGAGGCTGGACAAGAATGGGGATCCTGTTTTACCAGAGGCCGAGGACCTTCCACCAGATGCCGCCGACGCCGATCCAGATGATCATATTGACGACGGAGGCGCCGAAGCCGAGCTTCCACCAGGTGCCCTGGTCGACATAGCCGGCGCCGAAATAAATCGGCGCTGTCCCGGTGGAGTAGTGAGTCAGGCCGCCGCACAAGTTGGATAAAAAGGCCAGCGACAGAGCCGCAAGAAAAGGCGGCGCGCCGGCAGCCACAGCCACTGCGACAAAAGCCGGATACATGGCGGTGACGTGCGCGGTCAGGCTGGCAAACCCATAGTGCGCATACATGTAAACAAGTAGTAGAATGGTCAGGGCCGGGACCCAGGCGATGCCGCCCAGACTGGCGCTGACGGTCTTGGCGAACC
>CAZXCC010000386.1:0-2395 GCA_964638945.1 uncultured Veillonellaceae bacterium | reverse complement strand
TCTTTGTTTACCACAGGTTTAACCGATATTAATTTCATTGATTTTTCCCTCCCTTAACGATATTGACCGGAATAATAATCGGTTAATTTATTCTCTAAAAACACCTCCAATAGATACTTTTGTACGATATTATCGCACATTGTTCGCTAAGTTGGTCATGAAAAAGCGACGCTACTTTTCTATTATTATTCCTTATAGCCAAGCCGCCGCGAAATTTGTAATGCTGTATCCATCACGTCTTTTGTCATTAAATCGAAAACATCTGCTTGCATGCGGCTTGAAGGCCCAGACACGCTTATGCCTGCAATCACTTTTCCCCGATGGTTCTTTATTGGAGCTGCAACACAAGTCAGACCTACTTCAATCTCTTCCTGGTCCATCGCAAAACCATTGTTTCTTATATTCACAAGATGTTTCAATAATTCTTCTTTATCCGCTATCGTATTGGCAGTAAGTTTTTCGAACTTTACAGTTGCAAGAGTATCACTTAATTCTTTGTCAGACAAACCTGCCAGCAGTACTTTCCCCACGCCTGTGCAATAGGCTGCATTACGGCCGCCGATTTGGGATCCTATTCGGATCGAACGGGAAGTGTCCACTTTATCGATATAAACAATTTCGTCTTTAGATAAAATCGCCAAGTGAACAGTTTCGCTAAATTTAAGCGCCAATTCCCGCAGGAACGGCATGGCAATATTTCTCAGATCCATGTTGGCATGGACAACTTGCCCCAACTCAAACAGTTTTAGACCCAGCGAATATCTTGCGGTCTCTTGGTCCTGTTGAACATATCCCATATGCTCAAGAGTGCTAATCAAACTATGAGTGGTGCTTTTATTCAAATCAAGCTTTTGACTAATCACAGTCAATTTTTCGCCATTATGACACTTTGACAAAAGCTCCATAATCATCAGTGCCCGCGATACGGATTGTATATTTCTTCCACTAGAGTCTGTTGAAATATTCATACTTTCACCTTTGTCCGATATAGTCAAACACGGTTCTGTTTATTTCATCCATATTATATTTATTTTTTGATTAGATTACAAGAGCGCTGGTAAGAATTTATTGATAATTTCAGAAAATATTTGATAATCGTAAAATGCAATTTCAAATGCAACACCGGAGAAACCGAAATATCATTTGGGACTAAGTGATAGCAGATAGTTCTTCAAGGAAGCATTCTTGCGGCGTCTTATAACCCAGTATTTTTCGTGGTAACAGATTGCACCAGTCTTGAGTTTTTCGCACAAGGGCGTCTGACACGCTTCGGATGTTCTTAGCTTTGGGAATGAATCGCCGGATCAGCCCGTTGTGCCTCTCATTCGTGCCCCGTTCCCAAGAGGAATACGGATGAGAAAAATATACCTGGCAGTTCCAAGGAGCAAGCAGTGCCGACAAATCAGCAAATTCAGAACCGTTATCCGCCGTGATGCTGCGAAAAATTTTTACAAAGGATGAACCTACCCGCTTTTGCAGCTCTTTCATCGCAGTTTGTACAGACTCACTATCTTTGCGAGCCAATCGGATTAAGAGTTCTTGACGCGTCTTCCGTTCCGTGAGAGTGAGCAGGGCTTCGTCGTTAGATCGGCGTCCTACCACCGTGTCGATTTCCCAGTGCCCAAACTCCTCTCGGGTGAGGATTTCATCCGGACGCTGTTCGATGCTTTGTCCGAGAATCCGCTTGTTGATTCTTCCTCGTCGATGGGTGGTCTTGCGTCGCACTTTCAGATATAAATCGATATTGCGTGTCGCAAGGCTGCATCGGTCAATATAGTGATACAGGGTTTTGGTGCAGACTAACGGTTCCTGTTGCCATTGCGATTGACTTTGGCAATATCCGACGACGGCGTCCGGAGACCACTTGTCTTTGAGAATTTTGGTTTCGGCAAAGTTCAGGAAGTTCGACGCCAGATATTGTTTGCCTATTTTGCGGCTATTGAGCCGATGTTTCGTGTACACGGCTTGTCCTGTTTCTGGAAAGTAACTTTGATAAGGAATTCGACCGGTTCGAAGCTGCGCAGTAGTGCCTCGTCGGATTTCCCGGCAAACCGTACTGGGACTTCGCTTGAGTTGTTGGGCAATATACCTTGAAGATCGGTTCTCGTGGAGCAAGGCGAAAATCATACCTCGCTCGGAGAGGGAAAGGTGTTTAAAAGATCGTGCGGCTGTGGTATGCTCTGACTGAACAGTCATGGGTGAAACCTCCGTATGATTGGGTTTGAAGCACTTTAATCATACACGGTTTCTCTTTTTGACTGTTCTTTTTCTCTTTAGTCAATGGTGTTGCATTTCATTTTACAATTAACCTATTTAACCGTTATTTTCCATGTTAGTTGGAAGGATAGTGTCAAATAATGTTCGCAAAAACCACCGACATTCCCACAGGGTTAAG
>CAZXCC010000385.1:0-2409 GCA_964638945.1 uncultured Veillonellaceae bacterium | reverse complement strand
ATGTAGCCTATAACCGCAGCAATACAGTGACTTGCATCATGGACAACCGGATTACCGGCATGACAGGACATCAGGAAAACCCCGGAACTGGGTTCACTTTACAGGGAATGCCGACCAAGATTGCGGACATCCCGGCTATCGTCAAAGCGCTGGGCATTGATGCGGTTCGGATCGTGAACCCGTTGGACCTGAAAGAATCCCGGGAGGCTCTCGCCTGGGCATTTTCTCTGGATGAACCGGCTGTCATTATTACCCGTTGGCCTTGTGTCCTGAAAAAGCATTCAGCGGCTGATAAGGAAGAGTTTGGCAATTATCAGGGAACCTGCCGCGTAGATGAGGCAAAATGCATTGGCTGCAAGATGTGTGTAAAAACGGGCTGTCCGGCGCTTCGCTTTGACAAGGCGGCAAAGAAGGTATCGATTGATGCAACGCAGTGCGTTGGCTGCAAGGTCTGTCTGCAGGTATGCCCGGTCAAGGCAATTAGCAAGGTGGGTGAATAACATGGCGGAAGTAAAAAGCATATTGATGGTTGGTGTGGGTGGACAAGGCACCATCCTGGCAGGGAAAATTTTATCCATGGGTCTCATGGCAGCCGGCTATGATGTAAAAATGTCGGAAGTTCACGGCATGGCTCAGCGCGGCGGCAGCGTCAGCAATCAGGTGCGTTTTGGCGCCAAGGTTTTTTCACCGATTATCGGCAAGGGACAGGCAGATATTCTTGTTGCGTTTGAAATGATGGAAGCCATGCGTTGGCTGGAATATCTCAAACCGAACGGAAAAGTTGTCGTCAATGATTTCCGGATTCCTTCCGGTCCCATCCTGATTGGAAACTGCGATTATCCGGAAAATGTTCTGGAGGGATTGCGGTCGAAAGTGGACACAACTGTGATTCAGGCGGGGGAAATCGCAAAAAAGATCGGCAATCCCCGGACCATGAATCTTGTATTGTTCGGTGCGCTGGTCAAGGGAATGAATTTGACCCACATTGACTTTGAATCGGAAATCGCCAATAATGTAAAACCGGAAACCTTGAAGCTGAATGTCGAAGCGTTCCGGGCAGGGATAGCTGCATTGGAACAGAAGTAAACAACATGCGAGGATTTGTAGCAGAGTAGGATGGAAGGAGCAGAAACATGAAATTTATCGTGGAAGAAAAGGTCTTTTCGGTTTTGCCGACTGCCTGTTTTGGTGTAGTAGTGGCGCACGGGATTGACAATAAGTCCATTGATTCCCGGCCGGCTGAGTTATTGCGGCAAAGTATCGCGGCAATGGAAACAAAATTTGCTGCCTCCAAAGCCAAAGAAGCCATAGAAATTGCTCCGTATCGGGATGCGTTTGTCAAACTGGGCTTAAATCCGAACAAGTTTTTGAGCTCCATTGAGGCCATGTCGTCGCGGATTGAAAAGAAGAAGGGTTTTCCGTCCATCAACCCCGTGGTTGACCTTGGCAATGCCTTGTCATTGAAGTATCTGCTGCCTATGGGCGCACACGATATCGATGCAGCAAGCGGAGACATCCAGGTTCGTTTTTCGCGTACAGGAGATTTATTTACTCCATTTGGCGAAACACAGGCAGAAGAAATGGAAGACGGCGAGCTGATTTATTCGGCCGGGGACCGCGTGAAGACGCGCCGCTGGATCTGGCGGCAGAGCGAAGAAGGAAAAGTGACGGAGTCAAGCCGTAACATCTTCTTTCCCATTGACGGATTTACGGATAGGAATCTGGAAGCGGTTCTTGCGGCGCGTGATGAACTTGCTGCGCAAATCCGGCAGGTATTTGGCGCCAGCGTACAGGCCGGAATGGTCGATAAGGAAAACCCGGTGATGGAATTTTCAGAGAATCAAAATTGACTCCAGTGTGTCAAATCGGAAGGAAGCCGCTGCGAAAAGCCGGCTTCTTTTTTTTTTGTCATTTTCGCTTGCGGCTGTACAAAAAGGAACCCTCCTGTTGGTGTCGAAAAATAACAATAATAGTATCGGGGACGAAGGGAGCAGGTGCATGGATTTGCATAACAAAGTCGCCCTGCCTGAAAATGCTCCGTTATCGACTAAAGTAAGCAAAATGATTGTCATATTCGGATTTGTCATGATTTTCCTGGTATGGGCCGATGTGCTGTATCGGATTCATTTGGAATGGGATCAGGAAAAGAGTGCAGTGTGGCGAGATGCGGAAAACTTTACGCATGCCTTTGAAGAACACGCGTTGCGGACAGTTGAGTCTGCCAATCAGACAGTTATGTTTGTGAAATATCAATACGAAAAGCAGGGGAAAGCATTTGACATACAGCGATATGTCAGAGAGACCGGCTTTGCCGATCCATCACTGCTGATGATTGGAGTCATCGATGAAAACGGTACTATGGTCGCGAGCACGGAACCGATAACGGCAGCGATTAATTTGAGCGATACG
>CAZXCC010000384.1:0-2413 GCA_964638945.1 uncultured Veillonellaceae bacterium | reverse complement strand
AATGCAAATACGGCTACATCCCGGATCATGTTCCTTCGGCCTTCATGGTCATCCGCCGGAACATGGCCACGAGCCCTGCCTTCCGGCAATATTGGGAAACGATGCGGGAGATCAACAGTTATGAGGAATCCATCTGTTATCATGAAGCGATTTTCACCATCGATTTTGCGTCGCAGGGCTTCCGATACGCACTGTACATCGATACGGAAGACCTGAAGGAATACTGCGACTATCCGTTGATGCTCTATCCCGTGGAACTGGTAAAAAACAGGCATTGTCCGCTTTTCAAGCGGCGGAGCTTTTTCAATATCTATGAAGAATTCTTCATTGTTTCCTGCGGGGAAGCCACAGCGGAGCTCTATGAGTATCTGCGCAACGAAACCGGTTATGATGTGAACCTGATCTGGGAAAATCTGCTGCGCACCTGCAACATGGCGGATATCAAGGACCGGATGCAGCTGAACCACATCCTCCCCAAAAACGGAGTGCAACCAGGAACCGGCGGGAAAAGCCGGGTTGCGCTGTTTATGCATATTTATTTCGCGGACCAGATCGACTGGTGCCTGCGCTACGCAGCCAATATGCCGCCGGATGCCGACGTATACGTCACAACAAACAGCGAAAATACGAAACAACTGATCGAAGAAAAGTTTGCGGCCCTGAAATGCGCCAAACTGCGGGTCAGTCTGGTGGAAAACCGCGGCAGGGATGTCAGCGCGCTGCTCATCGGCTGCAGGGATGTGGTCGGGGACTATGACTATGTCTGCTTTGCACATGACAAAAAAACGGCGCACGTGCAGCCTTTGCTCATCGGACAGTCTTTCGCCTATAAATGCTTTGAAAACATCTTGGGCAGCGGGGACTTCACCCGCAACGTGATCCGGACCTTCGAGGAAAATCCGCGCCTGGGACTGCTGACGCCTCCGCCTCCCAATCATTCGGACTACTATCCGACCTTTGGCAACGAGTGGGGCATGAATTTTGAAAATACTGTGGCGATGGCCAGACGGCTGGATCTCCGGGTGGACATCGATGCGGACAAAATGCCTGTCGCGCCGCTCGGGACCATGTTTTGGTTCCGGTCTGCGGCTTTGAAGAAAATTTTCGAATATCCCTGGAACTATGAGGATTTTCCGGCCGAACCCACCGGGCAAAACGACGGCAATGTCCTGCATGCCATCGAACGCATTTATCCGTTTGTGGCGCAAGACGCGGGGTACTATTCCGGCTGGCTCCTGACGGATGCATTTGCCAGGCTGGAGATCACGAACCTGACCTATATGCTGCGCGATATCCACAAGGAATTTTTGAAGCAGTATTCGATCCGGGACCGAAAGCATCTGGTGAGTCTCATCGGCTGTCCGGCGCATGAAAAAAATATGCATCTGGCCTATTTCTGGATCAAAGGAAAAATAAAAAGCGTACTTCCGGCATCTCTCTGGAATGGGCTGAAATATTTCAAAAAGAAAATAATAAAATGATAGCTGGAGTTGTTTAAAGTGACGGCACCTACGGTGAGTGTTCTGCTGTCTTCCTATAATCATGAAAAATATATCGGCCGTACGATTGACAGTGTGCTGAATCAGACCTTTGGCGATTTTGAACTGATACTTGTGGACGATTGCTCGACCGACAATTCAAAAACGGTGATCGAAAGCTATCGGGATCCGAGGATCAAAGCCTTTTTCCTGTCACCCAACCAAGGGATGGGGATGGCTTTTAATTTTGCCGTCCTGAAAGCAACCGGAAAATACCTCGCCAGAATCGATTCCGACGATTTCTGGACGCTGGACAAGCTGGAAAAGCAGAAGGACTACATGGAGGCGCATCCGGAAACGGGAGCGTGTTTTTCCTGGGCAAAGATTATTGACGAAAATGAGGATGAAGTGCAGACCTCGCCGGACTTCGACCTGAGCAAGGTGTTTGCCGCAACAAACAAGTCGCAGGGCGAGTGGCTGCGTCATTTTTACACGCAGGGCAATGCACTGTGCCACACCAGCGCCTTCATCCGCCGGGAAGCCATCGAAAGCGCGGGAATCTACAACTACTCCCTCAAACAGATCCAGGATCTCGACCTATGGGTACGCATCGTCAAAAAATACCCGATTCATGTGATTTGTGAGCCTCTGGTTTTTTACCGCTGGTTTGTTTCGTCCGCTCCCAACGCCAGTGCGCGCTCACAGGAAGTGGCGGCAAGAGCGTTCTTTGAATTTTTTTATCTGCTGCATGATTTTCACAATAATTTGTCGGATGAGTTGTTCGCGGAAGCCTTCCGCAAAGATTTCAGAAACAAGGACGCGACAACGCACGAGGAACTGCTTTGCGAGCGGGCGCTGCTCATGCTGGAGAAAAAACCGTATCTGGGATGCGGCAGCAAGCTGGTGGGGCTGCTGATGCTGAACCCATAGATCGG
>CAZXCC010000383.1:0-2421 GCA_964638945.1 uncultured Veillonellaceae bacterium | reverse complement strand
CCGACAACGCAACAAATTTGCGAACTCCCCAGGAAAAACCTCTCATACATGTCATCTCCAATATCACAGGGCCACCCAGCCACAATGGTATTATGTTCTCATTTTTTATTTTTATCGTCAAGAATAATACCAAGAAAAAAAGAACAATTTCCGGTATAATAAGAAACTATGATCGCCGGACTAAAAGAACAGGAGGAAATCACTCTTTGTCAAATTCGAATAAAATAGCACGATTTTCTTTCTCATGGCGTATTTTTCTGCCATGCGCATTGATATTATCCGCAACTGCACTTTTTCCAAATCTTTATCTGCCCCATCCCACATACGCCATAGCGCAAATACAACCCAAGCAGCCTCTTGCCAACGAAGCTTCACTGACACCTACTATGAATACCAAAAGCATACCTTTGGAAAAATTGGCGACTACTCCTTCGATATGGCCGGTAAGCGGGACGGTTACCTCAAGTTTCGGATGGCGCAAATCACCTTTCGGCAACAGCAGTGAATTGCATGCAGGAATAGACATAGCAGTCAACGCAGGGACACCTGTCGTTGCGACAGCTGACGGTCTAGTTGTACAAAGCGGCCCATTCGGCGGTTATGGCAATCTGGTTCAAATCGATCATGGCAACGGTATCAGCACTCTGTACGGACATAATTCGCAGATCGCAGTAAACATCGGTCAATCCGTGAAAAAAGGCCAGGTGGTATCCTATGCCGGCAGCACGGGAAACAGCACCGGCCCGCATGTCCATTATGAAGTCAGGGAAAACGATACTTCTATTGATCCATGGAAGTATTTAGTTTCCCATAAACAACACGTATAAAGAATCGGCAGAACTCTCCTCATTCTTCCACAGGGGTTGAAATCACCAACAAAAAGTATTGTCGCGATATTGCGTACGATAAAAAACAGACCTTCGACAAAATTGTCGAAGGTCTTGATATACGTGGTGGGCGATGACGGGATCGAACCGCCGACATCATGCTTGTAAGGCACGCGCTCTCCCAGCTGAGCTAATCGCCCGGGAATGGTGACCCGTGGGGGAATCGAACCCCCGATACCGCCGTGAAAGGGCGGTGTCTTAACCGCTTGACCAACGGGCCTCAAATTGCTTTTTAATTATAAGGGACTCACAAAGAAAATGCAATGCCTTCGGCAAAAAACTATAAAATAACTTTTCGAATCATCCATCCGTCGCAGCCCATGCTATAATTAATGGCATCAATAAAGAAGAAAACCGTACAAAACGAGGAGGCTTGTTCATGGACCCACGCACTCTGACCCTAGCCAGGAATCTTGTCAACTATTCCGCCGCCTTACAGCCGGGAGAAAATATATTGATCGAGATGTTCGATGATGCACAACCTCTCGCCTCAGCGCTTGTCGACGAAGTGTACCGGGTTGGCGGGATACCGTTTTTGTCTCTGAAAAACAATCTCCTGCAACGCAAATTATTCACAGGAGCTTCTGAAAACCAATTGAAATCAATTGCCCTTTGGGAATCGGCGAGAATGCAGCAAATGCAGGCTTATATAGGCATCCGGGCCAGCGAGAACATCAGTGAATTGTCCGATGTGCCTCAGGAAAGAGTAAAGCTTTATCAACAATACTGGTTCAAACCGGTGCATTCAGAAATTCGCGTAAAAAACACGAAATGGTGTGTACTGCGCTGGCCCAATTCGTCTATGGCTCAGCTTGCAGGAATGAGTACAGAGGCTTTTGAAGATTTCTACTACAATGTCTGCAACCTCGACTATGCCAAAATGGACCAGGCCATGAATCCCCTGGTGGAACTCATGGAAAAAACCGATCGTGTCCGGATTGTAGGTCCAGGCACGGATCTTAGCTTTTCGATTAAAGATATTCCAGTTGTAAAATGTTCCGGACTGCGCAATATTCCTGATGGCGAGGTATACACTGCTCCGGTGCTGCATTCGATAAATGGAACATTAGCCTATAACACCCCTTCTATTTACCAGGGAGTGACGTATGAGAATATCTGCCTGACATTTGAGAACGGGAGCATAATTACCGCCACTGCAAACCAGACCGAGCGTATAAATTCAGTATTCTCTACGGATGATGGAGCCCGTCATGTCGGTGAATTTGCATTGGGAGTCAATCCATATATTACAAAACCTATGAAAGATACGCTGTTTGACGAAAAAATCCAGGGCAGTTTTCATTTCACGCCAGGCAATGCCTATGAAGAAGCGGACAATGGAAATCGTTCTTCGATTCACTGGGATTTGGTTTGTATTCAGACGCCCGACTATGGTGGCGGAGAAATTTGGTTTGATGATCTGTTAATCCGCAAAGATGGAAGGTTTGTAATTCAAGAATTGTCCGGACTGAACCCGGAAAACTTGAAATAGCAAGAAAAGGAGCAGTCATATTGACTGCTCCTTTTCTATCTT
>CAZXCC010000382.1:0-2438 GCA_964638945.1 uncultured Veillonellaceae bacterium | reverse complement strand
GAACCCGAATTGCGAAAACTCCGTGGTAATGCCATCAGCATGATTTTTCAGGATCCCATGACTTCTCTGAACCCCGTGCTGACAATCGGGACACAGTTGATCGAGCCCTTTACCCTGCATCAGAAGCTGTCTGATGCAGAAGCAAGAGGTAGGGCTATCGAGCTTCTTCGTCTTGTGGGCCTTTCGGACCCCACAGCCCGGTTGCGCCAATATCCGCACCAATTGAGCGGAGGCATGCGGCAGCGTGTAATGATTGCCATGTCGCTGGCCTGCAATCCCCGATTGTTATTTGCCGATGAACCAACGACTGCTCTGGACGTAACTGTACAGGCACAGATTCTTGAATTGCTCAAAAAACTGAATCAACAGCTCAATACTACAATCGTCCTGATTACGCACGATCTTGGAGTTGTCGCCGGCATGTGCAACAAAGTATTTGTCATGTATGCCGGACAGATTGTCGAGTCGGCGCCGGTTCAGGAATTGTATTCCATGCCCTGTCACCCTTACACAACCGGTTTGCTCCAGTCCGTGCCGGTTCCTGGCAAACCCGGAAAGAGGCTGCATGCGATCGAAGGCCAGCCTCCAGACCTGATCATAGCTCCAGCAGGCTGCGCTTTTCTGCCACGTTGCCAATTTGCCATGGAAGTTTGCCGAGAGGCACCTCCCATGCTGGCCGTTTCTCCTCAACACCAGGTCCGCTGTTGGCTCAATCATCCGGAATCTCCTTTTTCACCCCGGGAATTGTTTGCAACAGGAGGTCCGGCATGACAAAACCTTTGATCGAAATAGCGAATCTCTCCACGAGATTTGTGATACGCCGCAGCTGGAGCGGACAGCCTCTCACGACAGTACATGCCGTGGAAGATGTCAGCTTTCATATCAGACAAGGAGAAACCCTGGGATTGGTCGGAGAAACTGGTTGCGGAAAATCAACAGTGGGTCGCACCATCATCGGGCTGTACGAACCGGCAACTGGTTCTGCGAAACTTGACGGTATCGATATCCATGCAGCGCTGCGCTCCTCCGAACGCAAGTCGTTCCGCCGCCGCCTGCAGATGATCTTTCAGGATCCGTACGCCTCTCTTGATCCACGTATGACTGTAGGCGACATCGTGGGCGAAGCTCTGGATATCCACACCCTGTCCACCACCGATGAACGGCGCGAACGCATCGATGAGCTGCTGTCTCAGGTTGGCCTCAACCCGGAACATGCCGGACGATTTCCCCATGAGTTTTCCGGCGGACAGCGGCAACGTGTAGGTATCGCAAGAGCATTGGCCGCCTCGCCGGATTTCATCGTCTGCGACGAGCCCATTTCTGCCCTGGATGTTTCCATCCAGGCACAAATTGTCAATCTGTTGCAGGATTTACAGGAACGAATCGGCCTGACTTATCTGTTTATCGCTCACGACCTCTCCATGGTACGCCATATAAGCCACCGCATCGCCGTGATGTATCTCGGCTCACTCGTGGAAGTCGCACCAGGATCCGAACTGTTCCGTTCGCCTTCCCATCCTTACACGCAGGCACTGCTTTCCGCCATCCCCGTCCCGGATCCCGTTCTGGAATCCTTGCGTGAACGCATTTTTTTGCCCGGGGAAGTGCCCAGCCCGATCTCACCCCCATCCGGATGTCGTTTCCGAACCCGCTGCCGTTCCGTGATGCCTGTATGTGCAGAAATCACCCCATCTTTGATAGATGATGGAGAGGGCCATCAAGTTGCCTGTCATCTTGTACATCCAACAAATTGAGAATTTGTGAGGTGCAACACATGAGCAACCCGACTTCGGTTATCGACCTGAAGCCCCGCATCCTCTATGAAGTGGCCAAAGCAGCCTGGGACGGCACGCTTTCCGATCGGCGCGAAGATATTTGCCGTTTGGTCTGCGAAGAATTCGGCGACCGTGTCACTCGTCACCAGGTCGCCAACCAAATTCGTGTCGCCATGGGGCTTCCTCCTCATGAAAGCGATTCGGTCACGGGAGAAAACGACGCCGATGCACTGATGGGTCTCATGGATGGCCCTTTTATCGTCAGTGATCCGAAGGCCTGCAGCGATTGCCCCGAATCCGATTCATGCAGCGGACCGGACTGCCCTTTGCAAGCTCTTTCGCGCGATGCCGGCGGTGGCTTGGTCATTAATCATGACAAATGTCTGGGTGAGGGAGATTGCCTCAAGCACTGTTCTTTTGGCGCCCTGACTGAAAAATCCCAGTTCGTCCCCCTTATCTCTCTGCTCAGGAACCAAAACGCGCCTGTTTACGCCTCGGTTGCACCAGCATTCACAGGGCAGTTCGGTCCTGAGGTCACCCCCGGCAAACTGCGTTCGGCGTTGTTACAGCTCGGCTTTGCCGAGATGGTCGAAACCGCCCTTTATGCCGACCTCATCACCATGAAGGAAGCATTCGAGTTTGACGAACACGTTCATACAGCCG
>CAZXCC010000381.1:0-2441 GCA_964638945.1 uncultured Veillonellaceae bacterium | reverse complement strand
AGGGCCGGGACCCAGGCGATGCCGCCCAGACTGGCGCTGACGGTCTTGGCGAACCAGGGAATGAAACCGAGCGTGTTCAGGAAGCTGGCCATGCCGACCAGTCCGCCCATCCACATCAGTGTGTCCCAGGGCCCCTTGTCATCAAGGATGTCTTTCCAGGTAAGCACTTCGGTAATTAGCATGACACTGACACCCATGAGTGCGACCAACGTAGCGTTGAGCTTGGTAAAACTCGAAGTGCTCCACAAAAGCAAAGCTCCGATGAAAACCGCGAGAACGATTTTTTCTGCGCCGGACATGGGTCCGCGTTTTTCCAGTTCGCGTATGGCAAGTTCCTTGGCCTCGGGAGTGTGCTTGATTTCAGGAGGGTAGACCTTGTAGAGAAAATAGGGCATGACAACCAGGGCGACAAGTCCGGGAACCGAGGCTGCCAGAGCCCAGAGTCCCCAGCTGATGTCGATCTTGAGAGTCTGCTTGGACAGAACTGCGATGAGGGGGTTGGCCGCCATGGCGGTCATGAACATAGCGGAAGTGATGCAGTTGCCCTGGAACTGGGTCGTCATCAGGTATGCCCCGACGCGGCGGGCCGTAGGTCCCGGCTCCGATTCGAAGGCGGAACTGAGGCTGCGCACGATGGGGTAGAGAACGCCGCCGCCCCGTGCGGTGTTCGAGGGAGTGGCAGGAGCCAGGATCAGATCGCTGATGCACATGACATACCCGAGTTTCAGGGTGCTGTCACCGATCTTGCTCATCAGCATGTAGGCGATGCGGCTGCCGAGACCGGTCTTGATGAAACTGCGCGCAAACAGGAAGGCGCAGACAATCAGCCAGATGGTGGCATCGGCGAAGGCGGACAAAGCCTGGGGGACAGTCAGGGTATTGGTAAGGGCGCAGACTGTGATCCCGATGAGCGCCATGGCGCCCATGGGCAGCGGCTGCAGAATGATGCCGATGATGGTGGCGATGAAGATGGCCAGCAGATGCCAGGCCTGTGGCTTCAGTCCTGCCGGAACCGGCATGAACCAGATGGCGGCGCCGATCGCGGTCACCAGTAGAAAAGATTTCCATTTGCCCATCCAAGTCACTCCTTCAAATGGTTATTTCAGACATTCATACAGCTTGGCTTTCGCCAGATGGCTATTGATGGGGGCATCAACTTTTTCTTCGACAAGGCGGACCACATCGAGCAGCTTTTCCAGATTGGCGCCTGTGTCAATCTTCATGTCATTTAGCATGTTCACCATGTCTTCTGTGGCGGTGTTGCCTGCAGCCCCGGGAGCAAACGGGCAGCCACCCAGACCGGCGATGGATGTTTCGAAAGTCGTGATTCCCGCCAGCATGCCTGCTAACGTATTTGACAGGCCCATGCCGCGTGTATCGTGGATGTGGAGCGAAAAATCAACGTTGGGGAATTTCCGGCGCATATAAATGCAGAGTGCGTACACCCGATCCGGTGTAGCCACACCGATCGTGTCTGCCAGAACCATTTTGCGGATGCCGAGCTGATGAATTTTTTCGGCCAAAGAGCCGACTGCTTCCGGCTGAATCCAACCTTCGAACGGGCAGGCGAGAGCGGTGGCAAGGTCCACACGCACCGTCATTTCAGGAAGGGTTTCGAGCATTTTTGCCAGATCGGCAATGGATTCCTCGTGCGTTCGGTTGATGTTGGCCCGGTTATGGGAGGGGGATACGGAAATGACGCAGGCCACTTCACGGATGCCTGCATCCCGGGCCGACTCGGCGCCCCGGAGATTGGGCACGAGCGCGCTGCCGTTGATCGAGTCGCCGTATTTGGCAAGAATGGTCCGGCATACTTCGGCTGCGTCAGCCAATTGGGGAATCGCTTTGGGTGAGACGAAAGAGGTGAGCTCGAAATTGCGGATGCCGGCAGCGAAGAGTGTTTCGATGACGGCGATTTTATCCTGAGTCGGAATGAAGGTTTTGATATTCTGAAATCCGTCGCGCGGACCGACTTCGTTAATTGTTATTTTTTTTGGTAATTGACTGAACAAGTTAAATAACCCCCTCCGACTTCAGTTCGTCAATTTCCGCCTTGCTCATACCGAGCATCGAAGACAGGATTTCTTCGTTATGTTCGCCGAGGCCGGGAGAGGTCGCGCGAATCGCTGACTTGGTTTCGCTGAATTTGATATGGGAACCTGTCAGTTTGAGCGGACCGGCCTTGGGATGGACGGTTTCGACGAACATTTCACGGGCGCCGGCGATATGAGGATCGGCCACAACCTGGTCGATGTTGTAAATCGGTGCCGCAGGAATGCCGGCAGCTAAAAGTTCTTCGACGATTTCCGCTACAGTCTTGTTTTTTGTCCATGCTTCGACGATCTCTTTGACAGCGACATGATTTTTCACCCGGTCGCGCGTCCGGGCATAATCGGGATGGTCGACAAGCTCAGGATGTCCGATGTGTTTGGCAAACAAGG
>CAZXCC010000380.1:0-2466 GCA_964638945.1 uncultured Veillonellaceae bacterium | reverse complement strand
CTCCACAGAAGAGCTTCTCGCCCGCCTTCGCGCACTTTCACGCAGACAGAACAAAGATTTGACCGAAAATATTGTTACAGTCGGCAACCTTGCGCTCAACCCCATGCGCTGTGAAGTCCAGATTGACGGCAAAATAGTTCGTTTGACCGTGAAAGAGTCTCTGTTGCTCGAATTGTTGATGCGCAATGCCGGGCAGGTAATCACCAAAGAAAGAATTCTCTATAAAGTATGGAGCTATACCTCGGACATCGAACTTTCCAATGTCGATCTCTATATTCACTACCTGCGGAAAAAACTGACCAGCCCCTGCATCAAGACCATTCGCGGGGTCGGTTATTGTCTGCAGGAGGCAAATCATGTTTCGCAAACTCCTTCTTAGTCTGACACTTGTAAATGCCGGTGTAATTGCCATACTTTTTTTGGCGTTGATCACCGGCGTTTATTTCTATGCCCAGCATGAAATCAACCGTCATTCCGTTTTCTTTCTGACTCGGGCAGCCAATGAAATCAATGCCGGCCTGACCCCTCCTTTTATTTCCGTAACGCCTGGCGGCCCCAAACAAATGCCTCCCCCGCCTGTGTTGGGAAGATTTCCTGGTGGTCCGCCCGCTCCACCGCCGGATGATTTCGGTCCGAAAATGGTTGTCTTTTATGTGCAGACTGACCCGAACGGAGAGATTGTCTATAGTTCGGCGCAGCAACAGTTAAACGCAGAACAGCTGAAAACCCTGGTGGCAAAAGTGCAGGGCCATGCATCGCCAAATGGCCGTGTTGATTTTGCCAACACGCTCTATTTTTATCTTGCAACTCCTCGCCATGACCAACCTGGTACCCTGTACCTATTCCAGGATTTCGAACGGGAATATTCCATTTTCCGGACCCTCATGGAATCTTTGGCGGTCATCGGCTTCCTTTGTTTCATCGCCTCCCTCTTTGGCAGTCTGTTTCTTGCGAGGAACGCCATGCGTCCGATTCGCCTGGCGTGGAGCAAACAGCGCGATTTTCTGGCAGATGCATCGCATGAACTCCGCACGCCTTTGGCTGTGATTCAGGCCAATCTGGATGTAATCCGCAGCAACTCGGACGAACAGGTTTCCGAACAGCGGCAATGGCTTGACAATATTGGAGAAAGCGTCAAATCCATGGCTTCCCTTGTAGAGTCCCTTTTGTTTTTAGCCCGTATCGATTCACAACAGCACCCTATCGATAAAAAAACATTCGCGATCGACAAAGCGGTCGCGAATGTAATGGAACTGTTCAAACCGATGGCGGAAGAAAAAGGCATCCGGCTTTCAGCCGAGTGTGAACCGGGTATCTCTTTTTTTGGCGATGAGGTTCGCATCAAGCAGGTACTGGGAATCCTCCTGGACAATGCAATCAGGCACACGCCGTCCGGAGGAAAAATCAGCGTTTTGCTTCAGCAACTTCAACACAATGTGCAATTAACAGTTACAGATACCGGAGAAGGCATTGCACCGGAAAATCTGACGAAGATCTTCGACCGGTTTTACCAGGCGGATCCCTCCCGAAATAAAGGAGGCGCCGGACTGGGTCTTGCCATCGCCAAATGCATCATAGAAACACACGCAGGTACCATCCAGGCGCTGAGCAAGCCGGAAAACGGCGCCGCATTTCTGATTCGCATGCCTTTGCGATAACGCGAAGGAGTTTTTAAAGAACCAGTTCCCCTGTGGACTGCACCTGGGCAAAAGCGGCGCCCAACGCAGACATAAAAGCCGAATGCACATCGGCGGCTGCCACCGTACGCTCCCCAAAAGTCAGATCACGGGTTGCACAGGCATCATGAAGCAATATGCAGGAAAAACCAAGGTCAAATGCAGCCCGCACAGTGGTATCAATGCACATATGGGTCATCATTCCGGCCACGACAATCCGTTCGATGTTCTGCTCGCGCAGCTTCTCCAGCAAATCCGTATTGCGGAAACTGTTGGGGAAGTTTTTTTGAATAACGGCTTCTGTTGGGCTCGGAGCCACAAACGGATGAATTTCAGCTCCCGCAGTCCCTGGGATAAAAAAGGATGCTCCCGGCTTGATCGCCAGATGCTGGATATGAAACACAGGCCAACCCTTTTCTCTGAATACTGCAAGCGCTTGCGCCGCCGCCCGTCCTGCCTCAAGGCTGCCGGACAGTTCCATCTTTCCTCCGGGGAAATAATCGTTCTGAATGTCGACAAGTACCAATGCTGTCTTCATGGAATCCTCCTTATTTCACATCATAGCTGCCTAAAATTCTAATTTTCATGTTTCCGGCCTGCTTTGCGCACACTTCTGCAAGTGCCTCCCGGCGTCCGTCCCCTTCCAGCTCAATCACATACGTATATTCGCCAAGTAAGGTTTTCGCCGCCCGGTCATGCACAGACACAAGCTTGTATCCGGTTCGGTCCAGTTCGCGCAGCAGTCCCGGCAATGCCGCCGCACTTCCCATGGCAGTCAGGGCAGTTCGGG
>CAZXCC010000379.1:0-2470 GCA_964638945.1 uncultured Veillonellaceae bacterium | reverse complement strand
GCGGCGAATGTCGCGCACAACCTGGCCCGGCTCGGTTGCCGTGTGGCGCTGGTCGGCGTCAGCGGAGACGACGAAAACCGCCGGAGCATGGAAGGGAAGCTCAATGCCCTGGGGATCAGTCATGCCGGTTTGATCCGCACGAAGCATCCTACGACCACCAAGGTCCGTGTGATGGGCGGTCACCAGCAGATGATCCGGCTGGATTTTGAAAATACCGAGCCGATTTCCCGGAAACTCGAGAAACAGTTGATTTCCGACATCAAGGCGGAGCTGCAGGATGGCGTCGATGCGGTGATTCTTTCCGATTACGCCAAAGGCGTGTGCTCTGCCGCACTCTGCCGCGCGGTGATCCAAGCCTGCAAAGAAGGCGGCGTGCCGTTGGTGGTGGATCCCAAGGGCGCCAAATGGCAAAAATACAAAGGCGCCTTCCTGGTGACCCCCAACGTGAAAGAGCTGAGTGAAGCCTGCCACAAGGAGCTGCGCAACGAAGACAAGTATATTGTCAATATCGGCGATACGATTCGCCAGCGTTTCGGCTTCGGGTCCCTGATGGTCACCCGTTCGGAAAAAGGACTCAGTCTGCTTTCCGATAGCGTTCCGGTGCATATCCCGACCTATGCGCGGGAAGTTTTTGATGTTTCCGGCGCCGGGGATACCGTGGTCGCCGTCATGGGGGCAGCGCTGGCGGCAAAAATCAACGTGAAAGCGGCGGCGCATCTGGCCAATCTGGCGGCCGGTGTGGTGGTAGGTAAAATCGGCACATATGCGATCAGTGCGGCGGAACTGGCTGCGGCGCTCGCGCAAGTACCGAATCCGGAGGAGTGGGAAAAATGATCGTTGTCACAGGCGGCGCCGGCTTTATCGGCAGCAATCTGGTGAAAAGTTTCAATGACACAGGGATCGAAGAGATCCTGGTGGTTGACCATCTGAAAAACAGCGCCAAGATGGAAAATTTGCGCGGCCTGAAGTTTCAGGACTATCAGGATAAATCGCGCTTTTTGTCCCGTGTCGAGCAAGGGGGTTCGGATCTCGGAGGAATCGACGGAATCTTCCATGTCGGCGCCTGTTCGGATACGATGGAAGCGGACGGGGCCTATATGATGGAGACCAACTACGAATACAGCAAAATTTTATTGCACTATTGCCTGTCGCGTGGCATTCCGTTTCACTATTCCTCGTCGGCATCCGTGTACGGCAACGGGGATAAAGGGTTTCGCGAAGCGGAGTCCTGTGAATATCCACTGAACGTGTATGCGTATTCAAAATATTTGTTTGACAATTATGTTCGGCATCTTTTGCCGCCCATCGGCAGCCAGGTCGTCGGCCTGCGCTATTTCAACGTTTTTGGTCCGCAGGAAAACCACAAGGGACGGATGGCCTCCATCGTCTGGCAGCTGTACCATCAGCTGAAGAAAGACGGAGTGGCCCGTTTGTTCACCGGTACCGGCGGTTATGACGACGGCGAACAGCGCCGTGATTTTATTTCCGTGCAGGATGTGGTGCGGGTGCACCGTTTCTTCTGGGAGCATCCGGAGAAGAGCGGCGTGTTCAACTGCGGCACAGGCAAAGCCAACACCTTCAATGCCGTGGCCCGTGCACTGATCGAACGCCTCGGATACGGACGCATCGAATACGTTCCGTTCCCGGCGGCGCTTGCAGGCAAATACCAGAGTTTTACCGAAGCTGACCCTTCGCTGCTGCGTTCCGCCGGGTGGGAGGAAGAATTCACCCCGCTGGCTCAAGCGGTTGCTGACTATTGCGACTGTCTGGAACAAACCGGCGGTTATCTGAAATAATGGAGGAATTGAAAATGAAGAAAGTACCTTTACAGGACTTGCCCCTGCAATACCAGACGATCAAAGAGGAACTGGCGCCGGAGATCGAAAAGGTTCTGTCGTCTGCGTCTTACATCCTTGGGCCGGCTGTCAGCCGCTTTGAAGAAGATTTTGCCAAATATGTCGGCACAAAACACTGCATCGGTGTCGGCAGCGGTACCGATGCCATGCATCTGGCGCTGATCGCTGCGGGGGTCAAAGCCGGAGACGAAGTCATCACCGTTTCCTTCACTTTTGTCGCGACAGCCTGGGCCATTTCCTATATCGGAGCCAAGCCGGTGTTTGTCGATATCGACCCGCATTCCTACACCATGGATCCGCAAAAACTTGAAGCGGCGATCACACCGAAAACCAAAGCCGTGCTGCCTGTACATCTCTATGGGCATATGTGCAATATGGATGAGATCATGGAGATTTGCCAGCGCCACAACCTGGCCCTCGTCGAGGATGCCGCACAGGCGCACGGATCGACGTATAAAGGGAAAAATGCCGGGACTTTTGGCGTATCCTCCTGCTTCAGCTTTTACCCTGGGAAAAATCTCGGAGCATTCGGCGAAGCCGGCGGCGTCTGCACGGATGACGACGATATGGCGGCCCATCTGTGTTGTCTGTGCAATTATTCCCAGGGCGAACAG
>CAZXCC010000378.1:0-2472 GCA_964638945.1 uncultured Veillonellaceae bacterium | reverse complement strand
AACAAAGCCACCCGGAAAAACCTGGTGGAAAACAAACTGGTGTTGATTGTGCCGCAGGATTCGAAGCTTGGGCTGGCAAAATTTGAAGACCTGACAAAACCGGAAGTCAAGCAAATCAGCGTGGGAGAACCGGCGGTAGTGCCAGCCGGGCAATATGCCCAGCAGGTTCTCACAAAACTGAACGTATGGGACCAGGCAAAGGCAAAAGCCGTGCTGGCGAAAGATGTCCGGACCGTTTTGACCTATGTGGAAACAGGCAATGTGGATGCAGGCATCGTGTACAAGACGGACGCAGCTGCCAGCAGCAAAGTGAAAATTGCCGCCATCGCTCCCGAAGGAAGCCATCAACCCATTATCTATCCGGCAGCGGTTCTCTCCGGCGCAAAAAATTCAAAGGCAGCCGAGGAGTTTCTCGCCTACATGGCCGGGCCGGAAGGCAAGAAGGTCTTTGAAAAATATGGGTTCGTGATGGGCAAATAAGCTCTTCCTAAGGCGAAGCCCGCGGGGAAGGATTCTTCGAAAAATACCGCTTCATGCCGTTGAAATAATAATAAAGCAGGTGTCCTGATGCTGGAATGGCAACCGGTATGGTTATCCATCAAAGTCGCTTTTACTTCGCTGATTTTCGTTGTGATTTTTGGCGTTTCTTTTGCCTATGCCATGCGCAAATGGGAGTTTCCCGGAAAAGCTGCGCTAGAAGCGGTTTTTGCGCTTCCGCTTGTCATGCCGCCGGTAGTCACCGGTTTCATATTGCTGGTGCTGATTGGCAAACATGGACCGGTGGGACAATTTTTAGAGGAATATCTTCATACGCAAATCATCTTTACTCCATATGCCGCTGTGCTTGCCGGAGCGGTTGTCGCTTTTCCCCTGATGTACCAGAGCACCAAGGCCGCCTTTCAGAGCATCGACACGAAACTCGAAGATGCCGCCAGAACCCTGGGGGCCAGTGAATGGAGGGTGTTTTGGACGATCACCCTGCCCTTGGCCTGGCACGGTCTGATATCCGGAACTGTTTTATCCTTCGCCAGAGCCTTGGGAGAGTTTGGCGCCACGATCATGGTGGCAGGCAACATTCCCGGTAAAACGCAGACCATTCCTCTTGCCATCTATTTTGCCGCCGAATCCAACGATATGAATCGCGCCGGAATTTATGTGCTGATCATCAGTCTGATTACCTTCTCCATGATTTTCTGGGTCAACCTGCTGGCGAAAAAGAAAAACCATCAGACGCCCAAGGGGGTTTTCTGATGCTATCTGTAAACATCACGAAACAACTGCCCGATTTTTCCCTGAAGATACAGTTCCATATCGAACGGGATATCCTGGTGTTGTTTGGACCTTCCGGTTGCGGCAAAACAACGACGCTCCGATCGATCGCCGGATTGCTCAGACCGGATGATGGAAAGATCGTTTATGACGGCCAGGTATTTTTCGATTCGGATACCGGCGTCTTTGTTCCGCCCTGTGACCGTCACGTGGGTTACATGTTTCAGGAGTATGCGCTCTTTCCCCATATGAATGTGCGAAAAAATGTCTGGTACGGCGTCAGGCATCATCATCACGAGGCAAATGCCATGTACGAAAATCTGATGAACCTGCTCAAGATCGAGCACCTTGAAAAACGCAATATCGCCCAACTCTCCGGCGGGGAAAAACAGCGCGTGGCATTAGCCCGCGCCTTGATGGCCCAGCCCCGGATCCTGCTTCTGGACGAACCTCTGTCCGCTTTGGACAAAGCAACCCGCCTGGAGTTGCAGCAAGAGCTGAAAAACATGCAGGAATTATGGAGAATCCCGTTTATCCTCGTCACGCATGACATCGAAGAAGCGAAAATGATGGGAGACCATATCCTCTATATGGAAAATGGCTGGCAAGCCGCTTCGACAGTGTCCTCTTAGAATTAGAATGTGTGACAGTCAAATTTGAGACCCTTATGCAATTGAGAACCAATGGGATTCCGTCGGATTCCCATTGCCATGCGCCCAACACAAAAGACTTTCAGCCCGAACAGCTGAAAGTCTTTTGTTTAATGCTAATACACTTTTTCACGGAAAAATGCCTGTCATGACAACAGGCTTGGGATTCACTGCCCGATCAGCCGGCCAGCCTTTTCTCCAGGTAATCGACTGCATCCGCCAAGGTCTTCAGTTTCAGAATATCACTGATGCGCACCTCGATATCGAATGTATCTTCGATTTCGGCAATGATCCGGCTCATCGCCAGAGAATCGATTCCCAGCGCGATGAACTCTGATTCCGGCGCAATTCTGTCAGGACTTACCTGGGGCAAACACTTGGCAACAACTTCTTTTACCTTGCTCTCAATCTGTTCTTTCTTCACAACAACTACCCCTTTCCTATTTTTCGCTTTCAATCAACCCAGGACCATATCACTCTTCTCCGGCCAGAAGTCTGACCGCCATCTCCCGCAGCTTGAACTTTTGAACCTTGCCGCTCGCGGTCAGCGGAT
>CAZXCC010000377.1:0-2480 GCA_964638945.1 uncultured Veillonellaceae bacterium | reverse complement strand
CTCTTCCGATCTCGGGTATGGCGTTCTTTCCGTACAGGCAGTCCAGTATCTTGTACAGGAACCCGAGCGGCAGCATGCACACCGCCAGGATGATTTCACCGCGCAGATTAAATTCCGGGGCGGCGGCTTCCAGCCTTTGCCGCCAGGAGAGGGACTGACGCGGCCCGGTCATGAGGACTTCTCCTCTCGCGGCAGCAAAGATGCCAGACCGTTCAGGATGGCCGTCTCCGTTTCGCGCAGCGACTTCCGGCGGACGAGCACATGCGGTACCTGCCAGGGAGCCCATTGGGCGGAACAGTGCACGAATGTCGCATCTTCGTACATGGCGACGACAGGGCGCCCGAGCGCTACGGCCACATGCAGCGAGCCGGTATCCGGACTGACCACGGCATCGCACAGGGAAAAAAGCGCTGCCCAGCTGGGAACACTGAGGGCTCCCGGCAGCAGTATGTCTTCATCGGGATGCGCCTTCAAAATGGTTTCGACCGCTTTCTTCAGCACCGCATCACCTGGCCCGAAAGTGAGCAGGATCTTTGTATTCGGCATTTTGACCGCGATATTTCGGAGCATGGCGAGAAAATTGCCTGCGGTCCAGCCGGCGCTGAGCCATTTTGCAGCACCGTGGATCCCGATCAGGCGCTGCCCTTCGCCGAGACGGGTGCTCAGCCAGTGCCGCGCAGCCTCCAGTTCATCTTTCTGCACGGGAAGCTCCAGGGGTCCCGGAGTACCGGGGATGCCCAGCACGGCAGCGATTTCGGCCAGCTGTTCCACTTCATGCTGCACCGGTTCGCCGGCTGCCAGCGCTTCGTCGACAGACAGGATGACAGGATGGGTCAGCCAGAGGGGGCTGAGCAGACGGGCGGCCAGGCGGCGCGAATAAATGATGCCGGCGCGGACCGGCGCTCCGGACAGCCAGCCAAGGATATACGAAGGAGTGCGGGGAGACAGGGTCAGGCAGAGGTCCCAGTTCGTCCGCCGCAGTTCGGAGACAAAACGGCATTTGCGCAGGAAAGACCAGCCCGCGTGAAAGACGAGGGTTTCATCGACCGCATCCCAGCCGTCCAGAGCCCCTGCGTTGGCAGGGGAAGAAACCAATGTGAAACGGCGGCCCGGTAAGGCCGCGCGCAAAGTGCGTATCAAAGGCGTGGACAACAGCAGATCGCCCAGATGGTCTGTGCGGAGGATCAGGACGTTCCGGACGGTCGACAAATCAGGCGGCTGCTTCATGGCGTCGTATTCCTGTATCCGCAGAGATAATAATACTGCAGGGTCAGTTCCCTTCCCAGCCCGGTCTGCATGGTTTTGGAACGCAGTTTCTCCTGCCAGGAAGGAATGGCGGAAATCAGGGCATGCAGCCCCAAAGTCACGGGGTTGACGCCGAGACGCAGCAACACCATGAGATCGTTGTGCTTTTCATAAAACCGACGGGTCGCGGCGCCGGAATGGCGCATCTTGTCGCAACGTTCTTCGAAAGAGACCGGATGCCAGTGATAGTTCACTGCGCCGGCATTGTAGAGGATCGGATAGCCGGCTTTCTGCAGCCGATAGCCGAGCTCCAGGTCCTCGTGCCCGTAAATCGTGAAATTTTCATCGAACAGGCCGACATCGATCAGCGCCTGCCGGGGTGCGGAGGCGTTGCCGGTCAGAAAAAACAGCCAGGACATCTCCTTGTCCGTGCGCCCGTGCATGTGACGTCCCTTGTCGTAGGGGTTATCCCGGACCTGCTCGTATTCATCGAGCGTGTCCACCTGGACTTCCAGACCCACCACCGCCGAATGCGGCCGCAAGCGGTGCAGGCGCAGATGTTCTTCCAGCAGGTTGGGAGAAGGCAGGATATCGGCATCCGTAAACAGGACGTACTCGCCCATGGCAGCTCTGACGCCGGCATTGCGTGCGCCGCTGCGTCCCCGGTTTTCCGGCGGGCAGATATGGCGCAGATTGGGGATGGCCAAATCTGCGAGCAGCTCTTTGGTTCCGTCGGTAGAGCCGGAATCGCACAATAGCAGCTCATACTGCGCGGAAGGCAGGCTCTGTCGCGCCAGCTGCGGCAGAACTTCCGCAAGAGTTTCCCTGCGGTTGAACGTCGGGATGACCACACTGAGCAATGGATTCATTTTGCTGCCCCCGGTTTGGTGCTGTCGCCTTTGCGGACGACATCAAAGAAACGGAAACTGCAAAGCATGCGGGCGCACCACCAGGCCCAGCCGCGCAGCGGACCATCCGGCGCATTGTCCACGCCGCTCTGGAATACGGAGCGAAAAGGGCGCAGCACGAGGTCCAGCCCCATACGGAAGCAGGTGATGCCTGTCGCCATGCGTGCCCGGATGCTCGGGCGCTTTTTGATATAGATCAGGGCGCTGCGGGCGCTCGATTCGGCCTGCCGGAGCATGTTCGGCAGGTCTTTCTTCTGTTTTGGCGGCTTATAGTGCGACACGATGGCTTTTTCATTGGTCAGGCGTTCCAGACCCAGGTTTTTCAGC
>CAZXCC010000376.1:0-2484 GCA_964638945.1 uncultured Veillonellaceae bacterium | reverse complement strand
CCACAAGGATTTGCGCATCTGTCAGAATTTCTTCCGCCTTGGCATGCACTCCGCGGTCAACCAAAACTGCCTTGACACCCAGCTCGACAATTTTTCGTGCGTTTGCTTCAAATTCATCCTGTAATTCACGAAAGCGCCGAAACCCAGCTTCTGTTCCAAGAGCCTCGTTGTCGAGTTCTTCCGGTTCAAGTGCGTCATCAATAATCAGTACTGCTGCGTTATCAACTTTCTCCGGCATCTCTTTCGACATTCTTTCCTTATCCACGATCACACCGAGAAACACTTCATTCTGCGCATTTTCTTTCGCAACAATGATTTCGGAAAGCTTATAGTTGTTTTCCAGCAGTTTTTCCCTTCCGATCATTCTGGCCGCTTTAACGACCAACTCTGCAATATCTGCATTATCACGCCCGGCCACTCTGGCAATGTTTGCCACTTTGGAATCCTTGATATCCTTTACATGCCGCGCTCTTTTTTCCAGTTCCGCCTGTGCGAGAACAACGCCCGAGCGAATCCCTTCGATAACCCGGGCTACCGGGACTCCTCGCAGAACCTGGCTCACACCTTCATTGACCAATGCTCCGGCCATGATTGTCGCGGTGGTCGTCCCATCGCCGACTTCATGCTGTTGCGCTTTCGCAATATTGATGACCAGGCGGGCGGCAGGATGATTTACATCCATTTTATCAAGGATTGTGACCCCGTCATTTGTAATGATCACTTCACCGAATCTGTCAACCAACATGGTATCGAGTCCCTTGGGCCCAATGGTTCCTTCCACCGCACCGGCAATCGCCCGAACTGCCGCCGCATTCGTCATCAGCGCCGCGAGCCGTTCATCCACTTCATTCCCGCCGGCCTGTTTGAAATTCATCTTCTTTCCTCCGCTTCTACCGTTGATACTTTTTCAGGATTAACTCCATATGTTTTTGCATAAATTCGATTACAGCCATTGTGCGGGCGTATTCCATCCGTGTAGGTCCCAAAACGGCAAGCGTTCCGACGGTCTGACCGTCAAGGCGAAACGAAGCCTGAATCACGCTGCAATCCTGAATTCCGGAAAATTTATTTTCCTGACCAATCGTCACGATAACGCCATTACCGTCCTGGGTGTGCAGAATATCATGAAGCAGCCGTTCTTCTTCCAGCATGGACAACAGATTCTTCACTTTTTCCACATCACGGAATTCAGGTTGATTCAGGAGCTGTGTCGTGCCGCCAAGATACACTTTTTCTCCGGCGCTCGGTCCGCCGGTGGCTTCCCTGAGCAAGGCCAGAGCACTTTCAATCAAATCCGGTCGCGGCAAAACATCATTCTTGATCTGTTCCAGCAAAGAAGCCTTGATATCAGGCAAAGCAAGTCCGCCCAGCCAATGGTTCAAAGCTCCCGAGATCCGTTGCAGCTCCTCGGGAGAGGTTCCCGGCGGAATTGCCATAAGCCTGTTTTCCATTACTCCCGTATCTGTGACAACAATCACAACGACACGGGTTTCATCAAAAGGTAGAAATTGCATATATTTGAATTTGCACGACGGGGCTTGCGGTGCTACCAATAACGAAACATTCCGGGTAACCCGCGACAGAACCCTCACGGTCTCCTGAAACGCTTCATCGAGACGCCTCACTTTTTGCTCAAACCACTGATTGATAAGAGCAGTATCCCGATCAGATACTTGTTGCGGTCCCATCAGGCAATCGACGTAAAAGCGATAGCCCTTCGCGGATGGGATACGGCCAGCCGATGCATGCGGCTGCTCCAAAAAGCCCAACGCTTCCAGATCGCTCATCTCGTTTCTGATAGTTGCCGGGCTCACGCCCAAGCCTGCTTTTCGGGCTATCGTTCGCGATCCTATCGGCTCTGCCGTAGAAATATAATCGTCAATGATCGCCTGAAGAACCTGTCTTTTTCTTTCATCCAACATAGCATTCACTCCTTGTTAGCACTCTATTGAGTAGAGTGCTAACATACACAAACAAACATACCATGCAACACCGTCTCTGTCAAGCCCGTGTTCATCTTTCAGCATATTTTGAATTCAGTTTTACGGTAAAAATTCTGCAAAGACCTGATTACCCAGTTTCATCCCCAGAGACGTCAGACGGACTGTTCGATCGTCACAATATATCAAACCCATCTTTTTCAATTTGGCAAGCGGAGAAGCAAAGTGTTTATGAAAATCACAGTCAAAAACGCTTGCAAAATCGGCAATATCCAGACCAGCCGTCGTTCTTAGGACCAGAAAAGTATATTCGGCCATCGCTATGCCCAAATCCGCCTTTTCCCTGAACTTTTCCGGAGATTTGCCAGCCTGCATGATCTGCAGATATTCACTGATGGTTTCCGTGTTGGCAAATCTTTCGGAGCTGATGAAAGAATGCGCCGCGACACCGAAGCCCCGATATGGCCGCCAGTGCCAATATTTCAAATTATGCCGGCATTCACGACCAGGGAGCGCAAAATTCGAAATTTCATATCTCCTATAG
>CAZXCC010000375.1:0-2495 GCA_964638945.1 uncultured Veillonellaceae bacterium | reverse complement strand
AAACATGGGGCAACTGGTTGAACAACCGTTGCACCAGGATGCACCTCGTGTGATATGCGAATCAGCAGCTGCAGCGCTAAATGCCTTCATATCCATCAAATGCGGTATAGCCAGACCGACTGCGGTGGCACCGGCTGCTGTTTGCAGAAAAGTACGGCGATTGATTTTTTGCATCCGCAACCCTCTTTCTCATCAAGACTGCTTACAACATGTTTTGTGTTTTTGCAACCGACCGGTTGCAGCAAAGATCTACCCTCAGGTGGCCGCCGCACTGGGCCCGGGATTCAGTGGCGCATTTAGCTGTGCGGTCTGCCTTTCCGTAATGGTACATGCGACAGCAGGAGCGCCGATGACTTTCGCATCGCCGGTCCAGACGCTCATGCCATCGCGCAGGGCCAGACTGTCATATCCGAGCAGGTTTAGCAGGCGTGCTGCCTGACTGGCAGAATGTCCGTCATAGTCGACTACTACAATCTGCCTGTCGGCCGGCAATGTCTTCAGACTGGTTTCTTCAGCCAGTCTACGGAACGGAATGTTGACTGAACCGGCAATATGCCCTGTCTTGAAGTGCTCCGCGACTCGTATATCGAGAATAAATACACTTTTGGCGTTTACCTTGGTCAGCAAATCATCGGCTTGGATGACCACGGGTTTGGTGGCAATTGCTTCCCCGCGCTGCCGCAATAGATCATCCATACGCAGGGCTTTGACTTCCAGTACCGGCAATTCGTAGGTTTGAGGTGCCGTTTCGTCTTTTGTCACTGCAAAATTGCGCGGTTCACAGGGGAGAGGGGATCCGCCGATGATGTCTTTATCCTTTGACCAGGCCGCCATCCCATGTTTCATGGGAATGGCATCCAGCCCAAGGAGGGACCAGTAAGCTGCTACCTGGCTGGAAGAGTGGCCGGAATAATCAATTACGATTATTTTTTTATCTTTTGGCAGATAGTCGGTTTTATTGCTGCGCCAGACATCAGCATACGAAATATGAATGGAGCCGGGAATATGGTGTTTGGCATAATGCTCTTCACTGCGTATGTCTACAAGGATATAAGCCGGGTCAGCAGCAAGGAGAGCTTTTTCATAAACTTCCTGTGCGCTTATACTGAATGAGCGGTTGCTTTTCAAATACTTGTCGGATGCTTGACGCAAAGAAGAAACCGTTTCGGGTGGAGTATCCGCTTTTGCAGGGGGAGTTTGCCCGGTTTGGGATGTACCACAACCGGTAATCAGGAAAAGTAATATAAATACAAAACCAATTTGCCGGATAAAACGCATTCATATACCTCCTCATAGAAAATATGTGAAAATATGCACAATTTCTTTGATTTAATTATAGCGTTGTTATGCTGTAATAATAAATGGTGCGCAGGGATGATGTTTTTTGCAAATGTTATCCTTCGAGGATAGGACAAAGAATTTCTTTGGAGTTTGCTTTGTTTGGATTCATGCATGGTTGGTGAAATTGTGCAGGAATAGAAGGATTTAAGGCGAAACCCTAGTAGAGGTGTAAAAGGATAATGCTTGTGGTAAGGGGAGATACGAATGAAATTCGGAAAAATCGTGATGACAGGTCGGCCTATGCCGGAGGCAGATCGATGGATCAGAGAACACTGCGAAGTCATTTCGTGGGATGAACCGGGAACCATGCCAAGAGAGTTGCTGGAAAAATGGCTGGCTGATGCGGAAGGCCTTTTGTCCGTAGGTGCTCAGGCTGTAAAAATTGATGCGGGCTTGCTGAAGCATGCTCCGAAGCTCCGTGTGATTGCACAGAGTTCGGTAGGATATGATAATGTCGATGTTGAGGCATGCACGGCTGCCGGAATCCCATTTGGAAACACTCCGGGAGTGTTGACGGAGGCAACGGCAGATCTTGCCTTTTTGTTGGTGATGTGTGCTGCAAGGCGCATCAAGGAGAGCCTTGCGATTGTGCAGGAAGGCCGATGGGGAAAATCGCAGATACCTTTAGGCGTCGATCTGTTCGGAAAGACTCTTGGCATCGTAGGTATGGGTCAGATTGGATCGGCAGTGGCCCGCCGCGGGATGGCCTGTGGAATGAAGGTTATTTACCATAATCGCAGGAAGAAATCCGATGCCGAATCAGGTGGAGCAGAATATGTAGATTTTACATCTTTATTGCAACGTTCGGATTTCATTGTCGTGCTGACGCCGTTAAACGCCGAATCGCGTGGCTTATTCGGAAGGGAACAGTTTGCGAAAATGAAAAAGACCGCTTATTTTATCAATGCGGCCCGTGGTTTGATTGTGGATACAACCGCATTGTATGAAGCGGTGCGCGACGGCGTTATCGCGGGATGTGCTCTCGATGTGACGGATCCGGAACCGATACCGGCGGATCATCCGTTGAACGGCTTGTCCAATGTCTGCATTTTGCCGCATATTGGCAGTGCCACGCAGGAAACGCGGGACGCCATGGCGAGGTCAAGTCCAAATTTGTGTGTAAAATCCCGGTAGTAATTTTGAATTAACCAATT
>CAZXCC010000374.1:0-2500 GCA_964638945.1 uncultured Veillonellaceae bacterium | reverse complement strand
TGCTCATGGGCTTCCCCATGATCCCCAGTCCGATAAACCCGATTTTTTTGCTCATAACAATTCACTCCTTATTCTATTTGTTTTCTTTATAAGGAATACCCGTATTCAGCCACCCAGCTGAGTGAAGACACGCTGTCCGGCGCCGGAATATATTCAAGCCCGACATATCCTTTATAGCCGGCTGCGTCAAAATCAGCAAGCAGCCATCGATAGTTGATTTCGCCCGTGCCAGGCTGATGGCGTCCAGGGTTGTCAGCAATCTGGATATGGCTGATCCGTGACAAGTTGGTGCGAAGAATGCCAGCCAGTTCTCCTTCCATCCGCTGCGCATGATATACATCGTATTGCAGGAACGCGTTCGCATGGGCAACTTCATCCAGCACTTCCAGAACCTGCACGGTGGTAGTGAGAGTGAAACCGGGCATATCGCGGTTGTTGAGATGCTCCACCAGCAGTTTGACACCGGCTTTTGCCAGAAGTTCTGCGGCAAAACGCAAATTCTCCACCAAGACACGGCGTTGCTCCGCTACTGATACATCAGCCATTTTCTTGCCAACCAGACAGTTTACCTGCGGCACTCCCAGTGCTTTGGCATATTCAGCGGCCTTTTGGACACCCGCCTGGAATTCAGACTGTCGGCTCGGATCGACAGCGATTCCTCTATCACCCGCTGCCCAGTTGCCGGCAGGCAAATTGAACAGCACCAATTTCAGATCATTCTCCTTCAGAACCTTTTGCAAATCCGCGACCGGATACTCATACGGAAACATAAACTCCACCGCTTTGAATCCAGCTTTTGCTGCAGCGGCAAATCTCTCCATGAACGGAACTTCCTGAAACATCATCGTGATATTTGCTGAAAAAATCGGCATCAGGCACCCTCCCTAAAATAGAGTTCTCTTTCTCACGCAATGGCACAATATTTTTTCACTACCGTTCCGGTTTCACCCCCTCCACGATTCAAATTTCACACGGATAAATCAGATGCGGAACGCAGCTTTGCGGGAATTGATCAAATGCTCCAGCATAGCTCCTGCGGCGGCTTCCGAATCGTTCGCAAGCATAAAATCAATGATTCCGACGTGTTCGGCTACCGTCTCCTGCAGTCGTTTGGGCAATCTCGTCAATTGGAACCGGATTCTCTCGTTTTGAACGTACATGTTGTCCATCAACTGCTTCAGATAGGCGTTACCGATTCGGTCAATGACCACAAGATGAAACTCATTGTCAATTTTGGCCAGAGCATCATACTCGTCCGGTTGCAGCGCCAAAAAAGCAGCGCGAAATTCACGCAGCAACTCCTCCGGTATCTCACCGGTAACCATTCGGATTAACTGTGGTTCGATAATTTCACGCAACTGATAGATCTCATGGATTGCTTTTGCGGTAATATCACAAACAAAAGCCCCACGCTGCGGCACAATCTCCACCAGGTTTTCTTTTTCCAGCCGATGCAATGCTTCCCGTATCGGTGTGCGACTCACACCGATATGTTCCACCAGTTCCCTCTCGTTCAGAACTTTGCCAGGCGGCAAATCGCCGCCGACAATCATTTCGCGGATTACCCGATATGCCTTTTCCTTCAGGTTTGCATCCATTAAGGCAACTCCTTCAATCGGCTTATATTTTTGTATACAAGTTGTATATCGATTGTCGTAAAAATAATACGCAATTCTGGCGCAAAATCCTGCCGGATTCCGGCAGGATTTTTTCAAAGTTCTTTCTGACTATCCGCCGATGGTGACTCCAAGGAAATGTCCCACCAAAAAAGTTACCAATGCGGCAGCAAGTCCAAACAGGACCTGACGTGCTCCGGAAAAAAGCACCGTCCTGCCTGTGAAAAGCGTGCTGGCGGCGCCAATGCCGAACAATCCGGCGGTACTGACGGCAGCGCTGATCAAGATCGCCGTGTTCCCGGCAAAAAACAAATATGGGATCACAGGCAGGATCGCACCGATGGCAAACAACGCAAAAGAAGTAAACGCGGCCTCCCAGGCGGAACCGCCCAAATCTTCGGGATTCACTCCCAGCTCATCGCGGGCTAGCGTATCCAGTGCGGTTTCCGGGTTTTTCATAAGATGCTCGGCCATCATTCTGGCAGTATCTTCTTGCAGCCCTCGCGCTTGATAGATCAGCGTGAGTTCTTCAATCTCCTCTTCCGGCGATGTCTCGATTTCTTCCCGTTCCGTATCAATCTGCCGCTGGTATAGTTCCCGTGAACTCTGAACGGAAATCCATTCGCCAAGCGCCATGGAAATCGCTCCTGCAAGTAATCCTGCAAACCCTGTCAGCAAAATTCCCTGGCTGGATACTTCGGCTCCGGCAACGCCCATAATCAGATTGAAGTTGGAAAGAAGTCCGTCGCTGGCCCCCAATACAGCGGCTCGCAAGGCGTTTCCGCCGGCTGATCGATGCCTGCCTTCAATTTTCGCCAACGTTTCCCCGTCGACGCCCTTGCCGCGTGAAGCCCGATGCATCTGCTGCAGCAGCATGGCGTGCG
>CAZXCC010000373.1:0-2503 GCA_964638945.1 uncultured Veillonellaceae bacterium | reverse complement strand
GAAGTGACTACTCCTGTTCTGCTTACGGCCGATGAGACCCTGGACATCGGCGAAGATTTTGGCACGCCGGTAAGCGAAACCTATCAGGTACCGTTCCGTTTCAACGGCAAGATCGAACAGGTTACGGTCAAAATCCAGCCGATCGACCCGGTGGCAGAGGCACAGCTGGGCATCGTCAGGCCGGCGGCCGAACTGAAGAAGAAAATCAGCGATTGATCCATACTTTGTTAATGAAGGGGGACGAACTTATGGGCAAGAAGGAAGAAAAAAAGGATAAAGTGAAAGAAAAAGCGTCGCCGCCTGAGGAAAGCCTTTCCAAAACCTATCAGGAACGCTACGCTTCAGGAAAAGCACTGCGGAAGAGCTGTCCTCTCGAATCGCATGCGAAATGGAAGCCTGTCGCAGACCGCCCGGACCCGGTCAAACTGGTTCTCGAATCCGAGAAGGAACGGGTGCCTGACCTCCTTCCACTCCGCCACGGCCGCATGGCCCGCTCCCCTTTCACTTTCTACCGGGGCTCGGCCCTGATCATGGCCAGTGACCTTTCTACCACGCCGAGCACCGGAATCTACGTTCAGTGCTGCGGCGACGCGCACCTCTGCAATTTTGGCGGATTTGCCACCCCGGAGCGAAAAATCATCTTTGCCATCAACGACCTCGATGAAACGCATCCAGCTCCGTGGGAATGGGATGTCAAGCGCCTTGCCGCAAGCTTTGTACTGGCCTGCCGGGACAATGGCCTGAAAGAGCCGGTGTCCAGGGATTGCGCCCAGACCTGTGTCCGCACCTACCGGGAATACATTGCCAAATACAGCCGGATGAAGACACTGGACCTCTGGTACGAATCCCTGGGGCCGGAAAATTTAATGCCTGAAGGCAATAAAAAAATACAAAAACGCATGAAAAAACGCATCGAAAAAGAACAGGCGAAGAGCCGCGGCGAAGAACTGTTTCCGAAACTGGCGGAACACAAGGATGGAATTCCAATCATCAGAGATATGCTTCCCACCATCTTCCACAACGACGAACTGACTCCAGGAACCATCAATCAGAACATCCTCGATACGTTTGCCGGATATCGCGAAACCCTTCCCTCGGCCTATCAGTCCCTGCTGGACCGGTATCAGATTCGGGATGCCGCCGCCAAAGTGGTGGGAGTCGGCAGCGTGGGCACCGCCTGCATGGTCCTCCTTTTAACCGCCGATGAAAATGATCCGTTGTTCCTCCAGGTGAAAGAAGCGCGCGCTTCGGTCCTGGAAGCTTACACAAAACCCAGCGTCTTTCAGAACCACGGCCAGCGCGTCGTGAACGGGTACCGTCTTATGCTGCCGGCCAGCGACATGTTTCTCGGTTGGAGCCGGGGACCGAAACGCGATTTCTTTTTCCGGCAGCTGCGCGATACAAAAATCAGCATCTTCGTCGAGACTTTCGGCGCTTTCGAGATGGACCTTTTCGCCAACTGGTGCGGCAGGGCCCTCGCGCTCTCTCATGCCAGGTACGGAAACTCCGCAATTCTCAGCGGATATATGGGCAAAAGCGATGAATTCGACAAAGCCATAGCCTCCTTCGCGGTTGCCTATGCCAATCAGAATGAGAAAGATCATGCCGCCTTCGACAAAGCGATTCGTTCCGGCAAGGTGAAAGCGGTCTTTGAAGAGGAGAAGTGAACGAAAAGAAGCAACACCAAAGAGAAAACCCTGATGGAAACGTTGGCTCATGATGCCCGAACCATGGACGAAAAAACCAAGCATGGATGACTGTAAAATATAAGACAAATTTGTGTTGAAAGGATGATCAAAATGAAACTGATCCGGTTTGAACTGTGCGACTCAGCGCCCCAATTCGGTGTTGTCATTGGCGAGCGCGCCGTCTCATTCCAAAGCCTGTTGTCCGCAAGAGGGCTTTCTCGCCCCGTCCTGAGCGACAGCAAGGCCTACCTCGCCGGTCTGCCGGAGAGCGAGCAGGCGGCCCGGGAATTGCTGGCATGGGGGGAGGCAAATATAGACAAGCTTAACGAAGATAAAAAACCTGCGCTGCAGGGGGTTCAACTGCTTGCGCCGATCGAAGTCGCAGCCCTGTTCGATTTCGGTCTCACACCGCGGCATCTTCGCAACTCCTGTGACACGCTGCAAAAATATGAGAAAGAGTACCCGCAGACCGGACCGCTAATCGAAGCCATACGCCAGGCTTTGCTCAAACCGCATGCCAAGCCGGAAGGGGGAGCGCCTCAACCTCTGTCCTATTACAAATGCAACCTGAACGCCGTTGTCGGTGATGGAGTGACAGTACCCTGGCCGGCATATACCTCCCGGCTCGACATTGAACCCGAACTCGCTGTGGTTTATGGCAATCAGCGGCAGCCGGTCGCAGGATTTTGCATCTTCAACGACGTTTCAGCCCGTGATATTCAGGCGCCGGAAATCGTTGGCGGTTTTTGCCTGACCAAGGATATGGACCAGGGAAACCAACTCGGTCCCTATCTTGTCACCCTTGACGAAATCGG
>CAZXCC010000372.1:0-2504 GCA_964638945.1 uncultured Veillonellaceae bacterium | reverse complement strand
CCAGCACCGGAGACAGGGCGCACAGGTAGTGGGCCGGTTCCGAGATGCCGTCAATCACGGCCAGAATCCGGCGGAAGTTGTGGTCGGCTTCATCCCGGCTGCCGGGCAATAGCCCGATGACCGGCAAATCAGATGGTTTCTCCGGTCCCGGTTTGCCGATGCCGTCCATGATCGGATTTCCCAGGAAACGGGCATCAATCCCCCGTGTACGAAGCTGCTCCGCCGTATAGGCATCGCGGGTCAAAACCTTCGAGGCAAAATGACGGATGACCCATTCTTCGATCGCCGAGTGCGGATTCATATAGTCGGATTTCGCTAGCGCCAGAAACACCGATTTGCGTCCCAGCCCAAAATAGGCATGGATCAACAAAAACACGTCGCCGACGACAAACGCATGGTCAAATTCGGAACGCCGCCGGAACAGGAAACCCAGATAACGAAAATAATCCCTCGCATAAGGGATATCTTTCAGAAACAGGCGGAATTCCTGGCTGCCGAACCCCTGTCCGGGAGGAAACGCACCTTCCCAGACGGTCTCAAACCCGTGTTTCTGAAAGTCGTTCCCGTTGGATACCATGGGAACGGCTATGATCGGGTGCTGTGGCGCCAGTTTTCTCAGTTCGCAGGCAATGAGGGCGCCGGTACGGTCTTCACCGTAGCCGTTGGTCAGAAATGATATTTTCATTTATGGCCTCCGCAATGATTCGCGCGGCGCCGCGCTCGCGCGTCAGTTCCAGAAGATCAGCCGCCAGCCGGGTGCGTCGCGGCGTGTCGCGCCAAAGTTCGGAGATGGCCCCGGCTACCATGGGTGGAGTGATCACGGCGCGGATTTCCGTCGCCAGCATACGGTCCGCCATCCGGTTCACCATGGAGGTAAAACGCATGCGCTTGCTAACCCAGGTCACCACATATTTTTTCAGATGATTAAAGGGGAAAAATTTCGGATACAAAAATCCCAGCAAGCCTTCAAAAGGAATCAACTCAATCCAGTTGAGCGGAACGAGCACGATAAAGGGGACGCCGAGCGCCGCGCATTGCAGATTGTTCGTACCGGGAATCACGGTGGCAATGTCGGTCACAGCCAGCGCATCATGGTTATTTTCAAAGATAAACCGCACCCGTCCGTCCTGTCCGGTCGTCAGGATATTCCCTGCTTCGCTTTCACTCCAGCTCATTTTGCGCTGGCGCAGCACATCCGGCACGATTGCGCGGTCCAAAAAAGGAGATACAGGCAACAGGACACTGCAGGAGGGAAATTCCGCCATTAAAATTTCTGCCACGTCCAGCATGAATTGAAAGCCCAGCGCTGCATATTCCGGTCTGCTGCCCGGCAGCAGGGAAAAAACCGGCCGGGCTTCGTCGGATAAACTAAAACGCCGCCGCAGCTCCGGTATGGGGGCGGAAGGCCTGATGCTGTCAAGAGCCAGTGTCGGCACGACAACGATCTTTGCAGGTTCGGCGCCTTTTTTGACCGCCCGCTCTTTTTCGGCCTGCGTGGGAACAAAAATACGGACAAAATCAGCCGGCCGATAGACACGCGGCATATACGCCATGGCATGACAACGCAGGAGCCAGGCCAGCAGTTTGGCATACAGCGCATCTCCGCCGAGAAACAGCACCACACGCCCTGCAGGAGCAGTCTTGCCTCGCTGCTTCCACAGTTCGCCGATCAGGGTAAATACTCCAACCACGCGGTCTACAGGCAGCTGCGCGGCAAACTGCTGTTCCCGTCCGCTGGTAAACCAGTCGGGGATCAGCGCCACCGTGATGCGAACCTCCGGCATGACCGCACGGAGTTCTTCTACTACAGGCGCCACCCAGCCGGACAGCTCTCCGGGGGAGTTCGCCAAAACAAACACTTCGCCATGCATAGTTTATCCTCGTTCCGCTGCTTTCGCCTCCGCAAGACCTGCGCGCAACGCTGCGGCATAAAGATGAGTCAGCAAAATCTTGCGTACGATGGGATACAGCAGGTGTCCGCTTGATTTCCAGGCGGCGGCGCGCTCCGGCGTCGCCCAGCGTACCCATCCCCAGTTTTCCAGGCGTTCATCCCAGGCGAGACTGTCCCAGTTGATGAGTTTCTTCACTTCCGGCAACGGATATTTTTCATAAAACAGTGCGGCGTTGCTGCCACACTCGCGCCGTTTCTTCATTTCACTTTCCAGGGTCGGTGTACCGTCACGATGATGCAGCACATAGGCCCGCCGGTTGCGTACGTTGCCCAGCCCGGCCAGGCGCAGCCGGACGCCGAGCTCTGTGTCTTCCCAGCCGTAGGCCTTGCCGAAACGGGCATCGAAACCGCCCACGCGTAAAAAATCTTCCCGGGGGCAGGATACGTTCACGCTGACAAACGGCACTCCAAAAAAATCCAGCCATGCCTGGGCCCTGACCGTCCAATCCTGATATGGCGGATTTTCCACCGCCTCCCGGCCATCGACATATACAGCCGGACCATCGACAAAAACCGGTATACCGGCTTCTTTATGGCTTTTCACATGTTCTGC
>CAZXCC010000371.1:0-2536 GCA_964638945.1 uncultured Veillonellaceae bacterium | reverse complement strand
CTTCCTGGGGCTTGCCGTTGGCTTCTTTCTGGTTCTCCGGGCATCAAAATAAGAAGACCGGAGAGCCGGGGATGTTAATGTGTTTTCAAATGGCTCTGGTTATTGACGAATGTCTGGAGCTGCACCGGGCCGCCACGAATCGCTCCTGCTCAGCGTGCCTGAAATGACCATCCGGGTCATTTCTCCCGGCACATCCTGCGACATTTCCATTCACCCGATCCCGGCACGCCGCGTTGAGAAGCGTTGTGGGCATTATCTGGTGGTCATGGACACTGTCGGGGAAGTGCTGAAAAAACGACAGTTGCGTTTGATTTGAGCCGTGAAATTCGTCGACGAAGCGGCGGAAAATCAGCGGAAAAATCAACAAGGATGTTGATTGTAGGCGAAAGCGGCTGGGAAAAGCTTTTGAGCCGACCGTTGGATTGACGCAGCGAGTCGAAACGAATTCAGGCGAAAATCTTTGCAACTGGACTTTTCAGGACGTCCCCGACAGTCTCGATACTCTTTATATTTCATACTCCCGCCAACTGGGATTTTCTCAATTATTCACCACTTGATATAGATTACTACGCGCAAGGAGCAGCAGATGTTTGGTGTAACATTGATCATCATCATTATCATCACCGGCGGAGTCATCGCCTTTCTCGGCGACCGTATCGGCACCCGCGTCGGCAAGCGCCGAATGACGCTGTGGGGCCTGCGCCCGCGCTACACCTCGATCATCATTACCATCCTCACCGGCATCCTCATTGCCGGTTCCACGATGGGAGTGATCACTTCGATTTCGTATGATGCCCGTACGGCTTTGTTCGGCATGGAAGAAGTAAAAAGACAGACCAAGGCGCTGCAGGATGAAATCAACGTGAGCAACGCTGCCCTGGGTGCGGCGCGAACCGAACTGGCAAAGAAAAATGCCGAACTGGAAAAGAAAAATTCCGAATATGCGGAAACCAACGCCCGCATCGCTGCCATCACCCGCGAGCTGAGTTCCCTGCAGGCCAGTAAAAATATGCTGGACGAGCGCATCGCTTCCTTGAATAGTGAAAAATCGATGCTGCAGCAAGATATAGACCAGTTGAACGAACTGACCGCCAACCTCAGACAGGGCATTGCGACAGTGCGGGAAGGCACGATCGTGCTGCGGGCCGGTGAAGTCATCGGCGTCAGCGTGTTACCGGGCGGGGGCAACCGTGCGGATATCGAGAAGCGGCTCAGTGGATATCTGCAGGCTGCAAACCAGAAACTGCGGGAACGTTTTCGCATCCAGGACCCCAAGCTGGATTTGATATTTATCACAAAAAAACACGCGGAAGAAGTCATAGGGTTCCTGTCCACCCACCCCGAACCCATAGTACTGCGGCTGCTTTCAGCCAGCAATGTGGTGGTGGGCGAGCCGATCATCGGGCAGTTTGAAGTGTTCCCCAACCGCCAGATTTATGCGAAAGGGACAGTGGTTTTGACGGACCGGCTGACTTATAGCGGCGATCCCCAGGAGGCTGGGCAGGTGATATCGATATTTTTGCAGCGTGTGAATGAAACCGCCATACAACAGGGCGTGATTCCGGATCCGTTGCAGGGGGCTATCGGCGCCGTTTCCATGGAACAATACTACGAAGCCGTGAATCAGTTGCGCCGGCTCAAGGGCCCGGTGGAAATCGCGGCCACCGCCAGAGAAAACATTTTTTCCGCAGGTCCCCTGCAGATAGAAATCCTGATCCGCCAGACCAGCGGCATATGACCGGGCAGAGGATTCTTGCAGTCGATCCGGGTCGGGAAAAATGCGGCTTGGCTGTGCTGGACAGGGACCAGGGTGTGCTGTGCCGACGGATCGTGCCGACGGATCAGCTGGTTGCAGCGGTTTCCGAGCTGACGGTTTCCTACGAGTGCCGGGTCATTGCACTGGGAAGCCAGACGTATTCCGCCGCGGTGAGACAGCTTCTCGCACCGCTGCTGGAACAAAAACAGGTGGATGAAATTGCCACGGTGGATGAGCACGGCTCGACGGAAGAAGCCAGGCTTCGCTACTGGAAGTCTACTCCGCCCACCGGCTGGAAAAGATTTTTGCCGAGTGGATTGCTGGTACCCCCTTGCGCAATTGATGACTTTGCGGCTATAATACTCGGGGAGCGATATTTTCAAAAAATGCGGCCTACACAGAGCGATAAGCGATAGCGGAAGCCGTGGTTTTCTATCTATGAAAAAAATATTTAATTTTTTTGAAAATCTTGCAGGAAAAAGAAAAGTCTTATAGAAATGATATTAAGTGTGAAGTGCGATATGCATTTTTACGAGGTCTGAACACCGAAGGACATGACCGGGGAAGGAAGGAGGTGCACTCATAGGTTCCCGCACTGATGTCTGAAGTAGGTGTAAAGATATGGGCTCTTTGACAGGAGAATAGTGTAGAGGAAACATGGACACTCTTACGATTGTTCTTCCTGCCTGTAGGACCCATCAACAAAAAAAATAAACCTATGGGAGGAAACAGAATGAAGAAAAATCTTATCGTTGCTCTCGCGTTGGTATTCGTGCTCGG
>CAZXCC010000370.1:0-2549 GCA_964638945.1 uncultured Veillonellaceae bacterium | reverse complement strand
CCTTTTTCTTTCAGATCCACTTCTACGACATTTTTGGCGTTATCCCAGCAACCGCCGGCATTGGCCATGAAAATGGCCTGATACAAACCAAAAACGGCAATAGAGATGAGATAGGAGACGAAGAATGCCACAGGCTCATTGCTGTGGGACGGAGCGGACAAGAAAGCGAAAGCCATAGCGAAGGAGAAGATGGCGATAAAAATGTTGAACATGCCTTTCTGGGCATATTGGGTGCAAATTTTCACCACTTCTTTGGATTTCTCTGTCGCAGCTGACTGGCTGGCATTTTCATCCAACTGGATGTTTTCCTTGATATATTCGACAGCCCTGTAGGCTCCTGTGGAAACTGCTTGTGTCGAAGCGCCGGTGAACCAGTAGATGACGGCACCGCCGCAAATGAAACCAAGAATCGTATAGGGATTCAGGAGGTTGAGAATGCTTTCCGGTTCTACGCCAAGCACTTTTTTGATGACAAGGATAAGTGAGAAAATCATGGTGGTAGCACCGACGACGGCGGTACCGATCAGCACCGGCTTGGCTGTTGCCTTGAATGTATTCCCTGCGCCATCATTGGCCTCCAGATAATACTTGGCTTCTTCAAAGTCCGGTTTGAAGCCGAATTCTTTGGTGATTTTATTTTCAATATCCGGGATGCTCTCAATGAGGGAGAGTTCATAGATGGACTGGGCATTGTCGGTAACCGGGCCATAGCTGTCGACTGCGATGGTCACAGGACCCATGCCGAGGAACCCGAAAGCCACCAGACCGAAAGCGAAGATGGAAGGATAGATCATGATGCTGGCAAGGCCATAGGCGCTAGCAACATAAGCTGCGAACATCAGTCCGACAAAAACCATCCCCTCCCAGAACGCGCTGAAGTTACCTGCGATCAAGCCGGCCAGAATATTGAGCGAGGCTCCGCCTTCACGGGATGCCTGGACTGTTTCCTGTACATGGTCCGATTTGCCGCTAGTGAACATTTTGGTGAATTCGGGGATCAGGGCGGCGCCCAGAGTGCCGCAACTGATGATGATCGAAAGAATCACCCAGAGGCTGGGCACTTTATTGGCAACGATCGTACCGGGGCCGATGAGAAAATAACTGACGATAAAGGTGACGATGATCGAGAGGATCGAGGTCAGCCAAACCAGATTGGTCAGAGGCTGCTCGAAATCAAAGTCAGTTTCGTTGCCATATTTCATCTGGCTCAGAGTTTTGTTGGCATAAAAGGCGGAAATGGAGGTAACAATCATCAGGATACGCATAACGAAAATCCAGGTGAGCAGGGTAGCTTGAAGACTGGAATCCACTGCCAGAACGATAAAGGAAACCAAAGCAACGCCTGTGACACCGTAAGTTTCAAATCCGTCAGCTGTCGGACCGACGCTGTCGCCGGCATTGTCGCCGGTGCAGTCTGCAATGACGCCCGGGGTGCGGGGGTCATCTTCCTTGATCTTAAAGACGATTTTCATCAAATCCGAACCGATGTCGGCAATTTTTGTGAATATGCCGCCGGCGATACGGAGAGCACTGGCGCCGAGCGATTCTCCAATGGCAAAGCCGATGAAACTCGCACCAGCCAGCTCACGGGGCATATAGAGCAAGATGAGGAGCATCATGATCAATTCGACGCAAATCAGGAGTACACCGATGCTCATGCCTGCATCCAGGGGGATGTTCAGCAGTTTCAGCGGTTTCCGTTCAAGAGCGGAGAAAGCCATCCGGCTATTGGCCAGGGTATTCATGCGGATTCCATACCAGGCAACGCCATAGGAACCAAGAATCCCGATTACGGTCCAGGCAAGAATCAACATTACCCCGCCTGCTGATGTGTGCTGCAGAAAACCAAAGTAGAAGACGATGCACATTCCGATGAAAAATAACAGAATGGCAAGAAATTTACCCTGTTGGATGAGGTACGTTTTGCAGGTTTCATAAATGATGTCTGCAACATTCAACATGGATTGGTGCGCCCGTATTGCTTTGACCCGGGTGAATTGGTAGAAACCAAAAATCATTCCAAACAAACAGACAACAATTCCATAGGTCAGCAGACTGTTCTGGGATGCTGTCAGATTGGGAATAACCAGATCCGCTTCACTGGCGAAGGCTACATTCAGGGAGCAGATGAACGGAAGAAGGAAAAAAATAACTTGAGCAAACCGGTTTGACATTTTTTTCAGCACTTTCTTTTAAGTCCCCTTTCTTGATACTGTTTCATTGTAATTTTCCAGTGATTAACCCAAACAAAGACCTCCTCGTGCAGTGAGTAGTAAAGCTGTATTTCCTTGGAGAACAGGCCTATTGGCTGAATATTTTAAAAAGTACAGCATGCTAGGCTGGTGTATATTTTTATATAGAATATGCCAAAGTGCGGTTTAGTGGAATTATGTAGCCTGCTTGTCCGGTAAAAAAACGGCGGCACATTCGTACCGCCACTTATAGCGCAAGGGGATAAATTACTGCGTCAGACGGACCAATGCCATCGTGACCGCTCCAAACAAGGCTCCCAGTACCATGGTCGCTTTGGACAGCATTTCGTCCATCCC
>CAZXCC010000369.1:0-2552 GCA_964638945.1 uncultured Veillonellaceae bacterium | reverse complement strand
TGGTGCCTCTGGCGATGAAGCTGCCGGGTTATCACATCAAGCTGGCCCTGACAAGAGAAGAAACATTTCAGAGCACTTTTGTCCGGCAGGGCCTGGTGGCCAAACTGAAAACCGGAGTGAAAAAGGACGGTCGCTTAACTGCGACGGAAGTCGAACTATACTGGGACTCGGGCGCATATACGGAATATGCGGTGAACATGACCCGCAGCGGCGGATATTGTGCGAACGGGCCCTATGAGATACCCAACATGAAAGTGGATTCCTACTGCGTGTACACCAACCATCCCGTCAGCGGCCCCATGCGCGGGTTTGCCATGCCGGAGATCCACTGGGCGATCGAACAGCAGATGGATATTCTTGCACACCGGCTGCGGATGGACCCGTTGGAATTCCGGCGGCTCAACGCATTCCGGGAAGGAGGCGCCACTTCGTATGGAGCGCCGATGCATGGTGCTTCCCTTGTAGAAACGATTGATGCGGTCAGGGAGCGCTGCGGCTGGGATGGGCCGAAGCCGGCTCCGTCAGGTCCCGGCAAAGTACGGGGACGCGGCATGGCCTGCATGTTCAAGGCACCTTCCATGCCGCCAAATGCACAATCTTCCGCGGTTTTGAAATTTAACGAAGACGGGACCGTCCATATCCTGACAACAGCAAGCGATATCGGGCAAGGCGCAATGACCAGCCTGGCACAGATTGCGGCGGAAGAACTGGGGATGCCTGTAGAGCGGTTCAGGACGAATCTGCCGGATACCGACTATACTCCCTACGAATGGCAAACAGTTGCCAGCCGCATCACTTATTCGGCAGGAAACGCCGTACTTCTGGCCGCCAGAGATGCCAGAGCGCAGCTTGAGGAAGTCGGCGCGGCCGTGCTCGGCACGGGACGCTCCCAGGTTGCGATAAAAGACGGATTTGTCTATGAAAAAACCAACCCCGAGAGAAAAGTGGCTGTCACGGACATCGCTATGGGAACCCTGACGGCAAAAGGAGCCATCGGTGCGCCTGTGATCGGCCGTGGACAGTTCATTCCCGAGGGACTTACGGGGTTAGACCCGGAAACCGGCCAGGAGTCGGAGGGGGGCAAGGGACCTGCGCCATTCTATACTTTCGGCACGCAGGCGGCTGATATCGAGGTGGACGTGGAGACAGGAAAAATCGTCGTTAACAAGATTACCGCCGCTTATGAAGTAGGGCAGGTCATCAATCAGGCAATGTGCATCGGCCAGGTTCAGGGAGGGATCGTGCAGGGGCTGAGTTCGGCGCTGTTCGAGCAGCTGGTCCTGGAGAACGGCAAACCGCTGAACAACAACTTTGTCGACTATAAGATCGCCACGGCGGACGATACGCCGGAAATGGACATCATCCTTCTTGAGACCTCGCCGCAGCCGGATGGACCGTTCGGTGCGAAAGGCATCGGCGAACCAACCATGGTGCCGACGGCGCCTGCCATCGCAAATGCGCTGTTTGACGCACTCGGCATCCGCATCAGGGATTTGCCGCTGACAGCGGAAAAAGTTCTTCTCGCATTACAGGAAAAGAATGCTCAGGGAGGCTGAATATGGCAATAAAAATTGCAGTAAAAAAGAATGCATATCATGATTCCGTCGCGTTGATGGCCATTTCCGGACAGGTGAAAAGTGTGGCCGGTGTAACGGAAGCCGTGGTGAACATGGGAACAGGCATGAACAAGGAACTCATGAAAGCGATCGGCTTGCTGAACGAGGAGGCATCCGCCTGCGGACCCGATGATCTTTTGATTGCCATCCGGGCCGAAACGGATGCGGCTTGCGACGAGGCCGTGAAGGCGGCTGAAGAGTTTCTCGCACAGCGTGGGAAGGGGAAATCCGGAGAGAGAACGGTGCGGCCCACGACGATCGTATCGGCCGTGAAAATGACGCCGGAGGCAAATCTGGCGATTATTTCCGTTCCGGGAGCCTATGCGCCTCGCGAGGCGATGAACGCGCTACGCCAGGGGCTGCATGTGATGCTGTTCAGCGACAATGTGTCGCTCGCCGAAGAAAAAGCGCTGAAAGAATATGCGCACGAACAGGGGCTGCTGATGATGGGGCCGGATTGCGGCACTGCCATCATCAACGGAACCGGCCTTTGTTTCGCCAATGCGGTCCGGCGCGGCAACATAGGGATTGTTGGCGCTTCCGGAACCGGAACCCAGGAAGTCACCGTGCTGGTTGACCGGTTGGGCGGCGGCGTATCGCAGGTTCTGGGAACCGGCGGTCGTGACCTGAAAGAAGAAATCGGCGGCATCATGATGCTGGATTGTATTGCTGTACTGGCGAAAGATCCGGCAACAGAAGTCATTGTCCTGATTTCCAAACCGCCTGCAGCGAAAGTTGCCGAAAAAATCCTCCATGCGGTAAAATCCGCCGGCAAGCCGGCGGTGGTCTGTTTCCTGAACTCCAGGGCGACCAAGGAGGAATGCAGCAGGATATCCTTCTGCAGTACGTTGGAAGAAACCGCGCAGAAGGCGGTGGAGCTTTCCGGGGTCAAAGGTTCCGGCTTCCAGGCAAAACAGGCTGATTAGGACGACATAC
>CAZXCC010000368.1:0-2573 GCA_964638945.1 uncultured Veillonellaceae bacterium | reverse complement strand
ATGTCAGCAGGACGATCAGTGCTCCTACCCAGACCAATTTAACCCCTCCTGTCATTCATTTGTGAATCTCGCCCTGGATATCACAAGATAGCAGAACCTTTATCGTTCTTAGTCTTCGGCCGCCAATGTCAATTCGAATTCGCGATCTTTGCGGGCATCCAGCTCATTGTTTTTCAAGTTGTCATTCAGGATTGCGTCGCGCAGAATAATGACTTCAGAGTACAATGTAGTACCTTCCATTGTCGCATTCTCCTCTCCTGTTCGTTATTTCAAGTTGCCCGGACCTGTTTATTAAGGAACAATAACGGTAATTTTCCCTAATTAACTGTATTGTACATCGAGTTTTCTTTTTTTTCAATCTTTTTGCAAAAAATTAAAACTGTCATTCTGAGCGAAAGTAAAGCAGAATGACAGTTTTGGCCATGAAACAGGCAATAGAGTTAACGGATCCTGTAGAGCCGGCTTGGGCGGCCGCGGACGGTTGAAAATTCTTCTCCGATGCATTCGATAAGCCCCACCTTGGTTAAACCAGCGAGAATCCTTCGCACATTGCGTTCCGTGACACCCAGTTCCTCCGCAACGTGGGAGGAAGTAAACGTATTCCAGCCCATGCGCCGGACGGTAGCTTCGATTTTTTTATAATTTTTGATTCCGACATCCGCTTCATGGAGTTTCTCCAGCAATTCCTGGTCATCGGAAAAATATTCGTAGGTCAGTTCTTCCGGTTGTCCTACCGATTCGATCAGCACACCGTCTTCCTGAATGATAACCAGTTTTTCTTTTTTGCGTTTCTTCGCATGCAATAGTGCCCGGCGGGCATTATTTTCGGCGGAAGATACCGTTTCCCCAAAACCGATTCCCACTGCGACAGGAACATGCAGTTCCAGAGACAGGCGGCGAACTACATCTTTTAACAGTCCCATTTCTCGGTCGATTGCGCCACGTGAACTGGAGATTTCATACCGTCCCCGTCCCCGTTCCAGAAGACATCCGTTCAGCTTTTCGGAAAGATCGATCAATTCTTTCGAAATGCGTAATTCCAGACGTTTGATATTGTAGGACGAGGCAAGTTTTTCAATTACCTCATCAAAATTCTCGATTTCGATGACTTCCAGTCCAACCTGTGTGCTGCGGAAAAAGGAGGCGGCTGTTTTTTCGTTGAGTACCTTGATGGCGTAACGGATGGAAGTAGCGGTAACACTATTACGATATACCGGAATATCCCCATCCTGTTTCAGAGCGATATATGCGGCACCGAGACTGGTGATTGCAGCATCTGTTTTTCCTGCTTTCCATAAGTCGCGATGAAACTGGATGATTGATTGGGTATCAAATTTTGTCCCATAGCGGTTCACATAGATTTCACGGTTCGGAATTTCCAGATCGTGAATGGCTTCTGTCAGATTTTCCATATCCGGGATATCGATGGAGAGCCGTTCCATAATTGTGTTCTGATGATAGGCAACCTGCAAAAAGCATTTGTAAAGGCCGGCCCCATCAAATGCGCAGTGCGCAAAATTCTCGTCCGTCCCAAAGGTTTCGATGGCCAGCATATAGGGAAGGGAACCGGTAAACAACCAACCTTTTACTTTATGAAAGCTCTTCTTTATGATATCGACTGTTTCATGCGCGTCGTCATAGGGATACGGAACAAGCTCGATATTGATATCCAGTGTTCTGGCCACATCGAGAATCCGTCTGATTGATTGATCGGGTCCAACAACGCCTATTTTTCGCATTCTTGAATTGATCTCTCCTTAATCGCTGCATGACTAGGCTGATTCTGTTCACTTGTCCTGACGGAAAATATGGCGGGAAAGCAGCGCGGCGGCAGGGCTGTCTTCTGCCAGTGTGCTGGAGGATGAACTGATACCCAGATAGTTTAAAATCTGGTATACATAGGGGTTTTCCACCGGGGTGGAGGCAACTGCCGCATTTCCATACAAATTGACTTCTCGTGTGGAAACTTCAATATTAACGATGCGGCCCGGCCCTCCCACGCAACCTCCGACACAGGCCATGCCTTCAATGAAGTTAGCTTCCATTTCGCCATTAGCAGCTTGTTCAAGCACTTTTTGACAATTCGGGATGCCGTCGACCTTTAGGGCATGCATATCACCGACACGTTTGGGCAGGATTTTCTTCAGGGTCTGGGCGACCGCTTCGCTGACTCCGCCACTGCGGGCATAAATCCGTCCGGCTCGTGACGCGATGGCGTTTTCATCGTCCGGCATGGAGGCGGGATCAATACCTGCAGCATTAAATACGGCTGCGAGTTCCTGGAAAGTCAGGACAAAATCGATGGCTCCCGCCAGGTCGGGCAGAGTAGCCTCAGATTTTTTTGCAATACAGGGTCCGATGAAGACAACTTTTGCAGAAGGCTCCAGGTTTTTCATAATACGCCCTGAGGCAATCATGGGGGAAACGGAAGGGGAGATGTGAGAAGAAAGGCTGGCAAAGCGTCCTTCGATCAATTTGATCCAAACAGGGCAGCAACAGCTTGTGATAAGGAAATCACCGGCTGTATGAACGTGTTCGTCAAACTCGAATGCTTCCTTCATGGTGATGAGGTC
>CAZXCC010000367.1:0-2577 GCA_964638945.1 uncultured Veillonellaceae bacterium | reverse complement strand
GAATTTTTTCAACAGCGTTTTGCGGGAGAAGTGGCTTCACGCATACAGTTCAATGAAGCCGTCGCTTCGACGCTTACCGGACAGGCAGCCTCGGCGGCGCTGGACGTTGCCCTCGCATTGTTCTATCTGGTTTTGCTTTTTCAGTATGATTTTTCATTGGCCCTTATCGGGTCGGTTTTCAGCTTGCTCAATGTGCTGGTCCTGCAAAGCATGTTCCGATGGATGAAAGAACAGCAGATGAGAATCCAGCAAGACCTGGGGAAAGCATATGGTATAGCGGTTTCCGGAATTCAAACCATTGAAACCCTGAAAGCCAACGGCAACGAAGGCGATTTCTTCAATAACTGGGCCGGTTGTCAGGCGAAAATCCTCAACAATACGCAAAAAATTGAACTGACGCAGCAGGTCTTCATGCTGGCTCCGGTTCTTCTTGGAGGGCTCAATACTGCCATGATCATGGCAGTTGGCGGTTTCAAAATCATGGACGGGCTGATGACGGCAGGGATCTTTGTGGCATTCCAGACCCTGATGGGGAAATTTCAAGAACCGATCAACAAGCTGCTATCCTTGTTCCAGACACTTCAGACTACTGAGACCATGATGCATCGGATGGATGACGTGTTGCGTTACCCACGCGATCCGAGTCTTGATTTTACCATTCCTTCAGGGACTACGATTTCTGAAAAGCTGGTCGGAAGAGTTGAACTGCAGAACATAACCTTCGGTTACAGCAAACTTGAACCGCCACTGCTGGAAAAATTCAGTCTGACCATCGAACCCGGGAGAAGGGTCGCACTCGTAGGGAGCTCTGGAAGCGGCAAAACAACGGTAGCCAAGTTGCTGACAGGATTGTATCAGCCATGGGAAGGTGAAATCCTGATCGATGGAGTGCCGCGCCGTCAAATTCCTCGGGAAGTGCTGATTCATTCACTATCCGGAGTGGATCAGGACATCTTCCTTTATAGCGGAACCGTAGCACAGAACATTTCTCTGTTTGACCCTACAGTGCCGCGTATTGACATTGTCCGCGCCGCAAGAGATGCCGCCATCCATGAAGATATTTCGTTATTGCAGGGAACCTATGACGCGGAAGTGGACGAAGGCGGACGAAATTTCAGCGGTGGCCAGCGACAGCGTCTGGAAATTGCCAGAGCGCTTGCCGTGAACCCCTCCATCCTCGTATTGGATGAGGCGACCAGCGCTCTTGACCCGTTGACCGAACAGCAGGTCTCGGACAACATTGCGCGCAGGGGCTGTACGTGCCTGATCATTGCCCACCGGCTAAGCACTATACGCGACTGCGATGAGATCATCGTTCTCAAACAGGGGAAAGTTGCTCAACGAGGTACCCATCAGGAAATGATGAAGATTGGCGGCCCTTACAAACAATTATTGGAAATGGATGCCCACCGGCCTGGAACAGCTCTGGAAGGAGGCGCATCATGAGCACCTCCGAACAAAAGAGAAACGGTTCAATGCTAATAATGGAACCGGGGCGGCAATACTGGCTGGAAGATCCCGAAACCATCTGGCAAATCCGCAACGGATCAGTTGACCTGTATGCTGTGACAAGCCTGGATACCCCGCGTTATCAACAAGTATTCCTGATCTCTGCCAATCCGGGGCAACCGCTGTTTAGCCTGAGCACTGCTTCATTCACCGGCAAAATCCGCCTGATGGCGATGAGTTCGAACGGAGCGGAGCTGAAGGTAACGACCCGCTCCCGTTTGCTTGACGACGCGGTTCTTGGCGGACAACAGGTTTTTGAAGCTATCTGGTTCATGATTGAGGAATGGTTGGAAATCCTGTTGTCCAGCCCAGCCCTGACTGCTCCGCCGCGTCTCTTTTCGTTACTGACATGCGGTGAAACCCTGACACTGGGCAAAGGACAGTCGGTACGCACAAGTCAGGCAATGGTTTGGGCCCGGCGACTCCAGGGCAAATTGGTCTATGGCCGTCTGCCGGAATTTTCCGTGCCTGACAGTATGGATTTACCCATTATCAAGCAAGGCTGGCTGGTCGCAACTGAAGAATCGACAATTTCAGGGCTTTCCACCGAGGATATTTTCCCGGCAGCTAAAAATAGCGGTGAAATGAGTCGCTTCTGGCAACCTTTGGACAATTGCCATCAACTTTTTACTTCACTCATTGAAAAACATTTTGCTGATGAGCTCCTACGCAGCAACATAAGACTCTCTGAAAGACAAAATCAGCGCAAAAGACTTCTTTCCAGCGCTATCGTTCATTTACTGCGAAATGATGTGCCTGATATTTCAGCACTATCGGCGGAGCCTGAAGGAGGTTCCGGCCTTCTTGTCGCATTGCGCGCTATTGCAAGGCATTTGGAAATCGATGAAGAAAAAGTCAGAATGCCCAAATGGGGCAACCATCTGCAAGGCAGCTCTCTTATGAGGCAAATTGCCCGCCTGTCAGGAATGCATGCCCGCAAGGTCATTCTTGAACCAGGGTGGCACAAGCAAGATAATGGACCTATACTGACATATTTCGGACCGAATGCTGAACCTGTCGCGCTATTGCCTTTGTCACCATCACGCTATGGCATTTTTCGGCCGGGGG
>CAZXCC010000366.1:0-2583 GCA_964638945.1 uncultured Veillonellaceae bacterium | reverse complement strand
CAATACGATAGAACAGGGATCGATCTGACGACCGATCCCTCGCTGCTTGACGCGATTCCTGCAGAAGAAGGCTTAGCCTTCCGACGGGTCCTTATGGCGCATGTGCGGAAACAGAATTACATCCCGGATGGAATAGCTGTCTGTCAGGAACATGGCCAACCGGTCGATACCGATACCGAGTCCTCCCGTTGGCGGCATGCCGAACTCCAGCGCTGTAACAAAGTCTTCATCCATCATATGCGCTTCTGCATCGCCGGATTCCCTCTGGGCCACCTGTCCCAGGAAACGTTCCTTCTGATCGACAGGGTCATTCAGCTCCGAAAAGCCATTGGCAATTTCACGGCTGAAAATAAAACCTTCAAAACGGTCGGTAAAGTCCGGATCGTCCTGACATCGTTTCGCCAGCGGCGAAATCTCTGTCGGGTATTTCACAATAAAAGTAGGTTGAACCAGGTGCTCTTCCGCTTTTTCTTCGAAAATCGCATTCAATATGGCGCCGACGCCATGGCTCTTCTCATAATGAACACCGATGGATTCAGCCGCTTTTCGAGCCTCTTCCACACTATGGATGTTGGAAAAATCAATCCCCGAAAACTGACGTACCGCTTCAGCCATCGTTATGCGCCGCCAGGGAGGAGTCAGGTCGATGGCCTGTCCCTGATACGTAATCTGTGTAGTCCCTGCAACTTCCTGAGCCACTGCGGCTATGACTTCCTCTGTCAGTTTCATGATCACTTCATGGTCAGCATAGGCCTGATAAAGTTCCAGCAAGGTAAATTCCGGATTATGCTTGATCGATATGCCTTCATTCCGAAACACGCGGTTCAATTCGTAAATCTTTTCAAAACCGCCGACAATCAGGCGTTTCAAATACAATTCGGGAGCAATCCGCATATAAAGTTTCATATCGAGAGCGTTATGATGGGTAATAAACGGTTTTGCCGCCGCCCCGCCGGCGATGGCATGCATCATCGGAGTTTCGACTTCCAGAAAACCACGCGCATCCAACGTTCTCCGGATAGCTTGTATCATTTTGCTTCGCATCAGGAATGCACGCTGCACTTCCGGGTTGACAATCAGGTCCAGATACCTTTGGCGGTAACGAATCTCAACATCTTTCAGCCCATGCCACTTTTCAGGCAACGGCCGCAACGCTTTGGTCAAAAACTGGAACTGAGAAACCTTGATGCTGATTTCACCGGTACGGGTCCGGAATACTTCTCCTTCAGCGCCGATGATATCTCCCAGGTCAAACTGGTGAACGATATCATAGGCTTCATCACCCAACACATCCTGGCGCAGATACAATTGTATTTGACCGCTCATATCCCGAATATTGGCGAACCCGGCTTTCCCATGTCCCCGGATTGCCATAATGCGACCCGCAACCTTTACGGGCTTCCCTTCCAGTTCAGCAAACCCGTCCAAAACTTCCTGTGCATGGTGGGTAGCCTCATAATGGCGGCCAAAAGGTTCAATCCCTTTGGCAGAAATCGCCGCCAGTTTATCACGACGCGATTGCATCAATTCATTGAGTTCTTCCCCGGACTGCTCTGTTTCCACTGTCTTATTTTCGGTCATGATGGACTCCTCTTGCTACAATTAGTTCAATTGAATATTTACGATCTTAAATTTCATACGGCCTGCAGGTGCAACCACTTCAACCACTTGTCCCACTTTGTGGCCCAGTATGGCGCTGCCCACGGGTGATTCGTTTGATATCCGCGCTTCACCGGGATCAGCCTCGGTAGACCCGACGATTGTGTATACCATCTCGCGGGCATGGTTTGCAGCCTTGCTTTTGCCTTCCTTGACCTCTTTCAAGGTTACCGTGCACCCCAGACTGACAGTTCCCGCATCTCCGTCGCACTGTTCAATCAGTTTGGCACTCCTGAGCATTTTTTCGAGCGATTGCACTTCTCCTTCAATGAAAGCCTGCTCGTTTTTCGCGTCCTCATATTCGGCATTTTCACTGATATCGCCGAATTCAATGGCTTGTTTGATCCTTTCGGCAACTTCCTGGCGCCTCACCGATTTTAAGTGTTCCAGTTTTTGTTCCAGTTTTTTCAACCCGTCAGTGGTCAGGATCGTTTCTTTTTCAGCCATTACGCAGTCTCCTTTTCGTCTCGGTCTCGTTAAAGGCGAATAATAAAGTTTGGACCGGTTTAATAGTAAAGAATGTCAAGTTTCCGACTTGACACCCTGTGTAATCATATGCTTTTCTTCAACAATTATAGGCACAATCTTCCGGTTTGTCAATTTTAACCTCGCAACACCAAGAAACCATGAAGACTTGAATGGATGATTTCTCCACTCAGTCCTCATGGTTTTCCGTTGCCTTATTCATTGCCGCAACAATGGATCGTCTTTGCACTTCTGTAAAAGTTTTTTATAGAATCCCTTTAGCTATGGCCTCCGCTTCGAGGCTGGCACGGAAATCGGGATGGGCGATCGCGATCAGAGCTTTGGCTCTCGCGCGCAGGCTCTTGCCACGCAGTTCTGCCACACCGTATTCCGTCACTACGTAGTGCACGTCATTGCGTGAGGTGGATACTGCCGCACCCCGGTCCAGTTCTATTGCGA
>CAZXCC010000365.1:0-2585 GCA_964638945.1 uncultured Veillonellaceae bacterium | reverse complement strand
CTAATGTCACAGAATGTAATTTTCCCCAGTAGACAAAATTGGCGCGCTTTTGCGGAGGCCGAATGAGTTGGTGATAAAGTGGCGGATAAAAAAGACTACTATGATCTGCTTGGCATTTCCCGGACGGCATCGGAAGATGAAATAAAAAAAGCGTTCCGCAAGCTGGCGCGCAAATATCATCCGGACGTCAATCGGGACGATCCCAAGGCGGCTGAAGCAAAGTTCAAGGAAATAAATGAAGCGTATGAGGTGCTTTCAAACCAGGAAAGTCGTGCAAAGTACGACCAGTTTGGTCATGCCGCGTTTGATGGCGCGGCGGGCGGTGGACCGGGATTTGGCGGCGGCGGAATCAATGATATCTTCGATATGTTCTTTGGCGGAGGTTTTGGCGGTGGTGGAAGGCGGCAGGGGCCGGAGCGGGGCGCCGACCTTCGTTATGACATGGAAATCACCCTGGAACAGGCAGCGGTAGGGCATAAAGAAGAAATAGAAGTTCCCCGCACAGAAGACTGCCATGCTTGCCAGGGAACCGGGGCTGCAGCCGGCACGCATCCGGAAACCTGTCCCCAATGCGGTGGTACAGGCCAGGCTCAGGTTGTGCAGAACACTCCCTTTGGCCGTATGGTCAACGTGACGACTTGCAGCCGCTGTCGCGGGGAAGGCAAAATTGTTCATTCCCCTTGTACTGAATGCAAAGGGCGGGGCAAGGTGCGGAAAACAAGGCGTATCGAAGTATCTATTCCACCTGGTGCCGACAACGGCCTCAGGCTTCGGATCTCACATGGTGGCGAAGCCGGGGCTCGTGGAGGACCTCCTGGAGATCTTTACGTCTACCTTTCCGTAAAACGTCACAAAACTTTTGGCAGAGATGGAAACAACCTGATTTATGACCTGTCGATCAGTTTTCCTCAGGCAGCACTGGGGGACACTGTCGAAGTGCCGACGCTGGAAGGAATGTCCAAACTGGAAATTCCTTCAGGAACTCAATCAGGAACGGTATTGACCATTAAGGACAAAGGCGTTCCTCACTTGCGAGGCCACGGGAAAGGCGACCTGAAAGTCAGACTGACGGTGGTGACACCTAAGAAACTCTCAGACAAACAACGTCAACTTTTGGTGGAATTTGCCAAGTTGGGCGGAGAAAATATTAAACAGCCCAGCCAGAGTTTCGTGAAGAAGGTCAAGGATGCACTGGGCGGTTGAGTTTCAGTGACAGGAGGCTGCAACATGAACGACAGATGGGCAGAGATCAGTATTCACACAACACAGGAGGCCACCGAAGCGGTGGCCGCTGTCTTTCATGAATTGGGAGCGGGTGGGGTTGTTATTGAAGATCCGGAACTGATCCAGTCTTATCGAAGATCCGGCAATTGGACGGACTGCGTTTTTCCTGATGAACCCGCAGTGGATTTTGTAACGGTAACCGCTTATCTGCCATCTGATGAAGAGTTGCATGGCAAGTTGCGGCTGCTTTCCCAAAGAATCGATGAGCTGGCAGGGCATTTGCTTGATAAAGGGCGCGGTACAATTCATTGGAGGGAAGTTCGTGAAACCGAATGGGCGGAAGCCTGGAAACAATACTTTCATACTTCACGCATTGGTGACAGATTTGTAATCAAGCCTTCCTGGGAAGAGTATACGGCACAGAAAGACGATATTGTGATAGAACTGGATCCTGGAATGGCTTTTGGAACAGGTACGCATGGAACAACCATTCTTTGCCTGGAGTGCCTCGAAGGAATGGTGAAGCCGGGGATGACCGTATTTGATATCGGCGCCGGGTCCGGGATCTTGTCGATAGCAGCTGCGAAAATGGGTGCAAAAACAGTAAAAGCAGTAGAGTATGATACAATGGCGGCGGAAACGGCGCTGCATAATGTCGCAGTCAATGGTGTGCAAAAAATCGTTGCGGTGTCACGAGGCAACCTGATGGATGACGTGCAGGGCAAGGCAGACATTATCGTGGCCAACCTGGTTGCTGATTTGATTATCCGGATGGCTCCCGCGGTGCTGGAGCATTTGAACGACGAGGGATGCCTGGTTGCCAGCGGAATTATCAAAGACCGGTTGGCAGATGTGACAGCTGTTTTGGCTATCGAGGGCTTGTGTATCAGGAAAATCGAAGAAGCTGGAGAATGGGCGGCATTGGTTGCTTGCCGACAACCGGGTTGAAATGCGGAGAGTATTTATTCAAGGTCCTTTAGCGGATTTTATGGAAGTAAAAGGCGAGAGCGCCAGGCATATTGGTTTTTCCTTACGCATGGCAGTAGGTGACCGGATGGGTGTCGCCGGACTGGACGGACGTTGCGGAGAGGCGGAGATTGTGCGAATAGTGCCTGACAGTGTGACTTTGGCACTGATCCATGTCAGTGAATCCACAGAACCTCCTGTTGACGTATGGCTGGCGCAGGCATTGCCCAAAGGCGACAAAATGGATCAGATCGTGCAAAAAGCGGTTGAACTTGGCGTCAAGGGGATTTATCCTCTGCAGACCAGCCACTGCATAGTGCGTTATGATTTTGCAAAACAGACTGAAAAATTGCGGCGTTGGCAGAAAATCTCGCAGGAAGCTTCCCAGCAGTGCG
>CAZXCC010000364.1:0-2586 GCA_964638945.1 uncultured Veillonellaceae bacterium | reverse complement strand
GGCGAAGTGGTGGCTGCGGCCCCCGCAGAGGGGCTGGGCGCCAATGTTCATGCCAGCATTTCCGGTAGAGTGACTGAAGTGGGTGACCGGATCGTCCTGATGATGTCGGAAGGAGGGCGGCAATGAAAATACAATCCATCGGTCTGGTTGAACTTTCAAGCATCGCCCGGGGAATGGAAGTTGCGGATGCCATGTTGAAGGCGTCACAGGTTGAACTGCTGGAGGCAAGGCCCATCTGCCCCGGAAAGTTTATCGTCATGGTGTGTGGTGATGTGGCTTCTGTGCAAAACTCGGTGGATACAGGGCGGTCAATGGGAGCAGCTGCCGTCGTGGACGACTTTATGCTTCCCAATGTCCATCCTTCCGTAATCGCAGCGGTTTCCGGGGCATCGATTGTTTCGCAAATCGCAGCACTCGGAATCATCGAAAGTTTTTCTGTCGCATCGTTATTGGTAGCTGCAGATACAGCGGCTAAGGCCGGGAATGTGGAACTGGTTGAAATTCGTACCGGTATGGGCATCGGAGGGAAGTCTTTTGTTACTCTCACCGGTGACGTGTCATCAGTCAAGGCTTCGATCGAAGCAGGGGTTGCAGAGGTATCTGAAAAGGGGATGCTGGTGGAAATGGCGGTGATTCCGTCCCCGCATCCACAGCTGAAAGCAGCCTTGATGTGAGGGGTGAAGAAAACAGTTGAAAACCTTGATTACGGCAGTAGAAGTCAGGAATTTTGCAAAAACCGGTGAAAAGACCTTATACGTGGAAGCGGGATCGATTATTACGCCAGCTGCCTGGGATGAAGCAAAAGAACTGGCGGTTTCGATCCTGACAGCACCGGAGAAGGTTGCAGAATGCACTCAAGAGCGCGAGCGTAATAACAATGAAGTAAATCCCGATTTTTTGGCCCGTGTGGTGGGAGAAGTGATTGCTTGCCTGCAACAGTCAAAACAAGCAATGCCGTTGCAGGCGGAAACCGATCCTTGCGGGTTGAAACTCATCTGGGGGGAGCGCTTGGTTTTTTCCGGCTCGGTGACCGGCAGCCCGCGTGACAATGTCCAGGTCGCTGAAATAGTCGGGTCCAAGGAAAGCAAACAACTCTCCGTCAAAATCATGAAAATGGAAGATGCTTCTTTTTCAAGGGAAACGCTATTAGATGAAACAGTGTATATCGCGGAAGGAATACTGGAATGTACCGTCAACGGAAAACGATATCGCGGAAACCGGGGAGATTCCTACTACATCCCGGCGCATCAACAAGTCACTATGTCTTCACCGGGGAAGACAATATGTTTTGTAGTAACGTCGGCGCTTCGCTGATATGCAGGATAAACGAGAAAATATTGATGCTTAAGGAGGAATAACTGTGGACAATGCATTGGGAATGATTGAAACAAAGGGTCTGGTGGGAGCGATTGAAGCGGGAGATGCCATGGTGAAGGCGGCCAATGTCCGCCTGATGAACAAAGTGCTGGTTGGCGGCGGCCTGGTCACTGTCATGGTGAGGGGTGACGTTGGCGCAGTGAAAGCAGCTACTGATGCGGGAGCGGCTGCAGCCCAGCGCGTGGGAGAACTGGTTTCGGTGCATGTAATCCCCCGTCCACATGCTGATGTTGAAATCATTCTGCCGAAAGATGAAAAGAAATGAAACCGAAGGCGGCAGCCGTAACAAGTATAGCGGCAACAGCGAATTCAACGAAAAAAGAGGAGGCAAAAAAAATGCAACAGGAAGCATTGGGAATGATTGAAACAAAAGGTCTGGTGGGAGCGATTGAGGCGGCTGACGCTATGGTCAAAGCGGCAAACGTTCACCTGGTTGGCAGAGAACTGGTTGGAGGGGGTCTGGTTACTGTCGTAGTGCGGGGCGATGTTGGCGCAGTGAAAGCAGCAGTTGATGCAGGAGCCGCTGCAGCAAAACGCGTTGGAGAGCTGATTTCAGTGCATGTGATTCCCCGTCCGCATGCTGAAGTGGAAATGATCGTCCCTTCCGAAGCGAAATAGGGACATAGTTTGTCCGTATGATCGGGAGGAGGAGACTGTATGCAGTGGGACAACGACCTGAATTCTATTCAGGAAGCCAGAAATTTGGCTCGTGCGGCGAAAGAAGCGCATGACGCTTTTTCCGGTATGAGCGAGCAAGCTATCGATAAAATCCTTGTCGCCATGGTGGACACCGTTAAAGAGAATGCAGAGCGTCTGGCAAAAATGGCAGTCGAAGAGACCGGATACGGAGTTGTCGCGCATAAGGTGATCAAGAACCTGTTTGCCTCCCGCGACGTGTATCAGGCCATCCGTTCTATAAAAACCGTCGGGATCCTGCGTGACGACAAGATGGCAAAAGTCATAGAAGCGGCAGTACCTGTCGGGGTGATTCTGGCGTTGACGCCTACCACCAATCCGACATCCACCATCATTCATAATACGATGTGTGCAATCAAGGCAGGTAACGCGATTGTTTTTTCACCCCACCCCAACGCCATAAAGTGCAGCAATGAAACCGCTCGTCTGCTGCATGATGCTGCCGTCGGCGCCGGTGCACCCCGTGGTATCATCAGTTGCGTCGGCAATGCGACGATGGAAGCGACCAATGAA
>CAZXCC010000363.1:0-2588 GCA_964638945.1 uncultured Veillonellaceae bacterium | reverse complement strand
GATAATGCCCCTGCAACACCTGATTTTTAACAGTAAATACGGGAGGGAAAGAGATGACACACAAAAAGAAAGTAGAGCAGGCAGAAGAGCTTTGTAATAATGAGCCGGTTACTATCGAAGGCGCGGCGGAAGACAACGGAAAGCAGGAGTTTTCTGTTGAAATCAATCCAATTCCTGCGGAAACAGTCGAAACGGTAAGAAATGAACTCATGGAACGAGTATTGCGCCTGCAGGCTGACTTTGACAATTATCGACGCAGGACCCGGCAGGAGCAGTCTGAATTGGGAGCCTTTGTAACACAAAATTTCATCAAGGAGCTGCTTCCCGTTCTGGATAACTTTGAAAGGGCTCTGACCAACAGGCCGGTTGATGATGCATCAGGATTTGGCGCTGGAGTGGAGATGATTTTTCGGCAATTATACGGAGTATTGGAGAAACAGGGTGTTACTGTAGTTGAAACGGTAGGAACGATGTTTGACCCTGCAAAGCATGAAGCCATCATGCGTGATGAAGCTTCGGATCAGCCGGAAGGAACTGTCGTGGCTGAATTGCAAAAGGGGTATGCCGCATCAGGCAAGATACTTCGCCCTGCTTTGGTAAAAGTTTCAGGTAGATAATTTCGGACAATAACTGTTGAAAAAGATATGCGGTATGTGCCGCAAGTTTTTGGAGGAGGATTTATTATGGCAAAAGTGATTGGGATTGACCTTGGAACGACAAATTCAGTTGTAGCGGTAATGGAAGGCGGAGAACCGGTAGTTATAGCCAATGCCGAAGGAAGTCGCCTGACTCCGTCGGTAGTCGGTTTTTCCAAATCAGGGGAACGTTTAGTAGGGCAGGTGGCAAAGCGTCAGGCTGTTTCCAATCCGGACAGAACAATCAGTTCGATCAAAAGAGAAATGGGAACCAGTCATACTGTTACGATTGATGACAAGAAATACACCCCCCAGGAAATTTCCGCGATGATTCTGCAGAAACTCAAAACAGATGCGGAAGCCTATCTGGGTGAAAAAATTTCTCAGGCCGTTATTACGGTGCCGGCATATTTCAGCGACAGTCAACGGCAGGCTACGAAAGATGCCGGAACGATTGCCGGGCTGGAAGTATTGCGGATTATCAACGAACCGACGGCCGCTTCCCTTGCATATGGAATGGATAAAGGGGAAGATCATACCATTCTGGTCTTTGACCTGGGTGGCGGTACCTTCGACGTGTCGATCCTTGAACTGGGAGACGGCGTTTTTGAAGTCAAGTCAACCAGCGGCAATGGTCGCCTGGGTGGCGATGATTTTGACGAGCGGGTCATGAAATGGATGATTGCCGAGTTTAAAAAAGAATCGGGAATTGATCTTGCCAACGACCGCATGGCTCTGCAACGTCTGAAAGAAGCGGCGGAAAAAGCGAAAATTGAGTTGTCCAACCTTCTTACCACCAATATCAATCTCCCGTTTGTTACAGCAGATGCAAATGGTCCCAAACATCTGGACCTTAATTTGACGCGAGCCAAATTTGATGAACTGACAGTGGATCTGGTCGAGTCAACGATGGGCCCAACCCGTCAGGCTATGACGGATGCCGGCCTGTCCCCCAATGAAATCGATAAGATTATTCTCGTCGGCGGTTCTACAAGAATTCCAGCCGTACAGGACGCAATCAAGAAGTATTTCGGCAAAGAGCCGCATCGTGGCGTAAATCCGGACGAGTGCGTTGCTGTGGGAGCGGCCATTCAGGCTGGCGTATTGGTCGGGGAAGTCAAGGATGTGCTGTTGCTTGACGTGACACCTCTGTCTCTCGGCATTGAGACACTGGGCGGAGTTTTTACAAAGATCATCGAGCGCAACACCACAATTCCTACTGCCAAGAGCCAGACGTTCTCGACTGCCGCTGACAATCAGCCGTCAGTTGATGTGCATGTATTGCAGGGCGAACGCAACATGGCCGCATATAACAAAACCCTGGGCCGTTTTGAACTGTCAGGTATTGCCCCGGCGCCGCGCGGCGTGCCCAAGATTGAAGTCACTTTTGACATCGACGCAAATGGCATCGTTCATGTCAGCGCCAAAGATCTCGGCACCGGCAAAGAACAGAAGATAACGATTACATCCGCATCGCAGGGCGGCGGACTTTCCAAGGAAGAAGTGGAACGCATGGTGAAGGAAGCCGAAGCCAATGCGGCCGATGACAAGAAAAAACTCGAAGAAGTGGAAGCGCGTAATAATGCCGATTCCCTCGTTTATCAGGCGGAGAAGACCATTAAGGAATTCGAGGGCAAGGCGGACAAGGCGTTGGCCGATAAGGTTCAGGCTGCTGCAGACGTGCTGAAGGAAAGTTTGAAAGGCACCGATATCGAAAAAATCAAAGCGGATACGGAAGCCCTGTCAAAACCCCTATACGAGATGACATCCGCCGTTTATCAGCAGGCAGACGGTCAGGGCGCAGGCGGGGAAGCGCCTCATGCGGAACAGGGAAACTCAACCGGCGGAACGAAAAATGACGAAAAAGTCGTAGATGCTGAATATAAAGTGGTTGACGACGAAAAGAAAAAATAAGAAATCCCGGCTTGCGCCGAGCCATGGCGACAGCGGAAG
>CAZXCC010000362.1:0-2634 GCA_964638945.1 uncultured Veillonellaceae bacterium | reverse complement strand
ACATGACCGCGGATAATGCGAACGCGTACGACATAGTCATTGTCGGCGCAGGTCCTGCAGGTCTGGCTGCCGCCATCGAGACGGCAAAGCGAGGCGCGAGGACGCTGGTGGTGGATGAAAACGGCAAACCGGGCGGACAGCTTTTCAAACAGATTCACAAATTTTTCGGCTCGCACGAACATCGGGCCGGTGTGCGGGGCTATGAAATCGGCAGACAGCTGCTTGAAGATGCGGCAGCCGCCGGAGTTGTGACCTGGCTGGGTTCGGTCGTGCACGGCCTGTTCGAACATCGAGTTGCGGTGTTGCGCGACGGACGGCAGGAAACGGTACAGGCGGGGAAAATAATCATTGCATCCGGAGCGTCTGAAAACGCGGTTGCTTTTCCCGGTTCCACGCTGCCTGGAGTCATGGGGGCGGGCGCTATCCAGACGATGATCAATGTTCACCGGGTTTTGCCTGGCAAACGGTTTGTCATGCTGGGCAGCGGCAACGTCGGCCTGATCGTGTGCTATCAGCTGATGCAGGCCGGTGCGGACGTATTGGCGGTAGTCGAAGCGTTGCCTTCGATCGGCGGTTATGGCGTACATGCGGCAAAGATCCGGCGCGCCGGAGTGCCTATCCTGGTGGGCACGACCATCACCCGGGCTTTTGGCGACGGCAAGGTGGAAGGGGTCACTCTGGGATCAATCGGGCCGGACGGAAAGGTCGCGGCGGGTTCACAGCGGACACTGGCGGCGGATACTGTCGGCCTGGCTGTGGGTCTGACTCCGCTGACCGAACTGGCTTGGATGGCCGGCTGCGAATTTGTTTTTTCCCCAAAACTGGGCGGGCATTTGCCGCTGCATGACGAAAATATGCGGACCACATTGCCTGATGTTTATGTGGCGGGAGATATCACCGGTGTGGAAGAGGCCTCGACGGCGATGGAGGAAGGACGGTTGGCGGGGATTGCCGCAGCGGAGGCGCTGGGCTTGACGGAAGCATCCGTCGCTGCACAGGACAAAGCGGCTGTGCGGCAGCGAATCGAAGTGTTGCGATCCGGGCCGTTCGGTGAAGGGCGGCGCACTGCCAAGGCGGAAATATTGGCGAAATGGGCGCAAAGATAAGGAGGACCTTATGGAAGGCGTGAAATATTGCGGCGCACTGAGCGCCGATGAACTGGCGGGTGTAATTCCCCCGACGGAACGGTCCGGGCGGGGTCCGGTGGCAGTGATAGAATGTGTGCAGCAGATTCCTTGCAATCCCTGTGAAAAAGCATGCCCTTTCGGAGCGATCACTGTCGGGGAAGACATTACCTGTCTGCCAAAGCTGGATCTGGAGAAATGCCGGGGCTGCGGACTTTGCCTCAGCAAATGCCCGGGGCTGGCAATATTCCTTGTGGATGCTTCGCAGCCGGGCAATGAGGCCCTCGTCATGATGCCGTACGAATATCTGCCCCTGCCGCAAGTCGGCGATGCAGTGGATGGCACGGACAGGGAAGGACGTTTTGTGACAAAGGCGACCGTGAAAAAAGTGGATGGCGGAGCGCAGCGGGAAGGGACAACGATTGTCACGCTGGCCGTACCCCTGGAATTCATGCATACGGTGCGCGGCTTCCGAGTCCCGGCTCCTGATGAAGTGTTTTTGTGCCGGTGCTGTGAAGTGACGGAAAGTGAAGTCCGTCAGGCAGTCCGGGAAGGCGCTGCGACAGTGGCCGCCGTAAAAATCAGGACGCGGGCAGGGATGGGTCTATGCCAGGGGCGGACCTGCCGCCGCCTGATCAGCAGGGTGATCGCGGAAGAAACAGGACAGGCCGCCGCCGATATATTGCCGCCGACCAGCCGTCCTCCGGTACGGACAATTTCGCTGGGAGCACTGGCAGGAGGCGACGATGATGAGTAAAGCTTCGGATGTAATCGTTGTCGGCGGCGGAGTCATAGGAACTTCTGTCGCCTATTACGCGTCAAAAGCCGGACACAGGGTCACATTGCTGGAAAAGGGCGACATTGCCTGCGGGACCTCCGGCGCTTGCGACGGATTCATCATCATGCAGTCGAAAAATCCGGGACCCCATCTGGAACTGGCGTTGCAGAGCGCGGCACTGTACAAAACCCTGGCCGACGAGCTGGACTATGACATTGAATATATGCCCTGCGGCGGGTTGGTCGTAGTGGAGAACGAGAAACAGGCCGGTTTGCTGCGCGGCCTGATTGAAAAACAAAAAGCTGCAGGTTTGTCCGTGGAACTGCTGCCGATCGCAGAAGCGCGTCAAAGCGAGCCGATGCTTGCGGAAGACTTGTGGGGAGCAGCGTATTGCGCCGCAGACGCCCAGGCCAGCCCGATACGGGTGGCGCAGGGGTTCGCCCAGGCGGCCGGACGATTGGGAGCGCAAATCCGTTCCGGAGTGACGGTGACCGGGCTGCTGGTAGAAAATGGACGGGTGTGCGGAGTGCAGACCGCCGAAGGGATTTTGCGGGCCGATTACGTTGTAAATGCGGCAGGAGTGTGGGCGCCTTCTTTGGTGGAGCCTTTCGGGATCCATTTGCCGATCAAACCGCGGCGTGGTCAGATTCTGGTGACCGAGCCGCTGCCTCCAATGCTGAACCATGTGCTTTTATGCGCCTGTTACCTCACCGCCAAATATCATCCGGAAGA
>CAZXCC010000361.1:0-2656 GCA_964638945.1 uncultured Veillonellaceae bacterium | reverse complement strand
ACTCCATCCGTGTCGTTATGTCTACCTTCATCGCCGCCGGATTCCTGGGGGGAATCGCCGGAGTATTTTTAGGAATCAACTATACCCTGTATCCACAACTTGGACAGCTGATTGTCAAAGGTTTTATCGCTTCGGTCATCGGAGGCCTCGGCAGTATTACAGGCGCCATGATCGGAGCAGTGCTTCTCGGAGTTCTGGAAGTAACGCTGATTGCTGCCGTGGGCGCTGGAATTGCGCCGGTATTCGTATTCATTGTCATGTTGGTTTTCCTGCTGGTGAGGCCTCGTGGCATATCGGGCATCATCGTTCAGGAAAAGGCATAGGGGGGCAAGGCGTTGGAATATATTATTGCAGTCCTTACTTTCACGGGAATCACGGTAATCGGGGTCATGGGTTCTTATCTGGTGACAGGACTGACAGGACTGTTTTCTTTTGGCCAGGCAGCTTTCTTTTCTGTTGGCGCTTATACGTCAGTCGTGTTGGTGAAAAACCTGGATGTGCCGTTCTTACTGGCGATTCCTGCGGCGATGGCTCTCGGACTTCTGGCCGGGCTTCTGGTAGGATACCCGACAGTGCGTCTGCGCCGGGACTATATTTCCCTGGTTACCTTCGGTTTTGGCGAAGCTATTATCGCACTGCTGAATAATTCGGCAAACCTGACAGGGGGAGCCATGGGGCTTTCAGGAATTCCCCAGCATACCAATTTTGCCGTTGTATGGGGCAGTGTGGCAATCTGTGTTTCTTTGGTGGTTGGATACAAGCATTCGAAATACGGACGGCAGTGTCTGGCGCTCCGAGCCGATGAACTTGCTGCAAAAGCCATGGGAATCAACGTCAATCGCATCAAACTGGTGACGTTTCTGTTTGCGGCGGCCATGACCAGCTACGCTGGAGTTCTGTACGCCTTTTACACGACGTATGTAGAACCTGGCGCATTTGGCTGGATTGTGTCGGCGGAATGGATTATCATCGTATTTGTCGGCGGCATCAACAGTCTGACCGGTTCGGTGTTTGCCACCCTGTTGCTCACAGGTCTGCCGGAGATGCTGCGCTTTGCGTCGGAGTGGCGTATTGCAGTGTATTGCGTGATTGTTCTTTTGATTATCAACTATCGGCCGATAGGAATCTTCGGTGAATTCGAACTTACGCTCAAATGGCTTCGTCAGTTGGGTAATAAGGGGGCCAAGGCGTCATGAACCTTCTCGAAGCAAAGAATCTGTCCAAAGCCTTTGGCGGAGTTCAGGCAATCGACGATTTTTCCTTTTCCGTGGGAGAGCGTCAAATCGTAGGGATCATCGGCCCCAATGGAGCGGGCAAGACAACCGCCTTCAACCTGTTGACCGGAGTGTATCCGCTCGATAAAGGGCAGGTATTTCTGGATAATAAAGAGATCAGCGGTTTGCCGCAGCATATGATAACGAAACAGGGCATTGCGCGTACATTCCAGAATATCCGCCTTTTCAAGGGTCTCAATGTGATCGAAAACGTGATGACGGCAGCCGATCCCTACTCGTCCTACAACCTGCTCGATGTTTTTACGTTCAGTGGCCGCAAAAGAAAACGGGAGGCGGAAATCCGGACAACGAGCAGAGAGTTTCTCGAATTGGTCGGGTTGACGGGATATGAAGAAGAGAAACCGGAAAATCTTCCCTACGGATTGCAAAGAAAGTTGGAGCTTGCCAGAGCATTGGCATCCCATCCCAAGGTACTTCTGCTGGATGAACCGGCGGCAGGACTCAACCCAAGCGAGGTACAGGATTTTATCCGGCTCATTCAAGTGGTGCATGACAAATTCTCCTTATCCGTGCTGGTCATTGAGCATCGGATGGAAGTCATCATGACGCTGTGCGCCAATATCTATGTGCTCAATTTTGGCAAACTTCTTGCCAGTGGAACCCCGTCCGAGATCCAGAACAATTCTGATGTGACGACAGCTTACATCGGCGAGGAGGATGAAGCGTGCTTGCTATAGACAATTTATATGTTTCTTATGGACACATCCAGGCTTTGTCCGGAGTAAGCATTCAGGTGCCGCAGGGCAGCATCGTCAGTATTATCGGTTCCAACGGCGCTGGAAAAACCACGCTTCTCAATGCGATATCCGGCATTGTAAAACAGAAACAAGGCAGCATAAAATTCGAGGGGAAAGAACTTGTCCGCATCCCGCATGACATTGTCAATCTGGGTATTGTGCAGGTTCCGGAAGGACGCAAGATTTTTGCCGGTCTTACCGTGGAGGAAAACCTGCTGGCGGGAGGATATATACTGAAAGATTCGCATCAACTGAAGGCCAATGCGGAGAAAATGATGCAATTGTATCCCATACTTCGCAGCCGGAAAAATCAGCAGGCCGGAACGTTGTCGGGCGGCGAGCAGCAGATGCTGGCAGTCTGCCGTGGATTGATGTCCGAACCCAAAATGATCCTTCTGGATGAACCCTCCCTGGGTCTAGCCCCGATTATTGTCAAAGGCATTTTCGAACTGATTTCTCAAATCCGTGCACAGGGAATTACGGTCATGCTGGTTGAACAGAATGCAAAAAAAGCGCTGGCTTTGTGCGACTATGCGTATGTTCTGGAAAATGGCCGGGTAACGATGGAAGGCAAAGGAAAAGAATTGTTGTGCGATCCGGGAGTAAAAAAAGCATACCTGGGTG
>CAZXCC010000360.1:0-2663 GCA_964638945.1 uncultured Veillonellaceae bacterium | reverse complement strand
GGGAGAAGGGATGGGGCAGAATGGTGTCACTCCCGCGAACAGGTTGATTTTTTTGATGCAAAAGGTGCGGTAGAGATTCTGCTTTCAGGGTTGGGACTGCAGGAATGGGAGATGCAGCGCTCGACTGCTCCCTGGCTTCATCCGGGAAAGCAGGCGGATTTTATCGCGGGGACGACAACCGTGGCAACAATAGGAGCCTTGCATCCCAGCGTGCAGAAAGCATTCGGAATTACCCGGCCGGTTTATATTTTCAAGATAAACCTCTCTGACTTGGCTCCATTGTTGGTGACTGCAACAAAAACGTATGCTTCTCTTCCGAAGTATCCATCAATTACCCGGGATTTGGCAGTGGTGTTGCCGGAGGCGATTCCGGCGGGAGAAGTGCTCTCTGCAGTCAAAAAGGCAGGAGGAGATCTGCTGGTAGAATCAGGACTGTTTGACGTGTATACTGGCGATAAAATAGAAAAAGGTACTCGCAGTTTGGCTATTTCGCTTATTTTCCGTGCATCAGACCGAACTTTGACGGATGAGGATGCGGACGTTCCGTTCCGTGCTGTCTTAGGCAGCCTGGAAAAACAATTTGGCGCAAAACTGCGCAGCTAAGACTTCAGTGCCTGATAGGCTGATTTTGACCGGGCGAAAACCCCGGTCATACTTTTTATCGATGGCTTGTTACGCAGGATTATGAATGACAGGAGTCGAAAAGTATTAAAATATACGAAAATCATTAGCCAAATCCGGCCGTGTGGAGGAGAGTTATGGAGAAAAAACGCTTTCGCGTGACTGTTACCGTTGGCGGCGAGCATTACACCATTAAAGGGGATTCGGAACCGGACCGCGTCCAGAAAGTCGCAGCAATTTTCGATGAAAGGCTGCGTCAGACGGAACGTGCTTATCCCAGCCTTTCTCCGGCAAAGGCTGCGGTATTGGCAGGATTGAATCTGACGGATGATTATCTGCGTTTACAGGAAGATTATCAACAATTACTGACCATGGTCAAACAGGTCAGATAAAGAAAAGGAAAGAATAATGATTGAATTACTGGCTCCCTCCGGTAGCCGAGAAGCTTTTGTTGCGGCTTTGGAAAGCGGAGCGGATGCAATATATCTTGGTGGGCAACAGTTCGGGGCAAGGCAATACGCCCCGAATTTTTCCCGTGACGAACTGGCGCAGAATATCCGTCAGGCGCATCTTTTGGGTGTGAAAGTATATGTTACAGTAAATACTTTGATAGATGAAGCCGAGTTGCCTGATTTGAAGGATTATCTGGGTTATTTATACGAGGTTGGGGCTGATGCTGCCATTCTTCAGGATATCGGTGTAGCGCGTGTTGCAAGACGACTTGTTCCCCGACTCCCACTGCACGCAAGTACGCAAATGACGGTATATGATCTGCCTGCGGTGAATTCGTTGGCTGATTATGGATTCAGCAGGGTGATACTGGCCCGGGAGCTTTCTTTGGCGGAAATTTCCTCTATCTGTCGTCAGGCGCATTGCGAGATAGAGACTTTTATTCATGGTGCGCTTTGCATCTGTTATTCAGGACAGTGTCTGATGTCGAGCATGATCGGAGGTCGCAGCGGCAACAGGGGACGCTGTGCCCAGCCGTGCAGACTTCCATATAAGCTTATTGACAAATCCGGAACGAATGTGCTGGCAGGCGAGGGAATCGGGGAGTATTTGCTCAGCCCGAAAGATTTTCAGACGATCGAAGTAATCCCGGAATTTATCAAGGCTGGTGTTGCCAGCCTGAAAATAGAAGGCCGAATGAAAAGGCCCGAATACGTTGCAATCGTTGTGGATGCATATCGAAGAGCACTGGACAGGGCACATGCCGATCTGGTAAATTACGAAATTCCGTCCGATGATTTGCGTGATCTGGAACAAATCTTTAACCGTGGTTTCACCCCGGCTCACTTATTTGGCAAGAACGGCCGTGAAATGATGAGCGACCGTCGTCCCAATAACCGTGGAGTATTAATCGGCAGGGTGACGAAATACTTGCCGCGCGAACGAAGCGTAGTGCTGAAACTGGAAGGTTCACTCTCGGTTGGAGATATTGTTGAAGCCTGGGTAAAGGTAGGCGGGCGTGTCAATATCGAAGTTGCTTCGATGCAGGTGGATGGAATCAATGTCGAATCGGCCGCTCCTCATCAAGAAGTATGTTTGCCGTGTTCCGATCCGGTCAGGCCGGGCGACAGGGTTTTTAAAACATATGATTCACTGCTGACAGAAAAAGCGCGGAGCTGGTTTGCCAAGCCACATGCCAGAAGACGCATTCCTGTAACATGGAAAGTTATCGCCTCTGTGGGTGAACCATTGACCATTGAAGTGACAGATAGGGACGGTCATCAAGGAACAGCACAAACCCATGCGTTGGGACAAGTCGCAAGGAACAGGCCGTTGACAAACGAGGGCCTGGAAAATCAGTGCGCGCGGCTTGGCAATACACCATTTCGGATTGAATCGTTTTCTTCGGAATTACATGGAGAAGTGATGGTGCCGGTGTCTGAAATCAACGATGCGCGGCGTCGGGCAATAGAAGCTCTGGAAACTGCCCGGCTGGAAGATTTCCATCGGCCACTTCTAAGCATTCGTGAAACGGAAAATCCGGTTTCTTCCGTGCAGGAAACAGGGTCGTCAATCCCAGCGCTGACAGTGAA
>CAZXCC010000359.1:0-2664 GCA_964638945.1 uncultured Veillonellaceae bacterium | reverse complement strand
CTGTTCGGCAAAAAAAACGACGTTGTTTCGGCCCAGGTATTTTGCCTGATAGAGCGCCTTGTCGGCGTTCAGGAAAAATTTTTCCGTGTCTTTGCTGTCATCCGGGATCGTGGTGGTATAACCGGCGCTGAGTGTGATGACTGGCGCAACCTTGGAAAATTTATGCACAATATGCAATTCGATGACTGCTTTTCGTATTCTTTCCAGCACGTGCCAGGCGCCTGCAACGTCTGTTTCCGGCAGTATCAACACAAATTCTTCCCCGCCGTACCGGGCACAAAAATCAGCCGGGCGGTGCAGAGAGTTTCTGATGGTCTGCGCTATGGACTGCAGGCAATGGTCGCCGGTAAGATGTCCGTTATAATCGTTGTATCCCTTAAAAAAGTCAATATCCAGCATTGCAAGCGAGAGCGGCGAACTGTTCCGCTGGGCCCGGCGCCACTCCTGCTGCAGCATATCGTCGAATGTCCGCCGGTTGGGCAGCTGCGTCAGATAGTCCATCGCCGCGAGTTTCTTCAGTTCATTCATGACCGCCTGGTGGTACAGGGAAGAAAACGCATTGCATAGACGGCTGATGGAGGCGGAAGTGGCAATGCGCTGCGGGCTGACAATAATCTGCGTATCGGAAGGAAGAGCATCACCGAACAATCTGTACAAATCGCGGCCGGGTCCGACATAGGAGATGCCGCCGGTAATGCACTTCGCGGAGGCGATTTTCCGGGCAACTTCTGCATGCGGCACCTCGTCGTAGGCAACCACTTCATAGTTCAGATGAGTCAGGTTATATTGCTTCAAGTGTTCCATCAGGACTTTTGTACCTGCAGTGCTGTTGTTGAAAATGAGGACCGGCGTTCCGTCCGGCACCCTGCTGAGAGCAAGAAAATATTCAACAGGCGGGACAAATTCCAGGGCGACGACTTTTTCCGGAGGGAAGACCGCTTCCATCTCCTGTTTGCGATTGATGAGACAAACGTATAAATCGGCTTCATCCAGCTCGAGATAATTTTTGATGGTGGCTGTCGATATTTCGACGCCGGAGCCCAGCGTGTCCACCACGACTTCCTTGATTTCTTCGACATTGGCGGGGTTGGCGCCGATAACCGCTATGTGCAGGGACAAACCGCCACCTCCAGAAAAACTGATAAAGAGTATAATAAAATACTGTATACATTTGATGTGCTGTATGAATACATTTGACGTGTTGTATGAATATTCCTGCTGTATCCTTCTGAATCAAGTCTCCATTTATTTTCTCCGGGAAATCGCTTTTCTCAGACGAGGCGACAAAAACAGGGCGACAATCAAACCGACGGCGGAAGTAAGGAGAGAGCCCGGAGAATTGGCGAATGCCACAGCCAGGCTGCCTGTAACCTGCCACCAGGCGATGATGTAGCCGCCAAGAGTCCAGGCGGCAGCCAGGATGCAGGCTATCAGCGAGCGAAAAAGCCAGGGCGCTGAAGGGTCATATTCCCGGGGCCATAGTCCGTGGGCGATATAGCCTGCAATAAGGCCGGCGAGGCCTTTGATGACAAAAGACCAGGGGGTATACGGGGAAAAACCCATCAACAAATCGAAAAATGCGGAGCCTATGGCGCCGGATAGTCCGGCATATACGCCGCCGAAACTGATGGCAACAGTGAACAGGAACGCAGTGCCAAGATGCACCATGGCGCCAACCCCGAAAGGGATTTTGATGGAAGTGGCGATAGCGCACATTGCAGCAAGTATGCCGATTGTAATCGTATCTCTGAGGTCGAGCGAACGTCTGCCGGTCATATTATTCCTCCGAAGCAGTATTTTTATGCGGTATCCTGCACAGGCGGTGCAGGCTGGTTTCAAGCAGGACCCCCTCGCGTGTCGGTGTGCCGGCCAGGAAAGTGTCCTGAACCGAAGAGGCCACAAAATGGTCCGCCATTTTCATGGCGTCCGGCAGACTGTGTTTTTCGAGCAGCGCACCGAGGAGGACGCTCGCGAAAATATCGCCTGTACCGGGATATCTGGCGGGTATCAGTTCGCGGACAATTTGGGAGAACCGTGCGGTTTCGGATTCATAACAGAGAGTGGCGATTTTATTATCCGGAAGAGGAACTCCGGTGATGACCACTTGTTGCGGTCCCAGTTCCGACAAGCGAAGCAACCAGGAATGCAAAATGTCCGGCCGGGGAACAATGTCCCGATACGATTCTTCCAGCAAAAAACAGGCCTCGGTGTAGTTTGGCGTGATTACGTCGGCCTTGCGGACAAGCTGCCTGATGTGTTCCTGCATTTTTGCGGTATACGTCGAATACAGGCGGCCATCATCTCCCATGACCGGGTCGATCAGGACCAGGGGCGCATTGTCGGAAAACTTGTCGATAAATTCGGATACAACGCCGATTTGTTCCGCAGATGCCAAAAAACCACTATAGATGCAGTCGAACGTCAACTCTTCCTGATACCAGTGGTGAAAGAAACTCGGGATTTCATCCGTCAAGTCATGAAAGGCGACATTTTTGAAACCGCCGAGGTGTGTGCTGAGAATGGCTGTCGGCAACGGGCAGACCTGAATTCCCATGCAGGAAAGAATCGGCATGATGACGGTGAGGGAACAGCGGCCGAAGCAGGAGAGATCATGCACGGCTGCGATTTTTTTTATCCGGGTGAAATTCATGGGTTCGCCTCCGG
>CAZXCC010000358.1:0-2667 GCA_964638945.1 uncultured Veillonellaceae bacterium | reverse complement strand
GGGGAATCCAATGCACTCAAAGACCAACGGGATCTGCTGCTCGAAAAAATCGCGACCATGGCGCCGATTCAAGTTACCCAGGAAACAGCCGGCAATGTGTTGGTGACGATTGGCGGGATTACTGTCGTGGACAGGGATCGGGCCAATTTGTTTGATACGAATGTCGAAGAAACAGGGAACCTCAAAATGGCCGGCACCGGCATCGAAGTGAAACTCGATGGAGAGGGCGGCGAGCTGCAGGGGTTGATCGATTCCCGGGATTCCACCACGTGTGGGGTGCCGGCATTTATCAATCAGCTTGGTTCCATGAGTCGCTTTTTGCTCAATGATTTCAACGCTGCACATCGCAGCGCTTTTGGACTGGACAACAAAACCAACGTGAATTTTTTTGGGGATACTGTGTTCGGAACGGGTGACGAACAGGTCGGGACGACACTGCAGCTTGCCTCCAGCGAAACGGTGCCTGCCGGAACCACTGTGGCGGCAAACGAAACGCTGACGCTGGGCGACGGGATCGGATCGATGGACGTGAACCTGGCAGCCGGCTGGAACGTCAGTCAGGTCGCGGATGCGATCAATGCGCAGGCTGTCGCCTCAAAAGTCAATATCCGGGCTGTATATGATGCGGTTTCCCAACAGTTTCAGCTTTACACGACCGGTGCGTCCAAGAAGCTGACTGCGACAGAAACAGCCGGGAACAGTTATTTGACGAGCACGTTGAAATTGGCGACTCCGGAGGCTTCCTACTGGCTCGACCAGCTGCAGGTCAATCCGGCGCTGTATGGCACAACCGGCCTGAAGAAAATCGCCGCACGGACCGACGAAGGCGATATCGGCCTGACGGACCGTGAAGTAAAATCGGCCAATATCTGGCGCGGCAATACGTCCGGCGGAGCAATGACGGCGAATGTATCAGGAACTTATACTTTTGATCCTGCATCCATGCCGATCCGGGTTCGCATATCCGGTCTGACGACCAACAACGACGGAACAAAAGTCCCGTCTTCCCTGGAATACTCGACCGACGGGCAGACCTGGACCACAGCGACCGGGCCGGGCAGCGACAGCAAATTCCAGTTCACGGTGCAAGGCGCAACAGTGAAGATGAGCATTGCGGCCAATGCAGCCAACACGCTGAACGATATTTATGTCGTAACGCTTCCGGCAGGCAACGAAGGAGTCGGCTCCGGAGACAACTGCGTCATCCTGTCCAATTTGCTGAAGGTTACCTCCAGTGAAATTCTGGGGAATACTTCGCTGGACGGTTTTTACAGCAACCTGATCGGCACGCTCGGCACACAGAGCCAGAATGCGCAAAATCAGGCGACGAACCAGGATTCGCTGGTATCGCAGACCAAAAAGATGCGAGACGCCATTTCCGGCGTCAATCTCGATGAAGAACTGACAGCCATGATCAAATACCAGAAAGGGTATAACGGTTGCGCACGCATGCTCACCGCCATGGATGAGATGCTGGATAAATTGATCAACGGTACCGGGACGGTAGGCCGATAGGAGGAATTTCCCATGGCATATTCGCGGATTACTGACAGCATGATGAATTATGGATTCCTGTCGGGCATGAATAAATCTTTGAATCAGCAATATAAACTGATGGAACAGACTTCGGACGGCAAACTGATTCACCGGCCGTCGGACGATCCGGTACGGGTCATCCGCAGCCTGCAGTATCGCAGCGCCATCGTGCAGAACGAGCAGTTTAAGACGAATGTCAAGGATGCAACATCCTGGATGGAGATGACGGACAAGGCTGTCAGCGATCTCAGTGAAGTCATGTCGGCAGCCAAGGCGCTCGTCGTGCGCGCTATCGCTCCCAATCCGGATATTGCGTACAAGGCAGCCGCCACACAATTGGACGGTCTGATCAATGAAGCGGTGCAGATCGCCAATACCAAAATTGGCGACCGGTATATCTTTTCAGGCCAGATGGACTCTACCCAGCCGTTCGAGCGGCTAAAGCTGGCTGATCCGAGTGGGCAGAGCAATCTGAGCGTAGATGCGGTGGTCTATTACGGCGATGAGAAAAAAATATCCATCATCACGCAGGCGGGAGTGATCAATACCGCCCGCGATTCCGTCAACCTCACCGGGGTTGATGTGTTTGGGCGTTCCTCTTCTTTGGGCACGCAGTACGGACAGGCGACTACCGATGTTTTCAGTCAGCTGATCCGAATCAAGGAAGAACTGGAAAGAACCGCGATTGCGACTCCGACCAACTCCCTTGGCGGGACGCTGGATGTGGATGGCGGCTATACCGGTTCGAGCACATATCAGGATTTCGCGGTGAAGATCGATGCACTGAAAGTGCGTCTGAACAGCTATACACAAAGCAATACGACAGGCGGCTCGCTTTCCCTATCGTATACCGGCGACAAGGCGAACATGCCGGCTTATACTACTCCCAATTCTCTGCGGATGCGCATCGACGCTCTGAAAGTGACGCCGACAGTCACTGCACCTGTGGGACATGCCACGGGAGCTTTGACGATGGAGACGACGGCAAATACAATCCCGGTCTTTCCTTCAGGAAATATTAAAGTTCGTATTGACGCCGTGCAGGTGGAAACCGGCACAGTGAGTCAGAGCAATGCGCTGGCTGGAGCTTTGAACGTTGATTATAACGGCTATAAAGGCACACCGCCGGCC
>CAZXCC010000357.1:0-2670 GCA_964638945.1 uncultured Veillonellaceae bacterium | reverse complement strand
TGGCTGTATTGGCGGTTCTTTTCGGGGCGCCGCTCGGTTTGGCAGGCGCCATATTTATGGCGAAAGTAGCTCCTAAACGCCTGCGGGAAATCATGCGACCAGCCAATGACCTTTATGTTGCGATCCCTTCCGTGGTTTACGGGTACCTGGGACTGACCGTGCTGGTGCCTTTCCTGCGTGACCAGCTTCATTTGGGCATCGGATTCGGCATGTTCGCGGCAGGACTTATTCTCGGCATCATGATATTGCCCACCGTAATCAGCATCTCGGAGGATGCACTGCGGTCAGTTCCTGCTTCGATGGAGGAAGCTTCCATCGCTTTGGGTGCCACCCGATGGCAAACGATTTGGCGTGTGCTTGTGCCGACGGCAATGCCGGGCATTCTGACAGCGATCGTATTGGCTCTGGCCCGAGCGATTGGTGAGACGATGGCCGTACAGATGGTGATCGGAAATACGCCTCTCCTGGCGAAATCTTTATTCAGTCCTACGGCAACACTAACGAGTGAAATCGTTGTGGAAATGGGAAATGCACCTTTCAATTCGGCGTATGGGAATTCGCTGTTTTTGATGGCAGTCGTACTGCTCATTATCTCCTTGTTCCTGATTGTCGCCATACGGGTTCTGGCTCGCAAGGAGGTAACGGCATGAATGCTCGCAGATGGGATCAAGTTGCGACATATATCCTTTGGGGTGCCGGTTTTTTGATTATCGGCGTTCTGGCCCTTTTTCTCGGATACATCCTGCTCAAGGGGCTGCCGGTTCTGGGATACAATTTCATTCTCGGTCGTTCCAGTGATATGGAGGCAGGCGGCGGAGTAGGCGCCCAACTTTTTAACACATTTTATATCCTGTTCCTGTCGCTGCTCGTGGCAACGCCGATTGCGGTGGGCGCCGGTATCTATCTGGCTGAATATAGTGCACGGGGCCGCCTGACTAATGCCATCCGCCTCAGCGTGGAGTGCCTGGCTTCGGTTCCTTCGATTGTCCTCGGACTCTTCGGTATGATTCTGTTCATCAATTATATGGGCATGAGCATGGGACTTGGTGCAGGTGCGATGACCTTGGCGATGATGAACCTGCCGATCATCGTGCGGGTGACGGAAGAAGCGCTCAAGACCGTGCCGCGGGAGTACCGTGAAGCGAGTCTGGCTCTGGGGGCGACGAAGTGGCAGACGATTGCCCGCGTTGTACTGCCGGCAGCCATGCCAGGGATCATCACAGGGATTACCCTGACGGCAGGACGTGCTGTCGGTGAAACGGCAATCTTGATTTTTACGGCAGGTACGAGTGTTTCCCGTTCCATTCCGGATTTCTCGTTGTCTGCCGGAGGCGAAACCCTGGCAGTACACATGTGGTATGTCATGGCAATCGGTCTGGTGCCGGACCGCATGGATATCGCCAACGGTGTAGGCGCACTGCTCATCTTGATGATCCTTGCCTTCAATCTGATTCTTGCATCCGGCAGCAAATATGTCCGCAAGTGGCTGACCGGCGTGGAATAAACTGACAGTCGAAATGGGAAATACACCTGCACCCGTTTTTCATGCAGGTGTATATTTTTTTTAAAAAATATTTGAAATTCAAACTATATTATATTAAAATAATTACAAGATAAAGTAATTGGAGGGGCGATAGATGTGAAGGATCAATTAACCCATGAGTTATTTACGCTTTTTGATGGGTTTTCCTCGTGGGAAAACTCCGTAATCCGCGCCAGCGATCTTACTGTTTCCGAGGCGCACGCCATTGAAGCGCTGGGAGAAGGCGGAAAAATGAATATGAAGGCACTATCGCAACGGTTGGGTGTGACAACTGGTACTACGACGGTAACGGTTGATCGGCTGGAAAGGAAGGAATACGCTATCCGCGAACCCATAAAAGAAGACCGGAGGGTATATCTCATATCTCTAACTCCCAAAGGCAAGCAAGCGTATGACGAGCACCACCAATACCATACGAGCTTGTCAGACCAGATTCTTGCCGCTCTTTCCGAAGAAGAAGCCAGGCAGTTGCTTGATTTGCTCAAAAAAATAAATATGCAGGTATTCTAACTGATAAAGAAGGGAAAAATCATGGATTTGCATCATGCAGAACGAAGAACTGCAAATAAAAAAGGTTTGGTCATTGCGGCGACGATCACGGCGGTTGTTTTGCTTTTGGAATTCGTCGGCGGGGTAATGACGAATAGTTTGGCCTTGCTTTCGGATGCGGGGCACATGCTGAGCGATGTATCCTCGCTATTGTTTAGCTTATTTGCCATGTCACTGGCAGGCAGGCCGCCTTCCACAAGCAAAACGTTCGGCTACCATCGCTTTGAAATCCTTGCCGCATTCGTGAATGGCATAACATTGTTTATCATCGCCGGTCTTATCCTGGTTGAGGCATATAAACGTTTCCAGGAACCGCAGATGGTAGCCAGCGGTGCGATGATGGCGATCGCGTTGGCCGGGCTCATTGCTAATGTGCTTAGTGCGGCAGTGCTTTTGCGCAAAGGGGACGTGAAAAATAATCTTAATATGCGAAGCGCCTATCTTCATGTTATCGGGGATGCCCTTGGATCAGTCGGTGCAATCGTTGCCGGGCTGTTGATGTATTATTACGAGTGGTATATTGCCGACCCCATCATTAGTGTGATCGTAGCAGTCATCATATTACGCGGAGCATGGCG
>CAZXCC010000356.1:1229-2671 GCA_964638945.1 uncultured Veillonellaceae bacterium | reverse complement strand
CCCGCCAGGGCCAGCGTCCTGCGTGCTGCCCCTCTAGTGCCAGGTCCCGCCCTGTAGAGCCCGGGGCGGGTGCCCCCCCGGTAGACGCTCCCACCGAGCTGACGATTACCGGTTCAGCACCCACTGCATATATTGCAGATAAAACCGCAATATTCAACGCAGGAAACGAGCCGGAAAAATTGACCGCCACCCGTTTGCCTGACCCGACGCCCGCCTCTCGCAGCCATTGTACTACAACAGCTGCAAAATCCGGATGACTGGACAGTTTTTTCGCCGCCTGAGGCGCAAGTGTCGTCGTAATAAAAGTGTATTCCGGTCCCAATAAGCGTGAACCGATCACCTCTTGCGCAAAAATCGTTTTGTTCAGTGAGGCTTTTTTCTCTTCTACGAATTCTGCCGGCACTTTCACGACAAAGGACTGGCAAAGAACCAGCAGGAACAAATTGCAGAGAAGCAGGAGCGCCAGCTTTTTCACCATAGCACTCCCTCCCCCAGGAGAGATAGGAGACGAATGATCACAACAGAAAGCGCCGTGGCTGCAAACGTCGGCAGCAAGCCCTGCCTGTCAAAGTCACGCGAAAGCAGTCCGGGAATGATCCAGCCGATCACGGAAATCCCCCAGTCCCAGTGACTCATTCCCCGCCCCAGCAACATAACAGCCTGCCCAAGCAACATGCCTGTCAATAGGTGCATGGCAAACAAACGCCGCCCATATAACAAAAGATGATGCATAAGAAATCGGACTATGCCCCAGGTTGCAAGCGCAATACACAGCGTCCCTGCCAGCCAGGCCGGCTGGAAGGCAAATAAAGCAAGATAACCGGCAACAACAATGCCTCCAGGCGATATTCCGGTCGTTTCTGCGATAAACAAAGAAACAATCACGCCAATAAATAAAAAGTGCATATAGCCGCTACATTTCCAATCCTTTCCGATTGCCTGCCGCAAATAGAGTTCCTTCCAGCCCGGTCATCGATTTGGACACTTGCGTCAGTACTGCAGACAATGTCGCTTCCGGAACCCTCACGATCCTTTCGGCTGCAACACCAGCCTTTTTCAGTTGCCGTTCGGCGAAAACCATATCACCGGTAAGAAAGTATGGTCCTGCATGCAGTTTGCCAAACAAGTCGCACAAACCTATTGTGCGTATTCTTCGGTCCATTCGGCTGTGCAGAAGGATACCGGCAACCGGTGAATGTTTCTCTACATAACGTCGCCATAAAATCTGCGTAGAGTCAGGGTCATTGGCTGCCGTCGCATCAACAACCCGGATGCGGCGATTTCCCACGACATGTTCCTGAACAGTCAAATTTCCGGCATCAGGCGCCGAAGCCTTCATGCCGGACAAAGCGATCTCTCGCGGTACTCCGGCCAGCTCACAAACTCGCAAGGCAAGGGCCAGATTTTCGCCAAACACCTCGAATGGGAAACTGTCTTCCGTT
>CAZXCC010000356.1:0-1129 GCA_964638945.1 uncultured Veillonellaceae bacterium | reverse complement strand
GTTCCGGTTACTTTGGCCATTACACGGTATCCGCCCGCTCGCAGGCCAGCGGCAACAAGCCTCGTTACGCCAGATTTCCCGCGGATTCCGTTCACGTGAATCCGTATCTTGAAATTTGCAAGCCTTTTCCTATGCTGTCTGTCTTCCCAGTATAACCAGCTTACCCAAAGAAACCACAGCAAACAGCAGAATATAAAACCTCCGCCATAAGGAAAAATCACGGTTCAAGCCATCCGCCGGCGGATAATAGAGCATGAACCATTGCCAGATGTTGTTCCGCGCGCTCCTCCAACGTCTGCTCAGAACTGGTTTCAACAGTGAACGCGGCAATGCCGAATGCCTTGCCGGCATACCAGGCCGAACTTTCCGGAATCGGATGCCCAACCAGCGTAAATTTTTTCACACCTTCATTGATTCCCTTATTTACTGCTTCCACTGCATCCATTGCCAGCATGGCGCTGACAGAGTTTTCGGCAAACAGCAGCGTCTGACCCAGTGAAGTTTTATCCATCCGGTGAAAAGTCCGTGCCTCATGCAGATCAATCAACATGGATATTTTGTAACGCTCCATCAGTCCTATGATTTCCGACCCCAGCTTTTCAGCTGGCGTATTTTCACCGCCTGGCGGATACACTCGATTCATATCGCCTATTTCAGGCAAATATCTTGCGTTTTTCGCTAACCCAAGCGGATTTATTCTTGGCACAACGACAATTTTCCCACGCAACGGGGAAAAACTACAGACACGTGCTGCCGCTACCGCTCCCGCAGGTTCATTGCCATGTACGCCTCCCAAAATCATGGCAACCGGTCCTTCCCGGCCGGAATCCACAATACAGCCGGTAGTTTCCCAACGGGTTCCGGACTGAATCAGAAATTTTTCTGTCGCCGCCTGACATACCTGAAGCATTGAAAGCAACATCAGTGCAATGAAAATAAAAACGCGCATCACACACCCCCGCTGTTAAATTATTTCGCGGTGCAGCAACATTTCCCCTCCACTTTTCGCGGCAAAAACAAAAACAGTTCCCCTCCAAACTTGGAGAAGAACTGTTTTTTTAACTTTATCCCGATTATCCTATTTGCAGACCGAACCGGCGATAACCATGCACTGGGCCTGGTTGGTGCC
>CAZXCC010000355.1:0-2686 GCA_964638945.1 uncultured Veillonellaceae bacterium | reverse complement strand
CATGACCCGGGACGCAAAAGAGATTCTGAATGGAACATGGTTTCCCTCTCCGCACAGCCTGTAAAATCACCAGACTGTAGCTTGAAATAAACGCGACTCAGGTCGGAGCGCGTATCTTAGTCTTATCGCCACCTGGACTTCGGTTCAGGTGAATTTTTTATTTCAGTTTATTCGAAATGTATACTGACCTGAATTTATGTAAATATAAATCTTATTCGGTGCGTTGCGGAAGAAGTCCCCGAGTCAGTGAAAAGGAATAATTTTTTTTCAAAAACACTTGACCTGGAGTTAACTCTAACTGATAAACTTTTGATTAGGGTGAATGCAAATGAATGAACAAGCAAGGAGGGGTGAAAAATATGATTATCTCGGAGGTCAGTGAAAAATATGGGTTGACGCAGGACACGCTGCGTTATTATGAACGAATCGGCCTGATCCCGCCGGTGAAACGCAAAACAAACGGGATTCGTGAGTATGATGATGCCAGCTGCGGCTGGGTTGAATTTATTCATTGCATGCGAAAAGCAGGCATTCCGATTGAAGTGCTTATCGAATATGTCCAGCTGTACCAGCAGGGAATTAATACAAAAGAAGCCCGCAAGGAACTTTTGCGTGGAGAACAGCGGCGACTGGAGGAACGGATAGCCGAATTACAGGCGGTGAGGGATCGTTTGACCTATAAAATCGAGCATTATGACGATCTGGAAACTTCTTTGGCGAATTGAGATGTTTGTGAACTTGCGAGATCTATATGGGAGATGGACAGACTTTTGGATATTCGAGGCCCATGCGCGTAGCGCATGGGCCTCGAAGGTTTGAAAAAGGATTCCCGCTTCCTGATTCGGTATTAAATTTTTTCACGAAAAGCCCTTGACTTGTAGTTAACTCCAGGGAATATGATATGAAATAACAAGCTGCAGCTTGAGTAATAGAATCCGGTTTGCCATGGCGCGCGTGGCGAGCCGAAGGCTGCACAGACTTGCTGAAAAAACAGATTTCATATTATGGGGGGCCTTACCGTGAACAGAATTTTTATTGCATTGTTGGCTGGGGCATTTTTGTCTATGCTCAGCATCACCACTGCCGTGCAGGCGCAAGAAATCAATAGCTCGAGTCTGACTGGAAGGCAGAAAGGAATCGTTGCCGTTGCGGCGTTTACCGCCAATGGGGACATGGAAAAATTGAAGGTGGCATTGAACGAAGCGCTGGATGCGGGCCTGACGGTTAATGAAATCAAGGAAGTTCTGGTGCAGATGTATGCCTATTGCGGGTTTCCGCGCAGTTTGAACGGGATCGGCACCTTTATGGCAGTCATGGATGATCGGGAGAAGAAAGGCATTCATGACGAGATAGGGCCGGAACCAAGCCCGTTGACGGAAGGGAAAAGCAGCCTGGAATTGGGAACTGAGAACCAGACGAAGCTTATCGGCGCTCCGGCTACAGGACGATACATTTCGTTTACGCCGGCTATTGATTCTTTTTTGAAAGGGCATTTGTTCGGCGATATCTTTGGCCGAGACAACCTGGATTTCCAGAGCCGGGAGCTCGCCACCATCGCGGCGCTGTCCAGCATGAAGGGCGTAAACAGCCAGCTTCAATCGCATTTCAGCATCGGCTTTAACACCGGTTTGTCGGAGGCGCAGATGAAAGGCCTGGTCGCTGTTTTGGCGGAAAAGGTTGGTCAAGCGGAAGCAGATAACGCAAGCCAGGTTTTACGGCAGGTGTTGGCCGAGAAAAAGCGGTAGCAGCAAAGAAAATGATGGGAGCGAAAATGATGAAAATCTTAGCAGTATTGCTGATGATGGCGTTGCTGGGTACGGCAGGCGTTTTTGCCGGCAAGGCCCTGGCGGCGGAAAATGAAAAAAATAAGCAGACCGTGATTTATCGGTCGGGTTCGCAGGGCTCCTTTCCTGGGCCGGACAAATGGTTTACCGGCAATGTCAAGGTCGATATGTTGTTCCCGGATAATAAAGTTGCTGCCTACAGCGGCGGCGTTGTCACCTTCGCGCCTGGCGCCCGCACCGCCTGGCACGCGCATCCGGCTGGACAGCGCCTGATTATTACGGAAGGTGTTGGCTGGGTCCAGGAATGGGGCGGCCCTGTTGTCGAAGTCAAAGCAGGCGATTCGGTCTGGTTTCCGCCGGGAGTGAAGCACTGGCACGGGGCATCGGCTGGTGAAGGAATGAAGCACATTGCCTTGACGAGCGTGGAAAACGGCAAGAACAGCGATTGGATGGAGAAAGTTTCTGACGAACAATACCGGAAAAACTGATCGAACGAATAGGAGTGACTGGCATGAGACTGCGGATTCAATTTCTATCGGTACCACTCCTGTTGCTTATGTGCATTGGTCTTGCGGCCTGTAGCGGCAAGACCGATAGTCCGCCCAAAGCAGCTGCGACGGAGCAGGCGGTGACAAACCCGGCATCTGCGCCGGGTAACGCAACGAAATCGCCGGGGATAAAAATAAGAGTTACAGCCGGCAGTCAGGTGCTGACAGCAACGTTGATCGACAACGCAACCACTCGCAGTCTGATAGCTAAGTTTCCTCTGACAGTGCCGATGAAAAACCTCTATTCCCGCGAAATGGTGTATCGGTTCCCGGAGCTGCTGCCAGCCGAAGAAGCACAACGAAGCGGCTATGAAGTGGGAGATTTGAGCTATTGGACGCCGGGACATAGTTTGG
>CAZXCC010000354.1:0-2687 GCA_964638945.1 uncultured Veillonellaceae bacterium | reverse complement strand
CGAAAACTGATTGAATAGAATGAATTTAGAATCGTTATAAAATTGTATTTAACACAAAATAGGAGGTTGCCGTGGCGGAAGCAACCGGGCCTTATATCCAGGAGCTGCAAGAAAGAAATATTGCTCCGTCGTATCAGCGGATTATGATTTTAAAGTACTTGACGGAAAATCAGAATCACCCTACGGTGGATCAGATTTATGGCGCATTACGCGTCTCTATGCCGACGTTATCCAAGGCGACCGTTTACAACACGTTGAACCTTTTTGCCGAGTTCGGGTTGGTCCGCGTTTTGTCGATTGAGGACAATGAAACACGATATGATGTTGTGGTGCAGAATCATGGGCATTTCAAGTGCTCATCCTGTGGCAGCATTACCAATTTCGTCGTGAATATTGACCGGTTTGTGACAGAGGAGCTGCAGGGATTCCAAATCATGCAGAAAAATGTTTATTTTAACGGTAGGTGTCCGAATTGTCTTGCCAAGGCAGAAAAATAAAAAGGGAGATGATTTCATGAGTGCAGACAGCAAGTGCCCGGTGACAGGGTTGACCAGGAAATCCATTTCCGGCGGTGGCACATCCAATCGTGACTGGTGGCCGAGTCAGGTAAATCTGAAAATATTGCACCAACATTCGTCGCTCTCCAACCCCTTGGGCGAGTCGTTCAACTATGCCGCAGAGTTCAAGAGCCTTGATTTGGCAGAGATAAAAAAAGACCTATACGCATTGATGACTGACTCACAGGAATGGTGGCCGGCAGATTACGGACACTATGGCCCCTTGTTCATCCGCATGGCCTGGCACAGCGCCGGGACGTACCGCGTGGGCGACGGCCGTGGCGGCGCGGGGTCGGGCTCACAGCGGCTGGCTCCCCTCAACAGCTGGCCGGACAATGTGAATCTCGACAAGGCGCGCCGGTTACTGTGGCCTATCAAACAGAAGTACGGCCGGAAGATTTCGTGGGCCGACCTGATGATTCTGGCCGGAAATTGCGCGCTGGAGTCCATGGGGTTCAAGACGTTCGGTTTTGCCGGCGGCCGCGAAGATGTCTGGGAACCGGAAGAGGATATTTACTGGGGTTCTGAGGATCAATGGCTGGGAGACAACCGCTATTCCGGCGACCGGGAATTGGAAAATCCGCTTGCGGCGGTGCAAATGGGCTTGATCTACGTGAACCCGGAAGGACCGAACGGCAACCCTGACCCAGTCGCTTCGGGCCGTGATGTGCGGGAAACTTTCGCCCGAATGGCGATGGACGATGAGGAAACGGTCGCACTTGTTGCCGGAGGACATACGTTCGGCAAGTGTCACGGAGCGGGCGATCCTGCACTGGTCGGCCCGGCTCCCGAGGCCGCCGGCATCGAGGAGCAGGGTCTGGGCTGGAAGAGCAGTTACAAGAGTGGTAAAGGCGGCGATGCGATAGGCGGCGGTCCTGAAGGCGCATGGAAACCCAATCCGACGAAGTGGGATATGGGTTATCTGACGATGCTGTTCAAATACGAATGGGAATTGGTAAAAAGTCCGGCTGGAGCCTATCAATGGCTGGCCAAGGATGTCGCCGAAGAGGACATGGTGGTCGATGCGCATGATCCGGCGAAAAAAGTTCGTCCAATGATGACCACGGCAGATCTTTCCCTGCGGTTTGATCCGAGTTATGAAAAAATTGCGCGTCATTATCTGCAAAACCCGAAGGAGTTTGAAGATGCCTTTGCCAGGGCGTGGTTCAAGCTGACCCACCGCGACATGGGACCTCGTTCCAGGTATCTCGGTCCGGAGGTTCCTGCAGAGGAACTGAAATGGCAAGACCCTGTGCCGCAGGTAAATCATGAGCTGATTAACGAACAGGATATCTCGCACCTCAAAGCTAAGATCCTCGCTTCCGGCCTGTCTGTCTCCCAGTTGGTTTCTACAGCCTGGGCATCGGCATCGACGTTCCGCGGGTCTGATAAACGCGGAGGTGCAAACGGAGCGCGCATTCGCCTTGCGCCGCAAAAAGACTGGGAAGTGAATCAACCTGCGCAACTGCAGACAGTACTACAGGCCCTTGAAAAACTCCATACGGAGTTCAATGGTGCACAAAAAGGTTCCAAAAAGGTTTCACTCGCCGACCTGATTGTCCTGGGCGGATGTGCCGCTATCGAGCAGGCGGCAAAGAATGCGGGGCATAACATCGTGGTTCCGTTCCGACCTGGTCGTACGGATGCATCCCAGGAACAAACCGATGTGCATTCTTTCGCGGTGCTGGAACCCAAAGCGGACGGATTCCGCAATTATCTGAAAGCAAAGTATTCGGTGTCGGCGGAGGAGCTGCTGGTAGACAAGGCCCAGCTGCTGACGTTGACCGCCCCGGAAATGACGGTGCTGATTGGTGGCATGCGTGTTCTGAACGCCAGTTTCGGACAGTCGCAACACGGTGTTTTTACCAAACAACCAGAAACGCTGACCCATGACTTTTTTGTGAACCTGCTCGACATGGGAACGGTGTGGAAGCCAACAGCTGACGAAAATATATTTGAGGGCCGTGACCGGGCGACGGGGTCATTAAAATGGACCGCAACCCGCGTGGATCTCCTTTTCGGCTCGAACTCCCAACTGCGGGCCATTGCGGAAGTTTATGCCTGCAAAGACTCGCAGGAGAAGTTCCTGCTTGATTTCGTATCGGCCTGGAACAAGGTGATGAATGCAGA